>JBEKLF010000232.1:0-13589 GCA_050010335.1 Terriglobia bacterium
CTGCCGGCGGGTTTCGACCAAAGCTTTCTGGTCCTCCAAACCTGGGGTTTCCTGGTGCCCTTTGTTTGGGGGTTCAGCGCCAAGTGGCTTCCCATTTTTCTCGGATTGCGACCCGTAAAGGGACGCGTGCTGTTGCTGGCCGTTGCGCTGAATTCCCTGGGAGTGCTGGCGGCTTTCTTGAGCAGCACGCTAGTGGCCGGACTCTTCCTCCTCGCCGGAATCACGCTTGCCGTTCATGCCCTCGGGCTGTTTGAATTGCCCGAGCGCCTTCCCAAGGTCAGAGGCGCACATAGCAGTTTCCCGAGCTTTGTTCGGATTGCCTATGGATGGGCGTTGGTCGCCGCCGGGTTAAGTATTTGGGCTGCCTCGGTGATCAGACCGCAAGGAATCTGGGGAGCCTCGCGCCATGCGTTGACTGCTGGTTTCCTGGCTACGATGGTGTTTGCAATTGGCCAGCGAGTCCTCCCGGCCTTTGCCGGAAGGACGCTATTCAGCACCAAGCTCATGTTTGTGGCCCTGCTGCTCCTGACCGCGGGATGCCTGCTGCGCGTCAGTTCTGAAATTCTCGCTTATCAAAGTTTCTTCCCTCCCGCGTGGAAAGGGCTTCCCCTATCGGCAGTTACGGAGATGATCGCTGTATCATTGTTTGCAATAAATCTATTCCTAAGTTTTGCAAGGCGACCGCTCACCTATTGTGGAATTCAAAGCAACTCTTTGCCATTTCGGGATTCTTGACGCTCCTTACGAACGCCCGTTCGTGCTCCCGCAGTTCGCGCAGCGATAGCAGGACTCGCGCTGGTCATAATGGCCCCACTTCCTTGCAACCTGGTGCGTCCGTCAGCGTCTCAGCTTCCAGAGTCCTGTCGATCCTTGCAGTCTCTACACCGCCTGGCCCAGGGCACCGCTTCTAAGCGCGCCTTGCTAATCGCCTGCCCGCATTCTGCGCAAATGCCGAATTTCTGATGCCGAATCCGCGTCAAGGCATCCTCGATGGCGCGCAAGAGTTTGCCGTCTGCCTGATGCAACCTGATTTGCATGGCTGCGTCAGTTTCGCTGGCGGCCATATCGACCGGGTCCCCGCGAGGTTCACCTGCGGTGAGAATCGAATCGACCAGACTCTTGCCGGTGGAGAGTTCTTGTCGCTTCGAGAGGAGGAGATTCTTATAGCGAAGCAGGTCGCTCTTGTTCATGGCACCCACCCTATCCCCTTCGCGTCGCGGACCTGAACGCTTGAAATCGAGACTCACCCTATCGAACCGCCACCGTGGTCTCCACCCAGAGCCTCATCCAAAAAGGGCTGGCCGAAACCCTGGGCTTGCAACAATTCGGCAGTACCCCATATGGGCAATACAACTCTCTCAGGGCAACTCTGTGAGAATTCAACCACATCCCGCTCATTTTGGCGCGTTGGCAGTAAACTGCCGCTGGTCCGGATGCCCCTCAAAGAAGTGGAGCAGAGCCCAAAAAAAAGCCAGAATAAGGCGAGCGCCGCGAGAGAAGGATACAATGCAGAATCCGCAACCGCGGAAATCCCCACCAATGGCGTTCGCTTAAAACCAAGGGGTGTATCAAAGAACTCTGGTATGCGTATCCGGGCAACGAGCACGAGACAACTGCCGAAACAGAATCCGCTAAGAAACATCCCTAGAATCCCAGCTACGGTTGCGATTTTGAATAGCCGCCCCCGCGATGACTCTTTCTCGTCACTCATGGGCCCTCCTGCGCCTCCTCACTCATAAGACGTTCCCCAGCAACTCGGCTTTCCATCTCAGGAAGGGGAAGCGACTGGCTGAGGCCCGAGTAAGACGGAGTTACTCGAATCCCGCGAACTGCCGGCTGAACACCTTCTCAATGCTATGTGCGACGCGGCGTCCGTCTTAATCATGAAAGCTGGCGCGAACGGTATCGCCAATCCGGGTGCCGACGACTTGCGCCGCAAGCGCTAACTCCTTGATCGAATCCTCAACACTAATCCTAAGGTCCCTCTCGCCAATATTCAAGACGTACCCGATGATCTCGCCTGCTGCGGTCGTGCGCTTGCCATCTGTCCGCAGCCGACTGATCTAGCCGGCCTCGCGTAAACCGCCCTCTTGTAGATGTTCCGCCAGCACGCCATCACCCTCGCGCGGCTGACCTACCTAACTACCCTCTGTAGGTCGGCGCGATCTACAACGGGCAACCGCTTAGCTTTATTCAGCAGCATTTTTGTAATCGTGTCAAAACCCGCTTTCGTTGGTCTAGGCCACGACGAGCGAGTGCCGGCATCGAGAACAGGCAGTTCTCCCCATCAGCCGTTCTCGATCGCACAGAGAATGTTACTCACTGTCACATTACAATCCGAGGGAGGCAGCATGGCGAGTGACGCCTTCCTCTTTCGCAGTGCATCAGGGTTCCGGTGACCGCTTTCTATTTAGGCCGGGCTGAGCCGCGATTCAGGCGGACGGTTCGGATACTGATCTCGCGGTTGAACTGAGACGCGTCTTCCAGGCGCTGGCGGTGAGCAGAAAGTAAATCGCTTCGCGTGAGCCAGCCTATGACCTTGCGGGTGTCGTCGCGAGCGACCACCGGTAGCCGCCCAACGCCTTCGGCTATCATGTGGTCCGCAGCTTCGCGAAGAGAATTGTCCTCGAACACAATCGCCGGGGGACGCTTGATAATTCCCCGCAGTTGCGAGTTTTCGGATTCCTCGGTGTTGAAGATATCGCGTCTGGTGACCACCCCCACGAGATTGCTTTCGCGATCGTGTACAGGAAATCCCTGGTGCCCGGTTCCCGGTGCTCGCGACCCAAACCATGCACGAATACTGGCCAGCGTATTGTCGGCCGCAAGAGCCACCACTTCTTTTGTCGCAGCGTCCTTCACGAGCACTTGGTCAAGATAATCTGCGGTGTATTCGGCGATCACCCGAGCGCCGCGCCGCGCAATCTTCTCCGTCATGATAGTGTTGCGCATCATGAGCGACGAAATAAGAAACGCTGCCGTGCAGCCTCCGAGCAGTGGCAGCAGGCTCAGCGGCTGCCGCGTTGCTTCGAAGGCGAACACTACCGAGGCGAGCAACGCGCGCGAAGCCCCAGCGAACATGGCAGCCATTCCCACCAGCGCCGCAACCCGAACGTCGATGCCAAGTCCAGGAAAAGCCCAGATGGCGAAACCTCCCAGCAACGATCCCAACCCGCCGCCGATTGTGAACAAAGGCGCCAGAGTTCCACCAGAAGTCCCGCTGCCCAGCGCAATTGCCCACGACACGAACTTCAAGACGAAGAGAACAATCAGTGCAGTTCCAAGGATGTGACCGCTGACGATATTTTCGATGTTGTCATAGCCGACTCCCATCGTGTGCGGAGCGAAGTACCCAATCACGCCAACTGCGACTGCGCCAATGGCTGGCCACCACATCCAGTGAATGGGCAGGCGATCGAATGCATCCTCGACCGCATAGACAGCGCGCGTGGCAAACACTGCTGCCACGCCGACGATCGCGCCGAGTATGATGTAAACCGCCAGCGAGTATCCGCGTTGTTGCACAACGTCGGGCATCGCGAAGATGGGCGCGGTTCCAACGAAGGCAATGCGTACGCTCTGTGCGGTCGCACACGCCAACGAAACAGGAATTATCGACCGCGGCCGGTATTCGAACAGGAGCAGCTCGATGGCCAGCAGCACGGCTGAAACCGGACTGCCGAACGTTGCGGCCATTCCCGCTGCGGCTCCGGCAGCAAGCAGGGTCTTACGTTCATCAGCAGTTATTCTCAACAGTTGCCCGATGAGCGATCCCAGCGCGCCACCGGTAGCAATGATCGGGCCTTCGGCCCCGAATGGCCCGCCAGTACCGATGGCAATCGCCGCCGAAAGTGGCTTGAGAAAGGTTACCCGCGCAGGGATCCGGCTGCGGCCGAACAGGATCTGCTCCATTGCTTCCGGAATACCGTGTCCCCGAATCGCGGCTGACCCATACCGCGCCATCACTCCGACGATCAATCCTCCGATTACTGGGATAAATATCA
Organism: Terriglobia bacterium; assembly: GCA_050010335.1. Taxonomy (GTDB): domain Bacteria; phylum Acidobacteriota; class Terriglobia; order UBA7540; family UBA7540; genus Bog-366. The sequence continues at coordinate 4,005 of JBEKLF010000232.1, forward strand.
CGTATGGTCCCAGGTGGTTGCCGGCCGGAGAAGTAAACTTGAACGAGAACCGCCCGTAGAACGAAAGATTTGTGACCAGACCGATAAGCGCCGTGAGCGCGCGCGCGACTAGGCCGGCAGCGGCGGCAACCAAAATCGAAAGTGCGCTGATATATACGACCCGTAGATTTACCACTGGTGCTTGGATTGGAGCGCGGGCAGACTCCAGCGTCGGCGCCAGCGATGGGGCAATTGGGATCCCGCCTGTTGTAGACGCGCTGGAAATGTCTTGCTCAGCCATGCCGCACGCTCCCAGATGGATAATCTTTTGCTACCATGTTCAGGGTATTTATGGTATCAGGATTCAGCAACATTCTCATGAAGCAGACCTCCGTCAGTTGGCTCTGCCACGTGAAGCTAAGGCCATTTCGACCTCGCCCAAATCGGTCCAGTTTGAGGACAAGGTCGTAGTGCGGTCCAAAGTCACCGTTTCCCATGGCGACCTCGTCACACGTAACACAAAGAAGAAGTACGACAGCCGTAGTGTGAGCGTCAAGTTAGAACTAACCCTCTACAGTGGGCTCCTTCGGAATTGAGACGCTCCGAAGGCTTTCTCGAGTATCAGGCTCATGCCGCAATCCTCTCGAGTCGACATTCGTCGTACAGACCTCCCAAGATGAATTCGGCCAACACTTGATGATCGCTCGGGAGCCAGTATCCGGAGATCCGCTTCACCACGCCTCCTGTTGTCGGTTAGGGTACAGTCGGCCGATTCCACGGTAGGCCGTTACGTCCGTGTGACGGGTGATGGAGGTCCACTCTTAAAGTCCTTCGCGACTCAGCAGGATACACTTCGAACGAGGAGCGGTCGCTAATTGGACGGCCCTCCGGTGCCTCAATCGGATATGTGCCCACCCCGGCCAAGGGCTCGGTGAGTCTCCGCACCATCGGGCCCGTGCCAAAGCGAAAGCCCCGGCAGGTCTGCAACATCCAACATTGTGGTGCGCTACGGCTGGTCGGATGATTCCAAGGTTCCGTGGTGCAGGGCGCTCACGTTTATGAGGGCAAAGAACACTGGGACCATGATCAGCGCACGGATGGTTGATGTGATCTTGAAACCCTCGATCGGCGCGGCAATGGACTTCATTAAATCCGACCCAATTCCTGTCGTCCACAGAACGGGAGCTAAGCTCTGCAAAACGGCGATGACTGTCATCAACTTTGGCCGCAAGCGCCGGACCGCTCCTTCGATGGTCGCCTCCTCGATGTCCTCATGGTTGAGCGGGACGCCGGGTTCCTCAACGAGCAATCGTCACCACCGGATCTTCTCTGTGGAGGGATGCCTCGCGGTCGTACGCTTCTGCAGCATAGCAGACTGCCCGATCGAAAAAACGGCCGATAAGACGATAGAACTCTTGCTTCCGATGGAGTTCCAGCGCCGAGTCCGCCGACATGGAATTGCCAATACGTTCCCGCAAGTGCTCTTTCGTCAGAACTAGCGTCCAGAGGACTTCGGCTAAAGGTATGCCCTCTCTGAAACGCTGCTTCCCCAGCTGGCTATACCGGGCCCGAATCTCGTGATCCGAATTCCTCAAAAGCCAGCGACCCATGCCGTGGTAAACATCAAACAGCCAGTGGTACAGCTTGTCCCGGGAGAGCCCGTGATACGAGCGGGTGTGTGGGCTGCTTTGGAGCTTTTCCACGGCGCCCCGCGTATGCTCTTCCGCGTGGCTTTCGATAATGCTGATGAGTCGGCCCGACAGCATTGAAGTCTCCTGTGTTGCGTCGATCGGCATAAATTGTAGAGGCTGAGCATTATATCACAGCACGATATAGTTTGATGGGGCTTGTCGTAAAGGTGTTGCCTCTGGCGGGAAAGAGCTACCAGCCTCTCCAATCCACCGGGATAAAGAAACCCGGCCCCGGACGCATTACGGAACAAGGAGGACGAGGCTAGCCGATCCGCACAGAGGCGCAAAGTCGGCGGTGCCTCTGGCCGACCGCGCCGTCGACAACCTGAAGCAATGGTTGCTCGGACCACGTCACGGAGTGGGCCTGTTCTCCGCAATAATTGTGCATGACGGGAGAAGTAACGGTTACACGCGGTGAAACTGGATCCCAGTCAAGAAGGTTCTCTCGGGAGATGACAATTCAATGCATCTAAGATTTAGGGACCGGACAAGGGTTTTGGCAGGACACAAACGCTGCTGGCCGAGGGTTGGCTTGGGACTGCACGTTTCTTCTGATTTGCTCCCATCCGATCGATCGGTAGTCACATGCAGGATTTTATAATGTGTATGTCATTGTAAAAAAGGAGTTGGTCGGGGCGCCCGGATTCGAACCGGGGACCTCTTGCGCCCAAGGCAAGCTCGGTAAGGGTATCTCGTTGATTTTGCGGCACGGTTGGCGACCCAAAAGCACGCAAAATCACGTTTGGAACGCTGAAGTTGTACCGATCTTGTACTCGTTTGAACCTTTGGGTAACGCGAAAACTGTCTTGCATGGGATTCATTGCCTACCATACCACCAACGAAGAAGATGCTTGCGTTATATTCGATGGCGCAAATCCTCGAGGTCTACTTCTCCTGAATTTATCCCCGTTTCTGAGGCTATGTCCATCTACCCAGCAGTTAGTTCCCCTCGAAGCTGCTGCCCTACTAAAGGTGCATTAGCTCGTGGCATACAGCATGCACGCTATCGGCGACCCGGAAAGGCCTTGGCTTGATACGTCACATGCGGCTGGCGGGATGGCTGGAGCCCAAGTTCCGAATTCTGCCTGAAAGTCGCCTTCCTGGATGCGATCATGAAATAGGAATTTCATCGCATGTATCCTGTACACGACTTGGTTGCAACCGATAAGTCATTATTGGACAGTTTGATAGCTGGTGCGAAAGAGGGGACTCGAACTTCGAACGACTCCTAATTCTCCGCAAGTTACAGATATTACGTCTCACCTTACGTCACCAAATGATATCAAACACGGGGTGGATTGTACGTAGATTGTACACGGCCGTGTTCCCAATCGCATCCATCGGTTTTCCCGCGCGAAAGCAGCAATTAAGTTGGTTTTCCCTCCAGGGCACTCCAGCACATGGTGAGTCGAATCGAGCAGGACACTGACACCGTCTCAGTTCAAAGGTTTCCTGGGAGTTTGCGTGATTGCTGACGGGAAGGGCGTTTATCAGGCCAGATCCAGCTTGAAGCATAACCAACCTGTCGTGACACTTCTTACCCCACCGCCAAACAGGCGTGATAGATTATTCGCAGGTATGAGCAGGCCCAGCAACACCAGAGTCTTCATTTCGTACGCCTGGAAGGACGATCAGCCCTTCGTCGAGCGCCTCTACAAGGACCTTAAGAGGCTCGGTCACGACCCGTGGATGGACAAGAAAAACATGCCGAGTCGTGGCCGCACATTGCCGCAGGAGGTAATCGGCGCCATCGACCGAGCGGACTGAGTGCTCGCGGTGATCGGCCCGGACGCAGTCAAGTCAGAGGCGTGCCAAGCAGAGCGCGAGTATGCTTTCAGTGTCTGCAAGGCGGTGACGCCGCTGCTACGCAAGGGAGAATACCTGGACCTCCACGCACGAGTCCACCAGAAGGGTGGCATTGGTGATTGCGCTGCGTTGTCGAGGGTCCCCCAATAAGTACTCGTGATTGCCGGGGATGACTATTTTGTGGCGGATCATCTACGCCCCACCGGCGTTGCAGGTTTGCCGTCTTTTGGGATCCCCTTCGTTCCTTAAGGGACTACATCCAAGCGAATCTGAGCGCCTCATGACATGGTCTGCAACCTCGGAAGCTGCCTTTTAACTTCGAAATTCCATTTCCAGATCTGGTACACGGCCGGATACACCAGCAATTCTAGCAGGAAGGAGGTAAAGATCCCGCCGACCATGGGTGCGGCAATGCGTTTCATCACGTCCGAACCGGTGCCCGTTGCCCACATGATGGGAATCAGCCCGAGAAACATCGTGGCGACCGTCATGAACTTCGGCCGAATGCGCTTGACTGCTCCGTGCAGAATTGCCTGCTGCAACTCCTCCAGGCTCCGCAGGTGCCCTTCCTTCCTGGCCTGTTCGTACGACAAGTCAAGGTAGAGCAGCATGAAGACTCCGGTTTCGGCGTCCACGCCCAGCAAGGCGATGAGCCCGATCCAGACGGCGGTACTCATATTGTAATCGAGCAGATAGAGGAGCCAAAGGGCGCCGATGGCGGAGAAGGGCACGGCCATGACGACAATCGAGGTCTTGGTGATCGATCGTGTATTCAAATAAAGTAGCAGGAAAATCAGAAACAGAGTCATCGGCACGACGGCCATCAACCGCTTGGCGACCCGCTGGCTGGCCACGTACTGGCCGCTCCAGGAGATCGAATACCCCGGCGGAAGTCGCACCTTTTCGCGGAGCAGTTGGGCGGCTTCCTCAACGTATCCATTGGGGTCACGTCCGGCAATGTCAACGTAAACGTAGCCGGTTAGCAAGCCGTCTTCGTCGCGGATCATGGGAGGGCCGCTCGCCGTGCGAATTGTGGCGAGTTGCGCCAGCGGAATCTGCCTTTGCCCGCCTGAGGCTGGGACCAGGACCCGGCCCAGCGCCGCAATGTCGGTGCGGAAATCCCGCATGTACCTCACGTTGACTGGATGCCGCTCGCGCCCTTCCACGGTCGTGGTCACATTTTCTCCGCCAATCGCGCTCTGCACAATTTCCTGGGCTTCCCCCACACTCAGACCGTAGCGAGCCAATTCCTCGCGCTTCCAGTCGAAGTCCAGGAAATAGCCGCCCCCCGTCCGTTCGGCGAAAACGCTGCGCGTTCCCCTCACCAAAGGCAAAAGGGCTTCAATCTGCGTGCCGATCTCTTCAATGGAACCGAAGTCAGCGCCGTATATTTTGAGGCCTACCGGGGTGCGCACGCCGGTGGTGAGCATGTCGATGCGGCCTTTGACCGGCATCGTCCAGGCGTTGGCTACGCCGGGGAGTTTCAGGGCCTCGTTCATTTGGCTGCCGAGTTCCTCGTTGGAGATGTGATCCGGGGTGACGTGGCGAAAAATGGCCTTGGCCCATGCCGGGGCCCAGGACGAATACCAGGTGTCCACCTTCCGCCACTGGGATTGGGGCTTCAAGGTAATTACGGTTTCCAGCATCGAGAGCGGCGCTGGGTCGGTGGAAGTCTCGGCCCTCCCAGCCTTGCCCAGCACGCGGTCCACTTCCGGGAATTGTTTGATGATCCGGTCCGTGATCTGCAGCAGTTTTTGGGCTTCGGTAATGGAGAGGCCCGGCATGGTGGAGGGCATATAAAGAATCGAACCTTCATCCAGGGGAGGCATGAACTCGGAACCCAGCTTCATGAAAACAGGGATCGTCACCAAGACCAGCACAAACGCCGCGGTGATGACGGCCCACTTCCGTCGTAACGCCCAGATAGCCACGGGTTCGTAAACACGAATCAAGAAACGGCTAAGCGGGTGTTTTTCCTCGGAGTGAATCGTGCCCACGGCCAAGGCGTTCGCGGCTTTGCACAGCCAAAGCGGTCGGAAATCAAAATTCTTCAAGCGGGTGAACCACAGGCGCAAGGCGGGGTCCAGGGTGATGGCGAGCAGGGCTGCTACCAGCATGCAGAGAGTTTTCGTATAGGCCAGGGGTTTGAACAGACGGCCTTCCTGCGCCTCGAGGGTAAGCACCGGGAGAAAGGAGACCGCGATGACCAGTAGGGCAAAAAAGCTGGGGCCACCGACCTGCTTGACGGCGTCGATAACCACCGCTTGGTAATTTCCTTTCCGGCCCGTCCGCTCCCATTCTTCCAGTTTTTTGTGCGTCTGCTCGACCACCACGATGGCCGCATCCACCAGCGCGCCGACGGCGATGGCGATTCCCCCCAGGGACATGATGTTGGCGCTGATCCCCATCATCCTGAAAGGAATGAAGGAAAGCAGGACGGCCACCGGGATGGTGATCACGGGGATGATGGCGCTGGGGAAGTGCCACAGAAAGAGGAGAATAATGAGTGAAACGGTTAGCAGTTCCTCCACCAGCGTAGACTTCAAATTGGCGATGGAGCGCAGGATCAAGTCCGAACGGTCGTAAATGGGAACAACCGTCACCCCCGCGGGCAGGCCGGGTTCAATCTCCTTGAGCTTTGCCTTGACGCGAGAGATAACGTCGAGGGCTTTCTCGCCTTGCCGCATGATTACGATTCCGGATACCGCGTCGCCACCACCATCGAGGTCGGCCACCCCTCGGCGAAGATCCGGGCCTAAGACTACCTGGCCCACGTCCTTGATGCGAATGGGTGTGCCGGTTTCGCTGGCCGTGAGGACAATATTCTCAAAATCGTGCACCGACTCTGCATAACCACGTCCCCGCACCATGTATTCGGTCCCGCCGAAGTCGATTAATCGGCCACCTACCTCATCGTTACCGCCTCGCACTGCTTCCACCACGCGGGCGGTCGAAATGCCGTACGCCTGGAGCCGGTTGGGGTCAAGGTTCACCTGGTACTGCCGCTCAAAGCCGCCGACCGGCGCCACCTCGGCGACTCCGGGGACAGACTTGAGGTAGTAGCGAAGGTACCAGTCTTGGTATGAACGCAGATCAGCCAAGCTATGCTGGCCGGATGTGTCCACCAGCACATATTGGAAAATCCAGCCCAGGCCGGTGGCATCGGGTCCTAGTTCCGTTTTCACTCCTTCGGGAAGGCGCGGCAGAACCCCGGAAAGGTATTCCAAGGTGCGCGTTCGGGCCCAATAAATGTCAGTGCCGTCCTCGAAGACCACATAAACGTATGAGTAGCCGAAATCGGATAATCCCCGGACAGCCTTCACCCGCGGAGCGCCCAGCATCGCGGTCACGATGGGGTACGTTACCTGATCCTCGACGATACCCGGGCTTCGATCCCACCGCGAGTAGACAATCACCTGCGTATCGCTCAAGTCCGGGATGGCATCGAGCGGTACGTTCTTCATCGACCACCATCCCGCGACGCAACCAGCTGCCACGACGATGAGTACGATGACCTTGTTGTTGACCGAGAAATCGATGATCCGGTTGATCATGAGTGTCCCGCTGATCCCCGGTTTAGGTAATGCTCTGGGTCTTTGTCGAAATCCTGCTTGCAGTGGTCGGAGCAGAAAAAGTAGGTTGCACCACGATACACACTGGTCCTGCCGGCTGCCTTCGCCTTGTCTTCCGCGACGTCCATGCCGCAAACCGGATCCTTGTTCAACTCACCGGACAAGCCGGCAGCGGCTAATTCCATCCGGCTTTCCGAGTCGATCAGAAAGTTTCCGGAAATGACAATCCGCTCGCCCGGCTCGAGCCCTTTGGTGATCTCGACGCGATCGCCATAATGTGTTCCCGTCTCGACCCGGCGCGGTTCGAAGTATCCCTGGCCGCGAACAACGAAAACGGTTTTCTTCAGCCCGGAATCCAGAACCGCATCAGCGGGAACCGTAATCGCCGGAGGCAGTCGGACCGGCAACTCTACATCCACGAACATGCCGGGCCGGAGGGTGTAGTCCGGGTTATCCATCTCCAGGCGCATTTTCAGCGTGCGGGAGCTCGGGTCGAATTGGGGCAGGGCATCACTGACCTTAGCCTGCAAAACTCGTCCCAGATTGGGAAGAATTACCCGCGCGTTGGCCCCCGGCAGGAAATACCGGGCTTCGTCTTCGAAGATATCGGCGAGGATCCAAACATGGCTGATGTCGGCGATTTGGAACAACTCCGCGCCTCGGTCAAAACGCAAGCCGGCGAACGCGTTGCGCGCCACTACCAGACCGGCGCCCGGCGCCCTTAGCTCGATTTCCCTGGCGATCTGCCGGGTGCGGGCGACCTCGCGCAGTTGGGTTTCACCCATACCCAGGAATTCCAGATTCTCCTCGGAAGCCCGCATTTGCGCCTTGGTGAGCTTAAGTTGGTCCTCACTCTCGTTATCCTTGAACCGGTCCATGGTGTTCAGGGCATAGAGGTAGGTTTGCTGGGCGGTGAGAAAGTCCCGGTTGTAAAACGTGGCGAGCACCTCGTCTTTCCGGACCATGTCACCCGTGACGATGGGGCCCGAATTACGGACCCAACCCTCCACGGCCGCCGCCACGCGGAAAACACGAGTTTCGTCTAAAGTCACCCTCCCCAGCGTCCGTATCGTTTGGGTTCCGGGTGCCTTTTCCACTTGGCCAACTTGAACCCCGATGATCTGTTGCTTCTCCGGGCTGACTTGTACCCAGCCGGGAGGAAGCGAGGCAGGACCCTCCCCTTTTTCTGGTTCCCCAGCCGCTCCACCGTCAGCGTACACCGGCTCCAGTGGCATGCCGCAGTCCGGCGCAACGCCGGGCTTGTCAGACTTGTAGGCTGGATGCATGGGGTCACGATAGTAGAGGATTCGGCGGCCCGTTGCGGCCACCTTGCTCCCCCCTCGTCGGGGGCTGATCCAATAGCCCGCCAAGAAAGAACCAACGATCAACGAAATGATAACAATCTTGTTCAGAGGCTTCATCTTGACAGACACAAGGGCCGCTGTGAATGACCTCCGAGGATTGCAGCGCAGGATGAGTTCAGCATCTTAACGTGCCCGAAGCGCATCTAACCTCGCGGCAGCGCCTTGCATGAAAAAAGACGGTAGGAACGATGTCTGCTTCCCTCCCCAGAGGAAGGATGCAAGGTAATGCAAGACTTCGCCGCCAGACAAGTCCCACCCTGGATTCGCGCGGAGCTGCTTACCCCGGCGCTCCGTTCAACGCGCCGGGGCAAGTCGAACTGCTAAAACCACTCATGCGTCCCCCGGGGGACAGAGCGTACTTAGATGACCACCAGGGCGTGCATCATGTCGTGCTCTTCGTGCTCCAGAATATGGCAGTGCCACACGTACTCGGCTCCCTTGATGCCGAAACTGGCTTTGAGCCGCGGACTGTCCGGTGGTTCTTTGCCGGATGGCAGATCAAATTTCATGTCCACCGTGACCACTTCTCCGGGGTTCATCCGCACGGTTTCCTTCCAGCCTTGCTCGTTCTGGTCAGGTGGACGAGCCGTGCCCGGAATGGGGGCGAGTACGCCATGGAGCGGTTGTCCGGTCGTAGGATCGAACGTCCAGGCCTCCCGCTTCCTGACGGCGACGTTGACCAGGTGGAAGTGCATGGGGTGAGTATCGCCGGTGAAGTTGTAGATCTCCCAACGTTGGATCTCACCTCGCCTCGCTATTTCCGTCGGAAGGGAGGGATACCCCGATATGCTGGGAGCGCCGAGATATTGTATCAGGCGGCCATAACTGTCGAAGACCTCATTGAGAGTCTTGACCTTGGGCCTCTCGTCGGGCCGGATCGACGTATCAGGCTGGGTGCTCCGGAAGGTGATGGGTAGCGCGAATCTCAAGGCGGCCACCGTTTCGGCGAAGCTCCATTCCCTCACATGTCCGCTAGTGCCGACGTCGAACTGCATAAGAATCCGCGTATTCGGACCAAAGCCCGGCACAGTCGAAGGAGCGCCACCGATGCAACTAATTCTAGCTCGCTTTCAAGATGAGACTAAAAATGATACAATCGCGGCATGTCAAGACCACGACACATCGATTGGAAACTCGTCTCGAAAGCGCGAGCCGTCGTTGCCGAAACCACCG
>JBEKLF010000233.1:0-13508 GCA_050010335.1 Terriglobia bacterium
AGGTGGACAACTGGCCGTCGGAAAGGCCGTCAAGAGCCGTGCGGGCGGATCGGATAGACCTGTTGACAGACCGAGCGCTGGTCGGCCGCCCAGCCTGGTTTCTTACTGTCTGAATCGCAGTGCAGTTCTCTGCACCACATGACTGTGCATCACATCATTGATGATGCCGACGATCCAGCGATTCGGATGCACTGCGAAGGTGATAATGTGGATTGGAGCCAAAAAAGAGGGGCCTCCCGAAGGAGGCCCCTTGAGCATTGCCTATCGACGTTCCGGGTACCAGCAACGGAGGAAGAGGAGCCCCTCAGCTTTACTCTCGCCCCGCCCGCCTGCACCCTGGAAACTTGCCAAGAACCGTTCCTGCGGTGGGATCGATCGCTTCATCCGGCCCGTTCACCTCTCGGTACTGGCCAGCTTTTGCAATTCCCACAAGAACCATTCTCCTCTTATCGAGCGTTCCTTTCGAGCTTGGCACGATTTACGAAGTTTCCTTCGTTGGGGCGTGCACTTGCACCCCCGTTACTGCTGATGATAGAAAGCCGGACGGGAACGGTCAAGGGGTGAGGCGCATGAAAATGAAAATAGTTCCGCCGATTATACAGTCTGTTGTGCTTATTTAGGAACGACCACATGATATTGTATAGATTGCATATCTGTACCGTGGGTAGTGGTCCGAGGCGCTGACGCAATTACCTCCGTCACTCTTCCGCTCCACCCTGCTTTCGATGAAGTGAAGCGGAATTTGCAGCTTTCCCCCGCAACCGCAAGGTCGCCCCTTTGCCCGGGGCTGCTCCGAGGTATTAAGTAGAGTGAAAAAAATCTGTGAACTACCATGAGGGGCCGTCGCGCCTCATTGGCTCACACCGCGTTTGCCCGCCACCCAATCATCCCACTGGCCAAAGCTCTTCATCTGCTCGTCCAGCTTTGTCCCGCGCAAAAGCCTTTCCACGTCCGCGCGCGTTTGGCGCCGGGCGGGACGATCAGGGCTTTCGGCGAGTCCCCACATCAGCACGGCGGCGAGGGCGGCATTGTTCCTCGCCTCCACCGGGTTTACAGCTTCATAAACATCGGATTCAGCGTGATAATTGGGAAGGTAAGGAGCCCATTCTTGCCTGGCAATCAGATTAGGGACGCCCGAAAGGAGGAAATCGAAGTTGTCGGTGCCATCGATGGCCTCCAGGGAGTCGTCCGCCGCTGCCAATCCCGTGACAGCGGCGAGGGCCTGGTCGATTGGCCGGCGAAGGTCTTCGCGGCCGTTTAGATAGAAACCGTTGGTGTGTCCAGAGCCTGTGTCAAAAGTGATCATGGCGACATGGCGGCCCATCTCCTCAGCGTGGCGCAAGACATAGGCTTCGGAGCCGAACAAGCCTTGTTCTTCCCCCGTGAAAAGCACAAAGCGCACGGTGCGCCGCGGCACGACGCCGAGCGCCTCAAAACTGCGCGCGATGTCGATCACCATGGCAGCGTTCACGCCGTTATCCTCGGCGCCGGTGCCCAGGTCCCAGGAGTCCAGGTGGGCGCCAATCAGCACGATTTCTTGAGGCCGCTCGCGGCCCCGTATTTCCGCCACAACGTTCCGGGCCTGAAAGGGGCCGCCCAGACAGATGGGCAAGTCCAATCGCACCCGAACCTCCCCCCGCTCGGAAAGGCGTGCCAACCGCGCTGCGTGGACGCGTGCCACGATGGCGGCGGGAAGGGGAAGACTCTCGCCGCTCAATCCCATGGGGTGGCGATAGAGGAGCACTCCCGCGTGGGTGGACTGGACCAGGAGCGCTGCTACCCCGGCCCGTCGGGCCGCCGCGATCATTGCGCCGTCGCGCCCGTATTCGGCAAACAGGTCGGCCTCCGTCTTCATTTCCGGAGAGAGCACCAGGGCGATGGCGCCGCGCGATTTGTCGCCAAGTCGGGCAAACGATTCCGTGCTCCCGTCGCCCGCATTCACAAGGGGAGCTTCCAAAGCGTGCCCGCCCGGAGTGGGCGCGGTAAAGGGATCGGCTGCGACACGGATGGAGAACTCCGCCGGAGCCAGGCACTCGGCACGATCAGCACCTCCCTCCCACGACGAGGGGATCGTGTAGGTTTCTGTCCAGGTGTGCTCCACGCCCGCGGCGCGGAAGCGGGCGACCGCCCAATCCACCGCGTGATCGCAGGCCTTCGAACCTGTCGGCCGGCCGCCGATGCCGTCACAAAGGTCGCGTAAATCGTCGAGAAGCGGGGTTGGGCCATGCTCGCGCGCGGCGAGGAGTCCAGCAGCGTCGCCAGGCGGGCTCGCCGACGCGATCACGGATTGGGGCGGCTTTGCTCCCGTCGACGGCAAGAGCAACGCCAGGCCGCAAACCAAGCCGAGAGTGAACGGGATTCTTCGAGGGGCGCCCTTTTGCACTATAATTCCTCCAGATGCTATGGACGGGATTTCAGCGGGCCCCGCATTTTGGCAGTGAGGCGCGGCCGGGCCTGGCATCGCGCGCAAAAGTGGCTGCTGCGCCCCCCGATCACGATGCGCCGGATGATGTGGCCGCACCGCCGGCAGGGCTCGCCAGTGTGCTGGTACACCCGCAATTTGCTCAGGAATGCGCCCGGCCTGCCTTCGATGTCAAGGTAATCGCTGAAGGTAGTTCCTCCCAACCGGACAGCTCGATCCAGGACTTTGCGGACAGCTTTGTAGAGTTGATGAGCCTTGCGGCCAGAAACCCTGCCGGGCTGCGAGAGCGGATGGATGCGCGCTTCGAACAAGGCCTCATCGGCGTAGATGTTTCCCAAACCCGCCATGAGATTTTGGTTCATGAGCCAACTCTTGATGGCGCCTTTGCGGCCCCGCATGGCCGCGAGGAATTGCGGCTCGGTCACTATTTGTGCATCCGGACCGAGCGCCCCCATAACCTTTTCCAACTCGCGCCGCGTGAGGGAGCGCAGTCTGCCGAAGCGCCGCGCATCGCGGAACCGCAATTCTTCGCGGCCGTCGTCCAAAGTCATGAATACGTGAGTATGCGACTCAATGGGCGCTTCGTGCGGGGTGACCGTGAGCTGGCCCGTCATTCCCAAGCGCACCAGCAGAAAGCGCGGCGCCGAGCCGTCGTCGGATGCCAACTCAACGGCTATCGCCTTACCCTTCCGCGACACCTTCACCAACTTTCTGCCCTCGATGGTGGAAGCGAACTCCTCGGCGGAGCCGGCGATGACCCCGGCATGGCGAATCTCGACGGCCGTGATGCGGCGTCCTAGGGCCCGCCGCACGAGCCCCTGGGCCACGGTTTCAACTTCAGGAAGTTCAGGCATAGAACTGGCGGGACACGGGATTCGGAATACGGCACACGAGGCTCGGGATTCGGGAAGACAGCGGAAAATCACAACTCACAAATCACAAATCGCAAATTCTCCTGGCTCCCGCGTCCAGAACCCGAGTTCCGGCCTTTCAGACTCCTACCTTAATGTCAGCGCCATCAACCTCTACGGGATAGGTCGCCAATTTGATGGAGTTATTCCCAACTTTTTCGCCCGTGCAGACATTGTATTCCCACATATGCCAGGGGCAAGTTACTACTTCCCCCTCCACGATTCCTTCGCCGAGAGGGCCGCCCTGATGGAGGCAGGTGTTGTCTGTGGCGCAAATCTTTCCTCCGACATTGTAGAGAGCAATGTCTTTTCCGTTCACAACGACGGTCATCGCTGTTCCTGGCTTCAAATCCGATATGCTCGCGACCTTAACAAAGTTAGGCATCTACGCCTCCTCGATCGTTGATGAGGAATTTCATCCATTCTAGACTTTGGGTTTTAGATTTTGGATTGAACCAAGAAGACAGGGAGGGGCCCCTCGATCCAAGATCTAGAATCCAAAATGAAAAGGCAGGCTCAGCCGATCTGAACGAGTTCCGGAGTCCCCGCCTTGCCGATCCGGATGGATTTCTTGAAGTCCTCAATCATGCTCTGGTCCAGACGAACGTCAGTGGGGCGCTTTCCCATCGTCATGCCATCGATCTTCTCCTGCAACTTCAGAAGAGCATAGAAGAGGTTTTCCGGACGCGGCGGGCAGCCCACGACGTAAACATCAACGGGAACGATTTTGTCCACGCCCTGCAACACGGCATAAGTGTTGAAAGGCCCGCCCACGCTGGAACAGGCTCCCATCGAGATGCACCACTTGGGGTCCGGCATTTGTTCCCAGATGCGCTTGACCACCGGCGACATCTTCAGCGTCACGGTCCCGGCCACAATCATCAAGTCGGCCTGACGAGGGCTGGGGCGAAAGACCTCGGCGCCGAAGCGCGCCATGTCAAACCGCGACGTTGTGGATGCGATCATCTCGATTGCGCAGCACGCCAAACCGAACGTCAGCGGCCAAAGGGATGACTTGCGCGCCCAATTGAAAACATAATCCACAGACGTGATGACGAAATTTTTCTCGAAGCGATTCTCGATGAATCCCATGCCTGAGCCTCTTTTGTAGCCCGCGATGCCTAACGGTCGCCCTGGTGGCCCTGCGGCACCAAGCTAATTATACCCCGATGCCCACGCAGGTTGGGAACAAATTCGGGCACTGCAAGTACCATGGTGACGCCGTGAAAGCGCCACGGTCTGGTCACCCATTTCGAAGGCGGGGGCGATCCTAGCGCAGGGGCACGCGGACGACAACGGTATCGTTCACCCGCGCGATCAAGGAAGAGAACGAATCGTCACTCACCTGGTGCATCGGCAGGACGAGGGCGGTCAAGGGCTCGACCGTAACGTGCAGTTTCGCCTTCGGATCGCGAGGGACCTGGAAGGAAACCACACAATCCGACCGCCCATCGCCATCCAGGTCAAGGAATTCGGAGATGGCGGCAGGAAGCTTGGAGGCCGGCGTCCACACAATCTGCACGAACGCTCCGGCCTGGGAGAGTGGAGCCCGTTTCGAAACGGGTTTGTAGACGACTATCTGATATCCGCTTCGGGAGACGGTGCGTGCCGGCTCGCCACCCGTATACATCGGGTCGATGCGTAGCGAGGTGCCCCCGGCGGCGCGGGTGAAGACGCCGAACCAGAAGAGCGGCCCCACCACGGCGACGGCAATGGTCAGCACTGCGACCGAATAACCGAGAACTGCGCGTAGACGTTTCATAGCATTCCCTCCCGGCACGCCTCAAACGAACAGGCCAATCAGCTTCTGGAGCGAGTTGGCAATGATGCTGCCCCCGAACATGCTGGCAAAGACCCATGCGGCGTAAAGATAGAGCAGCCGGGCGCGCTCAGGCGAGACGCCCACCGGGGTGCCCTTGATGTGCCACACTGCCGCATCCTTGCGGCAGACGTCGACGCAGGCGCCGCACCGCATGCAGGTGGAAAGTGTCTTGCCGGCTTGAATCGAATCCTTGTCGAGGGAGAGCGTGGGGCAGTTGTTTTGGCACAATACGCAGCCGGCGGCGCACTTTTCCTTATTGATCCGGATATCGAAGATGCTGGTGCGGCTGAAGATCGATTGGAAGGCCCCGAACGGGCAGAAGAAAGCGCACTGCGTCCGTCGTTTGGTGAGATACGGCAGCACCACCACCAAGCCCAGAAAGAGCGCGATGAAGATTCCGAATTGGATCGCCGTCTGCACGGAACGCACCGCGGGGAACTCCGTGACCGCCTTGAAGGGGCAGAGCCACATGCAATAGATGGGCTCATACGTGGCGGCGGAGAGAAGTACGATGGCCACCAGAATCGCCCAGGGGGCGAAGCGCCAGCGGGGGTTGATTTTGCGCAGGCGCGCCTTCTTCGCGATCGAGGAGAAGCCCTCGTCCAACCCGCCGAAGAAGCATCCATAGCTGCACCACGCCTTGCCGAGAACTACCGTGGCCAGCAGCCAGAGCGCCACCATCATGGCGATGCTGTGGGGGTTTGACGCGGTGGGTAGGATCGAGCCGGGAAAGATGATGGTCTTCGTCAGCGCGGCGGGAATGAGCGTCATGGGAATCACCATGAAGCAGAAGGGCGTATCGCCGGAGACCATCCTCTCTATGGGGATGCTCATCGACGAGCGCAACGCGACGAGGTCCCAGATAAACCCGACCGGGAAGAGGAACCCCAAGGCAATAAAGAAGACCCGGCGCCAACGATAAGTCTCACGCGTGCGCATCATCAGGAAGAACAAGACGAGCATGAAGGCCCAGGCAATCGTTGCCGCGAGCTTGGCAGGGCGGCCCGGCTGGCGTAGCACCGGCGTGAATAGGAGCAGCGTAAACAGGGCCATGGGTAGGGTCAAAAGCAGCGAGCGCCCGATTCCGCGCGGAGGCGCGACCGCGATCGAACGGGCCAAGTCAGGCATGGGGCACCATCCTCGTGATGAAAATGAAAAGATCCACAGCGCGGACCGGAGCGAGCCGCCACGAGGCCGCACACACGATTCCCAGGTAAGCATAGTAGATTGCGAGAGCGCCCATCGTCATGCGGGCGACTGTGGGAACCGCGCTAAAGCGGCGGAGCGAGCTAACGGCGAGCGAGGGCAAAAACCAGACAGCGGTGCCTAGGAAGAACACCGCGAAAAAGAGGACTGCGCCAGGCAGGCTCCGGGTGGCGGCAGCGCGCACACCGGCAGTAACAAAAGGCGGGCAGAGATTAAGGCCCGTCATGAAGCCAAGGGCGAGTGCAGCGGGTGGCCGGAAGCGGCCCGGGGAGCCAATCTGGTAGAGGCGCGGCTGACGCTCAGCCTTCGCCATTCCGCAGTGACGGTGAGGAAGGAATACCGAAATCCCTAGCAGAGCAGCCAAACCGAAGTTGGCCAATCCAAACACCAGCGTCCGCGTGCGCGGGTCGATGGGAATTGCCGCGCCGGCTGCCCAAGCCACCACGGCAAACGCCAGGTAGCCTGCCAATCGCCCACCCAGGAAGAGGGCAAGCAAGCGGCCGGTCGCGCGCAATTCGCGCGGCTCGGTCCCAAGCCAGGGCAGCAGCACCGGTCCACAAGAAGCAAGGCAAATGGGACCCGATCCGAATCCCAGAGCCAAAGCCTCAGCTACACTACTCACGACGCTTACACTTTCCGCCACCCCACGCCCGCGCCAGCCCTGGCGGCGGGACACAACATGGATATTACGTTCTTTGCGCCGACGAGTTCAAAGAAAAGAATTTGAAACGGCCATTTTGACCCTTCGGCTTTTTCGAGCACAGATGCCTTGGCTTCATGGGCATGGAGTTAGTCGGGAGCCACTTCCTGTGCTGCGGAGAATCTAGGGGAATGGTACATTTGCAGTCATCGCTGCCGCTGGGGTTGGTCTAACCCGGGTGACGACGAAACGCGTACTCCAATGGCATTGGCAATAGATTGGACGGGCGGCCGGGCAAGCCGCATAACTGGGTGACTCAGGTCGAAAAGTATGCTGACGGAACCAAACGCTGAAACACCTGCTCCCGAACTAAATCGGCAAGTGGACCAATCGGCGGGAGTAACCGCAACGGCTCACCGTCTTCCCGCATGGTGGGGGATCGCGGTTGTCCTCGCTCTGACGTTTGCGGTCTATATCCCCACGCTTCGCTATCAGTTCGTACACGACGATCGCGGGCAGATCCTGGAGAATCCCGCGATTCATACCTGGCATTCAGTTCCCACCTACTTTACCGCTCACGTTTGGGCGGGAGTCATGCCGGACGAGTGGGTAAATTACTACCGCCCCCTCTTTCTGTTGTGGGTGCGAATCAATGAGGCGGTATTTGGAAATCGTGCCTGGGCATGGCACCTTACCACCATTCTGACCCACATCCTCACCACCCTACTCGTCTACCTCCTGGCGTGGCGATTGGGAATCGGCCGTGATGTGGCGCTTCTGGCGGCGTTGATTTTCGGCCTTCATCCCGCGCACATTGAGGCCGTCGCCTGGATATCCGGGGTAAATGAACCGCTCTTGGGAATCTTTTTGATCTCCTCGCTTCTTGCTTATGTTCAGTCGCGGATCGAGACAACACACGCCTTCAAATGGAAAGTTATTTCGATGGTCCTGTTTGCTTGCGCCCTGCTCATGAAGGAGAACGCGCTGGTACTTCCAGGCCTTTTGCTCGTCTACGAATTGGTCTTCGGAATGGAGTGGGGAAGACCGCTCGCGGCGAGGAGAGTTCTCACCTGGTGCGGGGAAACTCTCGGCAAAATCTGGCCTTACTTCTTTCTCGTCGCACTTTATGTTGCGGCACGGATTTACGCCCTGAAAGGGTTCAGCCACGTAGCGACGCCGCTCAGCTCGGCGCAGTTGGTCTTTACCTGGCCGTCTTTAGTGGCGTTTTGGGTCCGCCACTTGATATGGCCGGCCGGGCTCAGCACCTATTACAATTTCCCTGCGGTACTCCATCCCACGCTAAGGAATTTCATTGTGCCCGCCATTGTCGACGTCTGTGTGGGACTCGGGATATTCGCCGGAGTCCGGAGGTCCCGACCGGCAGCGTTCTTCGCGGTTTGGCTGGTGCTGCCACTAATTCCTCTCCTCAATCTCCGCGTTTTCATTGCCAACGACTTTGCCCATGACCGGCACCTCTACTTACCCTCGGTGGGTCTGGCCGTCCTCCTGGCCATGCTACTGAAGAAGGTGTGTTGGGGACCACCGCGATGGTTGGGCGCCCCCGCTTCATTGTTCGTAGTTGTTCTGTGCCTGACCGCGGCGATGAGTTATGGAACCGTCACCGAGAGCTTCTATTTCAAAGACAATCTAACTTTCTACGCCTATAACCTTACCAGGGCGCCTCACAATCCCGACGCCGAGTCCAACTATGCCTCCACCCTGGCAGAGGGTGGCCAGTACGGCCCTGCTCTGGAAGCATTCCTCGACGCGGTCAACCACAATCCGACCTACTGGGCCCCAACGTACAACCTGGCTCTCACCTACTATAAAATCGGAAACCTGCCGGAAGCGGAAAGGTATTTTCTCCGCGCGATCCGCATCAATCCCAATAAATCGGACGAATACTTTTACCTGGGCATGACGCGCTTCAAGTCCGGCCGGACCGCGGAGGCCATTGTTTGCCTGCGGCAGGCCATCGCGATCAACCCCAAGGGGTTTGTTTATCATCTTGCCTTGGGAGTGATGCTGAAAACTCAGGGCGACCTGGCCGGCGCGATCCAAGAATTCAAGACGGAACTGGCAAACAATCCGGGCGAACAAGCAGCGGCTGCGCAAGTGAACGAGATTGAGAGCCAAATACACAGGTGACCCGACGGTTATGGTACAGTTTGAATTATACGGGCCTTAAGTAGTTCAGTTTGACCTCTGCTTCTGTTAAAGACTTGCCAAGTTAGTAAACACAACGGCGTTATGGGGCACTCCGTTGACTTCCGCCGCGCGGTCCGGTAGTGTAGGGACTGGCCTCAGGAAAGGAGCCGTGCATGATCTTGACCCTCGACATCCGGCCCGAAGTCCAGGCCGAACTCGCCCGGCAGGCCGCCGCCCAGGGCAGGCCCCTCGAAACCTACGCCGCCGGCATTCTCGAAGAAGCTGCGCAGCTTCCCTCTGGAGCGGCGCCAAAAGCCAATCTGATCGATATCGGCGAATCGGTTCGGGGGCTGCTTTCGGACGAAGACATTGATCGCCTTTTCACCCGTAACCGCTCCACCGGACGCCCCGTGGATCTGGGATGAGCGGCTTTCTGCTGGACACCAACGTGCCTTCCGAAACGCTGCGTCCCCGTCCCGATGCTAACGTCTCTGCCTGGCTCAATCGCCAAGCCCAGGATGCCCAGTTTCTCAGCGTCGGCCATGTCGCGCACGGATGTCTGGTACATGGTGCGCCGCCGTGCTTCCGATGCGGGAATTGAAACGGCGATAGGCTGCCACAGTTTCAGGGCCACGGGGATTACAGATTACCTCACCAACGGGGGGCGTATCGAGGTCGCTCAACGCATGGCCGGGCACTTGAACGCAAAAACGACCGGGCTTTACGACCGCCGCAACGATGACATCAGCGTGGGCGAGGTCGACCGGATCGGGATTTGAGGCAAGATAGCATGTCAGAGCGAGACCCGTCTCATCGGGAAGACCTTTCTCGTTTTTTGGTGCACCTTACGCGGGACTCCGGCGAAACGGATGCAAGGGGAAATCTCATATCGATATTGCGGGATAAAACCATTGAGGCGCGGAATGGGCACTGCCTGTTCCTGCATGAGTTTGGCCGGTTGGGATTTACGAAAGTTCTGACGGAATGTTTTAACACGGTTTGCTTCACGGAAACACCGCTAACGCAGATACATCGTCTCACGGGGAAAATTCGGGGGCGAAGGGTGGAGCTGAAAGGGTATGGTTTGGTTTTCGCCAAGGACTGGCTCATTGAGAAGGGGGCCTGCCCGGCGGTGTATCTTAACGCAAGAGGGACGAATCTTAGAGAGTACCTGCTCTCACGTTTTCGCTCTGATTTCCAAACGGTGAAGAGCTTGAAGACGTTCAGGAAGAGGCAACTCAGTCATTTTCGGTCGATCATCCAGTACTATTCGCTTATCAATATTATTGGCTCGAATTACGACTTCGCGTGGGAGAGAGAGTGGCGATACAGTGGCGCACTCAAGTTCAAGTATCGCGACCTTGTCGCAATTGTGGCCGAGAATCCAGCGTCCTTCGAGTCCTACTGCAAGCAGGAATTGCCCTCCAGCAAGTTGAAGTTCATCAAGAGGCTTCCCATCGTGTCACCTGGTTACAGTTATGAGGATGTGGTCGAGGCCATGTCATTTAAGATTTGGAACGACGCCGTCGGGTACGCCGGGGACAGGTAGGATTAGGGGGATTAGGGGTCCTTAATTTTGAGACAGACATTCGCAGCATTCAAGGCCCTGTATTTACCGGGGCTTCCTGCTACGTTGCAAAACTCACCCTTTGCGAAACGAGGCGCGCAATACGGCTCCGACTCGCTTGCAATTCACTAAAGACGGCGCATTTGCGCCACTGCCGTTTTGCAATCCGCGCAAAGGAGGCCAAATTGGTACGAGATATAATAGTAAGTCCTGAATTCCTTTTTATAGGCCGAAGCATTTGGCCTCTTATGCCGAACAGGTTTTTCCACCCGAACACCCTTGTATTGTGGGACTGATGATCCGTACGAGTACCACTGGCCATGAGTGATAGATGATTCGAGATGCACTTCACAGAATTGCCGCCCACAACATGCACATTGGCGTACACATTTGTTTGAACCGCAAGTGGTGCATACCCCCCCTGTTATCTCGATGCCGCGCTTCCATTCACCATTACTCCAGAAGTCCCCCGGTTGGGGGGCGTGGTAGTAAATTCTCACCTTCTCCACATCATCACGTTTGAACAGTTTTTCCCAGAGGTTCATATTTGCGTTCCGTGTCCGGCCCCTACCGGTCCAATCCGGGACGTCGTATTTTAACATCGCGTTTTGTGTTTCAAAAACGGTCCTTTGCGGCCAGTGCCCGCCGACTACATAGCCAGACTGTTCGAGGTGTAGAACTGGTCCGGGGGCACCTAAATTCTTTAGGGGAAAAGGTTAGTCTTCAACGCCTCACTGTCCACCGGACAGGCATTAACCCCCCACGTGTGCTCTTGGTCCTTCCACTTGATCTTACTGCATTTGTTGCAAAACACCTTGGCGCACTTTGGACACCTTCCAAATTCGCCACCAACCACTTGTACGCCCGGATTGTAAATTGCTGGGTCCGCTATCTTACCGCACACTGCACACTCCATATTGCACCTCCATGGAAGAATCCGGATTTTATCACACTGTTAAGCACTGGCCGGGGGGCAGCGGGGAGCAGGCAACTGAAGCGGACAGGTAAGTTTCATAAAGGACCCTTTGTGAAATTCGGCGAGGGTAGGGAATGATTTAAGACTCGCGAAATAGCGCCCTGAAACCCTCCTGCTCAAAATGCCGGTCGTTGGTAAGAACCTCGGTCAGTCCTTCTTTGCACATCGTTTGCATCGAAATACAATCGACCAGGCTGTACCCCTTGTCGGGGCGGGCACGATAGAGCTGGAGACCGGCGAGGAAGGATTCCCGACTTTGCGGGATCACGCGAATAACCGGCTTCGCCAAGATGGCCACAACGCTTTCGGCTGCTTCGCGGCGGAGAGGCTAGGGCAATGTCGAAAAAACGTGAGGTACTCGGTCAACACCTCATCGGTGGTAATGATTTGCGAGGCTGCGTGCTCGGCGGTGAGAGCCAACGCCCGCTGATGAGCGCTGTCGGTGAGATCCGCCAGCGCGATCCAGTAGAACGTGTCGGCGAAAAGCGCGGTCATGCCTCTCTTTTGGGCCAGCCATAGATGTAGTGATCGTGTTGGCTCGCGCCGTCTTTGGGCATAGTCTCCATGATTTCAGGCGGGACTTTGCGCATGTGGGCGAGAACGATGTCCGCCGCAGTTTGCAGGGGGGGCTCAGCAGGCGGTGTAGACGGTCCCGCGCTGGCCAGCTTGTTGAGCCAGGCTTCAAGGGTAAGGCCTGCCGCCGCCGCTTTCGCTGTCAGCGCCGCCGCCTGTTCATCGGGAAGCTCAATCACCTTCATAAAGAAATCTCCCACACCCCCTATATCCGCGCTGATCTTACGCCATTTGCGAGGTTTTGTCACGCGGAAGGCAAGTTTGGTCGCCGCAGCCCGCGTAGCGGGCGGGGGACCGTAGCCCACTGCGCGAGCTGTGAGTAAAGAGTTCGAACAATGTCGCACGCTCCTCGGAGCAGCGAAAGAACTCACGGTTTTCCGTCGCCTCCCTTGCGAACGCCCAAGAAAAACCCTATTGGGCCGTTGCCCTTGGCCGTGATTTCCTTCGCCTTTTGCGGGGATAGTGCGGGGCAGGGTCCGATCCTTCGCGCGTCAAGTAATGTGCTGACAGGCGGTTCGCGAACCGCCCCTCGGGCAATCCCCGACCACGCGCTACTTTTGCTGCTGCCCAGCAGCAATTTCCGACAATTAGACGCCCTCCCAAAGGATTCTCCCTTCCTTGCAAGGTGGAATTTCTGACTTCTTGTCCTAATTTATGGGTATTGGCGGATCTGATAATTTTCCTCTTGACAAAGCCTAGGGGTATGTGCTAGCGTTGAAGGCTAGCCCGCGCTGGCGGACGTGCAAGGCCCTAGGCCTCTGCAAGGGGTCGGCGCAAATTATACAACGGTAGGCAGAAAGCAGTAGGCAGTAGGCACCAGGCGGAGAGCGAAAGGCTCGCTACTAGCCGCTCACCACTAGCCACTCACCACTGCCCCAGGAGGTTTTTTATGTCTCTAGTCCAGAAACCAAAAATGACCGACGAGAACCTGGCCGCGCGTCGCGCCAACGGGAGCATGTCGCAGGGCGCGGTGGCGCCCGAGGGCAAGGCTCGCGTCGCCGCGGCCAATTTGCGTCACGGATTCAACGCCCAGGCGCAGAACGGGGGGCTCGCCGCCTTGGGGGAGGACCCGCAAAAGTATGCCGATCCACTGCTTTTCCGGGTCAGGAATGGGGCACTGGCCGGTTCTGTCAAAAGTCTTATGAAAGAAAATGCAACAATGGAGAGGCAGGGTAGAGCCGGGGGCTTTGCCCCCAGACCCCCAGGATTTATCGCTTGGGTGCCAGGATGGAAGGGGGTGGGG
>JBEKLF010000234.1:0-13500 GCA_050010335.1 Terriglobia bacterium
GGTGGACAACTGGCCGTCGGAAAGGCCGTCAAGAGCCGTGCGGGCGGATCGGATAGACCTGTTGACAGACCGAGCGCTGGTCGGCCGCCCAGCCTGGTTTCTTACTGTCTGAATCGCAGTACGGATGATTATGCATATAATCGCAGCAATTTATGTTCGAGAGTGGCCATATCGCTCAATTCATCGTTGACAATCTATTTTGATGAAATTAGGCTACGATAGATAGGTGTGTTTCCCTTGTCCGGTTCAGCATCGAGTGATATCAGCTTGGGCATTTGTTGTGCACGCTCGCGACTTCGATGTTTCCCAGACTCCGCACAGGTTTTGTTCATTAGATTGAGTTCGGGATACCCTAGCGTTGCGGGATGCCGATTGACTCGTCAATTTGAATCGAAGGAGCTTGCAGACTAATGTCGACGTCATCAAATCCCGGATCAGGTTCTGGATTCCCGCGGGTGAAGGACGATTCTGAAAGGAATGATGTTTCAACAACGCGGGACGCCCCCATCACAGTGCATCTCAAAACCGGTGAGCTTTCAGGCGAAAGAGTAAAAAGTACAATCCGCACGATAGGGGATCTGGGGGGGATTTTCCGGGACGAGAAAGCACGTCAGGTCTTTGATTCGAACGCCATCGTTTATCGAGTTCAAGCATTCTTCCCGGTCGGGGAAGGGGTAGAAGGTGGCCTGTTTTGGGGGACAACCTTCATCGAACCCGGCATGGTCGGCGACGAATACTTCATGACCAAGGGCCACTATCATTCGAATCGAGGCCGGGGCGAGTATTATATGACCGTCAGGGGGAGCGGCGCCCTGATCCTGATGGATGAGTCCCGTCGAACCGTCTTCGAGCCCATGCACCCAGGCACGCTTCATTACATCCCTTTCCACACGGCGCATCGAGTCGCAAACACGGGCGAGTCGGTTTTGGCGTTTTTGGCTTGCTGGCCGAGCGACTCAGGCCATGACTACGAAAGCATCGCGCGCGAGGGCTTCAGCGCGCGTCTGCGGAAGGTGGGGGGGATTCCCACCCTTGTGGAGGAATCGTGAAAGCCCTTGCCATCGATTTGGGGGGAAGCCACGCAACGTGCGCCCTGGTCGAGGACCGGACTATTCTTGCGTCCCGCACTGTGTCCACCGATGGCACCGCCGCTCTCGCACCCCAATTGCCACTCCTGGCAGAATCCTTGCAAGCGCTTCTAGTTGACCCGCGGGGGTCAACCGCTGCGCCTGCCGGTCTGGCCTTCAGTTTTTGTGGCCTGGTGGATTGTGTCCGCCATCGCATCGCAGGGACCAATGCAAAATACGATGATGGCCCCGGACTGGATCTGGTCGCGTGGTGTCGGGAATCCTTGGGCATCGCCTTCAAGATGGATAATGACGCGCGGATGGCGCTGCTCGGCGAATGGTATGCCGGGGCGGCGCGGGGATACGACGACGTCATCATGATCACTTTAGGCACCGGCATCGGCGGAGCGGCGATGATCCAAGGTCGCCTAGTACGGGGTAAACACTCGCAAGCCGGGTGCTTGGGCGGCCACATGCCCGTCGACTTCAACGGTCGCACCTGTACTTGCGGAGCCGTGGGTTGTGCGGAAGCCGAAGCGTCCACTGTTGCGTTGCCGGGCGTATGCCGAAGCCATCCCAGCTTCGCCTCCAGCGCGCTCGCTGCGGAGCCGTCCATCACTTACGCAAGGCTCTTCTATCATGCCGGCCAGGGTGACCAGGTGGCCCAGGAAATCTGCGACCGTTCCATGCGGGTTTGGGGAACCGCACTGGTTGGCCTCATTCACGCCTACGATCCGGAGGTTATCGTCGTGGGGGGTGGCATCATGAAGAGCGGCGACCGGATTATTCCCTTCCTGCAATCGTATGTTGAGCGCTATGCCTGGACGCCCTGGGGGAAAGTCAAGGTGTGCAGCGCGGAATTAGGGAACGACGCGGCGCTCCTGGGGGCGGTCCCCTTGCTTCAGGGCCTGGCCGATTTATGAGATCACCGTCCACATACGACAAATACCCTACCATCCCGATCAGTTCTTCTTCCGGCGAATGCGCGGTGGGTTGGGAGAACGTGATCGAACGCCTGGGAAGCACTAAGTCGCGGGTATTGTGCGTCGAATGCTATCCGGGTGTTTTCGTGGAAGAAGTTGAGCGTGCCATTGCACGTACCCTGCAACCCTCGCGAGTTTTCCGCTCCAGCGAATCTATGAAGCCCGCCTCGGAACTTAATCGGGTCTTGTCCCCTATCCTTACCGATGATCCCGTTTTCGGGCGTATGAATGGCCTGGGGATCGAGGATTTCATGGATCCGGGGAAACTCACGCGCACCCGCGACGAAGTCCAGAGAAGCCCGGGTCTAACTCTCGTCATTGGGACAGGGGCCTATCTGCTCGCACCCCAAGCCGACGTCCTGGTCTATGCCGACCTGGCCCGCTGGGAGATCCAGCAGCGGCAGCGTCGAAATGAAATCCCCAACCTAGGCGCCAATAATTTCAACGAACAAGCCTCGCTCAAATACAAACGCGCCTTCTTCGTCGACTGGCGCGCTGCCGACCAGCTGAAGAAAAAGCTCTTCTCCCGGATCGACTTTCTGCTGGACACTAATGATAGACAAGCCCCCAAGTTGATTCCCGGGGCCTTGCTCCGACGCGCCCTTCAGACCGTGGTAAAAAGACCCTTCCGAGTCGTGCCATTTTTCGATCCCGGTCCGTGGGGCGGCCAGTGGATGCGTGAACAGTGCGACCTTCCCAGGGGCGCCCCCAACTACGCGTGGTGTTTTGATTGTGTCCCCGAGGAGAACAGCCTGCGCCTGGGCTTTGGCACAGTGAGTGTGGAGATTCCTGCCATCAACCTGGTTTTCTTTCAGCCGCGAGAACTGCTTGGGGAAGCCGTGCACGCCCGTTTCGGCACGGAATTCCCCATCCGGTTTGACTTCCTTGACACCATGGACGGCGGGAACTTATCTCTTCAGGTTCATCCCTTGACTGAGTATATCCAAGACCAGTTCGGCATGACCTACACGCAAGACGAGAGTTACTACATGCTCGACGCAAAGGAAGATGGCGAAGTATTCCTGGGTCTCCAGGAGAATATTAATCCCCCGGAAATGGTGGAAGCCCTGGAGAAAGCGCAGCAGGGGAATTGCCCCTTCCCCGCCGAGCGATTTGTAAACCGATGGCCCGCGAAAAGGCACGATCACTTTTTGATTCCGGCCGGCACGGTGCATTGCTCTGGACGGAATTGCATGGTTCTTGAAATTAGCGCTACGCCCTATATCTTTACCTTCAAGCTGTGGGATTGGGGCCGCCTGGATTTGCAGGGATGCCCCCGGCTGATTCACTTGCGGCACGGACGCGAGAACATTCAGTGGGATCGAACGACCGATTGGGTTCGTCGTAACCTGACCAACCGCGTGGAACTCGTGGCGAAGGGGGACGGCTGGTGTGAGGAACGCACGGGCCTCCACGAGCGCGAATTCATAGAGACCCGTCGCCACTGGTTCGCCGGGAAAGTGCCGCACCATACCAAAGGTGGCGTCAACGTGCTCAACCTTGTGGAAGGTCAGGAAGTTGTGGTTGAAAGCCCCGATGGGTGTTTTGGACCTATTGTGGTTCACTATGCTGAAACATTTATTGTGCCCGCCGCCGTGGGACCCTACACCATTCGTCCCACACGGGAAGGCCGGCACGCCACGGTCAAAGCATATGTGAGGACAAATCCATGAGTTTCGACCCGGGACTCGACGTTCGCGTTACCGAACACCCCATGGGATTTCAATTCGGCCCTAATATTTTCGGGCCGGCGCCTGAGTACCGCAGCCTCGATTCGATCCGCAAGAGTCTCTACGATCCTTCCTGCGAGGGTCCTGATCCGGTTTATGCCATCGTGATGGACGTGGGGAAGCGCGAGCACCAGCAGGAACTCGAAAAGCGCCAACTGCTGTTTGGAATTGTCACCTACGCAGCCGGAAGGCTCGGGAACGAGCCCGTCCGGAGTCAAGGTCATGTACACCGTGTATCCGCTCACAGCGGTTGGGCGCCGCCGGAAGTCTATGAAATTTGGCGAGGCCGGGGGGTCGTCTACATGCAGGAGTTTGCGGCAGATGACCCTGGCCGATGCTTCGCGGTGGTGGGCGAACCGGGGGATGTGATCGTTGTGCCTCCAGGCTGGGCGCACGCGACGATCAGCGCTGATCCTCGAACACCGCTCACCTTTGCCGCGTGGTGCGATCGCGAATATGGATTCGTTTACGATCAGGTGCGAGCACATCGGGGGCTTGCTTGGTATGCGCTGCTCGACGATGACGGCCGGCTCAAATGGTGCAGGAATGCCAACTACCTCCCGAGGGACCTCTGCATCGGCCGTCCGCGCGACTACCGCGAGTTGAGTCTGGTGGCAGGCACTCCTATCTACACCCAGTTTGAGAATAACCCAACGGCAATCCAGTGGGTGTCGAATCCGGCACTCCGGAAAGAAATCTGGTCGAGCTTTACCCCTTGTCGCATCGAAGCGGATTGAAGAAGCGCCAAGATTCTCAACATTCAGACTATGGCCAGCAAAGACGAAATCGCCACGCGGGAACAATGGATTCTGGACCATCTACTCCGTGTGGGCTCCATAACGGTCGAGCAAATTTGCAACGAGTCCGGGGTTTCTCTGGCGACCGCGCGGAGGGATCTCCGTAATCTGGAACAGCAGGGCCGTTTACGCCGGAACTACGGGGGCGCCGTTCCCATCGAGCCGCTGTTGTATGAGCAATTTCGGCATGCTTCGAGTTACAAGGACCAAATAGAAAAACACGCCGACGAAAAGCGCCGCATCGCCCTGGCCGCGGCGCGCCTGATTTCTGACGGAGACACGATCGTGTTGACCTCCGGGACGACCACCAACCAGGTGGCACGGAGCATTCCGGCGGGCAGGGAAGTTACCGTTGTAACCAGTACGGTGAACGTCGCCATGGAGCTCACCAACCGCCCTGGCGTGAGTGTGTTTGTAACCGGAGGGTTCTTGCACGGCGAATGGTTTTCTCTCGTCGGCCCTGCGGCGATTCAAACCTTGAGCGGTATCTTTCCGGACAAGGTCTTCATCGGCGCCAACGGGGTTCATCCCGATCACGGGGTGACGG
Source organism: Terriglobia bacterium (assembly GCA_050010335.1). GTDB lineage: Bacteria > Acidobacteriota > Terriglobia > UBA7540 > UBA7540 > Bog-366. The sequence continues at coordinate 5,125 of JBEKLF010000234.1, forward strand.
CTTATCACCCGGATGAGGCCGCCCTCAATAAAACCATGGTCCGGCAATCGCGCGAGAAAATTATCGTCGCAGATCACAGTAAGCTGGGCATCGTCGCCACCCATCTGATTTGTCCCGTCGAAGAGATTTCGTTGATCATCACTGACACCGAGGCCACGCCCGATGCCATCGCAGGCTTCATCCAAAAGGGAATTGAAGTTCGCAGGGTTTGAATCCGGATCTTCGTTTGTACTCGGGCCTTAAGAGGAGGGGAGGATCAGCGCGGTTGTCATACCAAAATCCGAGGTCCTCTGTAAGTGGCGGGAGGGCCCTTCAAGCACGCTTCGTTTTTTCCTTGACAAGATCAATTACTTATGCAACAATAACTATGTATGGCTTAGTCCGGTTTTGTCCGGAGATCCAAGAGCGCGCCGGTCGCAAGTCTGTTACTCAGCGACGAAAAGGTCGACAAATTGTACCAATGGTGTTACGACTTAATGTCCCATGGTGGGTAAGCCCCCAAACCTGGGAACTTGTTGAAAAAAAAGGGCCTGAAAACCGATTTTTCTCCTCCCAAACCTGACAACATACTGAAAAAAAGCCACTTACAAGTAATCTGACATAAGCTGAAATTGCCTGCCGAAGAGGGTGCTAACTTATCCCTGGCAGAGGTCTTTGCCCTCGGAGGTTAATTGCCCGAAAACGTCTGCCTTACGCCATCGGCACACTCTCGTGTATGGCTTCAAACATGGCCACAACGTTTTCGGGCGGGACATTGGCGAGGATATTGTGGACCTGCTGAAAGACATACCCCCCGCCCGGTTTAAGGATTTCCACCTGTTCGTGGACGTGCCGGCGAACTGCCTCCGGCGCCGCGTGCGGCAGGATCGACTGCGTGTCGCAACCACCGCCCCAGAAAACCATTTCCTTCCCGAAGTCAGCCTTTAGATTCGAAGCATCCATCCCCGCGCAAGAAATCTGGACCGGGTTGATGGCGTCCAATCCGGCGTCGATCAAATCAGGTAGGAGATCCCGGACGCTGCCACAGCAATGGAGCATCACTTTCACATTGGCCAGTTGTTTGGCGCGGTTCCACATGAGCTTGTGGCGGGGTTTGAAGAACTCGCGGTACATCCGGGGCGAAATCTGCGGCCCATTCTGCATTCCCAAATCATCACCGAACCGGATGATGTCGATGTACTCTCCCACGGCTTCCAAGAATTTCTCCAGCCTCGGCATATAAATCTCAACGAGCCCATCGAGGAATTTGTGCGCCTTTTCCGGCTCGCCGGCTAGAAGCATAAAAAAGTTGTCGTTGCGATAGAGGAACTGCCCCGCCTCAAGCAGGTTCCCGCCGAATCCCCCGAGAATCGCCCGGTCGGTGTTCTGCCTCAACAGGCGTGCGCCTTCTCCAAGTTGCGCAAAATCAACCCAAGGGCCGGGGGGAGAAACCATGACGTGCCACATGGACTCGAGCATAGCTTCGGGAATGTTCTGGGGACCTTGGTCATCTGCAAACGGGAAATACGTTTGTTCGAAATAAAGCGCGCCCTCGGGCAAATGGGCAACCACGCGCCCGCTCTTGGAGCGAAACACCCACCTTCCTTCCTCCCTTTGCGGCAGAGCCCATGCGGGCATCTTGCAGGGCGTGCCATCCGGCAAAGTCCAGTCAGCCCAGGATTCTTCCGCGAGGGCGAAGCCGCGCGCCATATTGACAGTGTCGACCTCGAACTTCTCCAGGATGTCATCATCCACGATGGCCAACTGCTGAATGGGGTCATACACCCGAAGGGTTTTCTTCGGGAGGCCCAAATAATCACGCAGCTTGGCGTATGCAATGGCCGCAATCCCGGAGGAAGGGTGACCGGAAAAATCTATGGGTACGCGGTCGGGTTCACGATGATTGCAAGCAGTAATAACTCTTTCTCGTGATGTCATGGTTGGCGCTCCAAATCTGAAGCGGAATTCCCGCTTTCGTTTCTTTTGGCCGACCCGGAAGATACACCTGATTGGTTCCCCATACAAGTGGTCATACGGTCGTAGGGCAAGCCCCAATTGGATCATAAACGTATTGGTCATTGAGCTTGATCCGGGATCGAGCCGGGGGTATCATTTCGCGCGAAGTCGAGGTCGGAAGGACGGATCGGAAGAATCATGCCTAGACCAGTCCTGTTGGTGTTCTCATTTTTTCTCTTATTCATGAGCCTGGCAGTTGCACAGCAGCCACTATTTCAGGTTGTGGATATCGATGTGGGGGGCGTGGGTCGGGTTGTGCTCGCGGATGGGAATAGCGCGACCGTCAAGTTACTCTCCATTAGTGAAACTCGCGATAGTGTCCGGTCGGCAGTCCGGGACGCACGGGCGGAGGTTGAAATCAACGGCGTACGCATTGTTCTTTCCTGCGGGAATTACCGCCTGCCAGTCACGGTGGGTGGCGTCCAGGCTGACTGCGCCGTGACCAAGGCTTACTATCAGAACGTCGGCACCGATTTCTGGGCGCTTGAAAGGGATGCCCGTCTGCGCCTGTGGCCGGCGGGATCGCCCTTCATGCCACCCGGTTCATTGGTTTATCCGGTTCGGGAACGCTGGTTCGCTTCGCCAACGCAAATGGCGAATGAACCGATCTACACCAACGGTAGCGACAGGATTAGCTCGGAGCGGACTTACTACCACTCGGGTCTCGACATCGGAGGCGCCGAGGGCTTGGTGGACGTCGTCGCCTCGACCAGCGGCGGCGTGGTGGCAATCGGGAAAGATGTGATCGATGATGAGAAGAACAATGCCAGCCTTGACCTGCGCGACGATGGAAGCATTTACGTGCGGGACAAACGGGGTTGGTACCATCGTTACTCACACTTGTACTCTTTTGACCCTTCCGTGAAATTGGGTGGACGGGTGGTGATGGGGCAGAAAATCGGCACACTCGGCAAGGAGGGCAATAGCGGCGGCTGGTCACATCTCCACTACGAGGTCCTCGCCCCGCAGGCCTCAGGCAAATTGGGGACGCCTGAAGGCTATACGTTCTTGTGGGAAGCTTACCAACGGCAGTACAAACCCTCGCTGATCGCCGTCGCGCGACCGCATCAAGCCATCCTCGTGGGAGAAACGGCAACGCTGGATGGGTCGCGATCGTGGAGTGAGTCGCACATTGCCCGCTACGATTGGACTTTTAGTGATGGTAAGAAAGCCTCGGGATCGAAGGCCGAGAAGACTTATTCGCAAGCCGGCACATACAGCGAAACCCTGACTGTCACTGACGATCACGGCCGCGTTGCCTACGACTTTGAGACAGTCGACGTGCTCGATCCGAAACATCCTGAGCAAGTGCCGCCGTCAATTCAAGCCGTGTACTTCCCCACCATGGGCATTGCGCCGGGAAGCTCCGTCACTTTCAACGCTCGAACGTTTGGCACGCCGGATGGACAGGAGACTTGGTCCTTCGGGGACGGCGCCACCGCGACTACCAAGTCCGATGGCAACGGCGAGGCTCATGCGAAAGATGGGTTCGCTATCACCACACATGCCTTCCAAAAACTAGGAGACTATATCGTGGATGTTGAACGTGCCAACCATCTTGGTCAAAAGGCGATCGCGCACCTTTGGGTCCACGTGGGCAGCGCCCCATAGCCGTTTCTCGAAAACCAATTCTCATCAACCCGCGAGAGCAAGGAATCCTGCACATCTTACTGAGGAGGAACGATGCCAAAGGAAACTCTGCGAGGTCGGCGTGAGTTTTTAAAAACAGGGGCCTCGGCTTTCTTGGCCCTTCATGTGGTGGCCGGACAGAAAGGAGACGGCGCGGAGATTCCGATTGTGGTCGGCGCGCAGGCCACCGAGATCGAAAAGTTGGCTGCCGACGAGTTATCCAAACATCTCCAGACCCTTTATCCCTCCAATCACTTTCCCATCGTCGAAATCCTCTCCGATCATGGAACCCGAATCTTATTAGGCACGGTGCAATCAGTACCCCAAGTTGGGAATCATCTTTCCAAAGATCTCCTTGCTCGCCCCGGAAGTTATGCCATCACTACCCACAACGCCGGAAAATACCAGGAAGCGATTGTCGCGGGATCAGATGGGCGAGCGATACTCTCGGCGGTTTACGCATTGCTCGAGACGCTCGGCTACGGCTTTTATCTATCCTATAATGCCAGCCCAGGACCTTTCGATGGACCCATCCGGCTCGACAGTTGGCGGCTGAACGATTACCCCGTTGTACCGGAAAGGATAGGCTTCACCTGGCACAATTTTTTGAGTAGTTGTTCCACGTGGGATTTGGCCGACTGGGAAGACTGGATCGTGCAATTGTCCCGGATGAGATTCAGCACGATCATGGTGCATGCCTATGGCAACAATCCGATGTTTACCTTCACCCACAATGGAGAAAGCAAGCCTGTCGGCTATCTGGCAACTTCCGCCCAGGGGCGCGACTGGGGAACTGAGCATGTGAATGACGTGCGCAGGATAATGGGCGGAGACAAGATCTTCGCAGGCCCGGTGTTTGGCGCAAAAGCCGCGATGGGACCGGATGACCAACGGGTTCCAGCGACCGTTTCCATGATGCAGCAGGCCTTTGCATTGGCAGGGAAGCACGGCCTCAAAATCATCTTCGCTCTCGATGTGGATACCGAATCCAGCAATCCCCAGAACGTCATTGATACGCTTCCGAGGGAAGCGAGATTTGAAGCCGGCGGATTCCGCCTTGCCAACCCGGATGTTCCCGCGGGTTATGAGTATTATAAGAGCCAAGTCAGGGCGTTAATAAAAACCTATCCGGAAATCGGCTGCATTGCAGTATGGATGCGTGCAGGAAGGAACACCCCTTGGTGCAGCCTCAAGCCCCAGGATTTCCCCCAGCCGTGGCGCGCTGAGTACCAAGGGGCACTGGCCAAGGAGGAGCTATGTCTTCAGACCGATCCCGAGGCCCCCAGCATGTTTGCCATCAACAAAATCCTAAGCGCCTTTCGCAAGGTGCTCAATGAGCTGGGGAAGGACCACGTCGATCTTGCCCTCGGGAGTTGGAACTATGCCTGGTTGCGTGCGGCTGATGCATTCGTTCCTTCTGACGTCATGTTCGTTCCCTTGGATTACTACATCGGTATAGGGACTGACGAAGTGCAGGCAGCGATCCTAGGGGCAAGCAAGAACCGCAGGGTGGTTCCCATCGTTTGGGCGCAGCATGACGATCGTACCTTCGTTGGGCGCCCCTATACTCCCTTCGCGGCGTTCACGTCACTCCTCGCTGAGAGTGGTAGTGCGGGCTACGGAATTATCCACTGGACCACCCGGCCCCTGGATTTGTACTTCAAAAGCTTGTCGCTGCAAGTTTGGTATCAAACCAAGGACCAGCCGCTGGAGGTCACATGCCAAGAGTTGGCCGAGCGGACTTTTGGGAAGGCCGCCCGCGATTCGGGAGCGCAATACTTGATTCGATGGATTACGGATGCTCCGATGTTCGGGCGTGAGACGACCGACCGCTTCCAGGAAAGCCCCCTGGTGGAACCGGAGCGCGTAATCACCGAGGGCCTTGGACGAATGAAATTACTCAGCAAAATCCCAATAGAATCCTTGTCGCCAGCAGGTTCCCAGCAGTTGACCTATTACCTGGATTTTGAACGCTTCATGATCGCCTTCTATAAGAGCCATTCGGCGTGGGAACGGTCAATGGATTTCTTGGGGAGAGGCGACGTGGAAGGTTCTCGCCAGGCGTTGGCTCTTTGTGATCCGAAGTCGGTATTGGAGCAGTACGCGCTGGCGATATCCCGAGGCAGGCCGACACGCGGTGAATTGGGAATACTCATCGCGATGAATTTGAAATGGCTCCCTTATATATTTTCGCAGAGGCAGGCATTGGGCATGGACGCAATACGCTACCGCTTCGAGCCAACCGAGTACGAAGCGCTCGCGCAGGGAGCGGGCAACTACACGTTCTACTTTGATCGGGACCGCGACCTCTGGAAGGCCGCCGGACAAAGGGAAACCCAGTACCCAGCTTTCCGACTAGCTTCGCCACCCTTCGCCGACCAGGAAAATCTGAAAGAGGTTTGCCAAACGGGGTTGCAGAGTAGCAAGACAATTGCTCTTCGTTTGAAAACTGTCGCCGAGCAAGATCTCTTGCCGGGAGTTTATAATCTGCGGCTTTGGTTAGTGTGTCCATCCTCAGAGGCAGGGGGTGAGAGTGTTCTCGACCTGACTCTTTCTGAGTCCGAAGGAGCAACCGACGTAACCAAGCGTATTGACGTCGTCCGGCAAGCAGGTGGCAAAGACCGGGCTTTGCAGATCGACGTTCCGGTAAGGATCCGCACCGGGTTCTTGCCAGTTCAATTGGAGCCGGTCAAAGGTTCAATCTATCTCTGCGGGGTAGAAATCGCGCCGGTCAAAATTGGTCGCCAGGTAAACCTGAATTGAGGAAAACCTTACCCGCTTCCACCTTCACCGGATAAGTTTTGAGGTCTACACAGGCTGGCGCCCCTTTGGCTTGGCCGGTGGTAAAGTCAAATCGCCCGTTGTGCTTCGGACATTCGATGATGTGATCCATGACGAAGCCACCTGAGAGATGGACATTGGCGTGTGTGCAAAGGCCGTCGGTGGCGTAATATCTGTCGTCGTCCGTCCGGTAGATCGCGAAAGTGCGACCGTCGTGATCAAAGCGAATCAAGTCTGCCTTTTCGATCTCGCCGATGCCGCAAACTTCAATCCAGGTTTCGTTCATAGGTTGATTCGGCTAAACGGGCGCCAGTGACGGAAGAGGCTGGGCGGTGCTCGGCAATTGGCGTCGGACGAAATAAGTCGGCTCTTTCACCTGCCTGAGGGTGGTGGGGATGATCTCCCGGTAGGCTTCCCATAGACCGTCATAGGTTTTCGGCATCTCAGCCTTCAGTTCCTGATGCAGCTTGCCCAGGGCGTGGTAGGGCACCATCGGGAACATGTGGTGTTCGATGTGGTAGTTCATCTCCCAGTAGAGGAAGCGGAAGACGGGGTTCATGTACACGGTCCGGCAGTTGAGACGGTGGTCGAGGACGTCTTCGGCGAGGCCCGCGTGTTGTGTTAACCCAAAGATGATCATCAACCACGCGCCGTAGAATACAGGCAAGCCGATGTACATCAACGGCAGGATGCTGTGGATGACAATTGCCCAAGCGATAACCACGGCATAGATCAGGATGTAGATGCGGGCGTTGCGATAAACCTTGTGGCGTTCTTCATCGGGAATGTAGGTCTTCTCTTCCGTGGTAAGCTGTCCAAAGCAATGACGCACCATCTTGACGAATTCCTTGGGCACCCGCTGGAGACTGAAAAAGCTCAGCGCCAGGGCTACCAGGTCGGGTGGGCGCGGTACGGCGATTTCAGGGTCGCGGCCGACGATGATGGTATCCGTGTGGTGTCGAGTGTGGCTCCATCGCCACGGCACGGATTCACGGAACACCATGAACGAGGCGATTTCATAAAGGGCATCATTCATCCATACGGTCTTGAAGGCAGTCCGATGAAGGGACTCATGCCACCGTGAATCGGACGACGAGCCGTAAATCACGCCATAGACGATAAAACAGGGAGCGGTCCACCACGTGCCCCACGTCAGATAACCGAGCGTGCCCGCGATGATGAGCGCCGCAAACCAGATCAACGTATCGCGGATCGCCGGTCCGTCCCGCCGCTGCATGAGTTCTTTCAACCGTTGGCGCGAGATTTTGCAGGAATACCACTCGGCGTTGGCCAATCCGCGCTCCTCGGCGAGTTTGGTGTCGCGTCCGATGAGACTGTAATCCCGTCCGGTAATCTCAACTCGCAAGTAGCCCTCCGCTTCGGTTCCCTCGAAGCGATACTCCTGTTTCAGCGGACAATTCGACCTGAAAATACACTCTCGTTATATGAGCTATTTGGTGAAAGCCAATACCTGAAAGCTGACCACCGCTAGGTGTCGCCACGGCTCGAACGTTATTACGGTCCGGCCAACGCGGGTTTTTTCCCAGAACTTGAGCGGTGTTTCCTGTATTCGGTCTTGGTTGCCCACTGGCCATTGGGGGAATCGAATTCACGAATGATAAAACCATTTGCGTTACGGATGACCGCGGCCGACGCACTCGAGTCGTCCATCCAGATTTAATCCGCGTTTGTTGAAGGCCCTTATGAAAGGACGGTACGGTACTCCAATGCCCATGTATCCGCTGCCCAATTCACCCCTGATCAAAACTGCCCTCTTCCTGCCACACTTTCCTATGTGTGGACACTTATAGCACAAAACCCTCGTCGGCGCTAGGGGGGTATTGTCCCCGGGTGCGCGACATGGAAGTTAGGAGCGGTGAATTTTCTTTTTTTGTGCTATCTTTCTGAGCGTATATAGATGCTCAGAAAGGAGGCTCCGATGCCTGACTCTCTCGCTGTTTTAGAGGCTGA
>JBEKLF010000235.1:0-13431 GCA_050010335.1 Terriglobia bacterium
ATTGGTCGCCACTTTGACCCGGGTCTTCGAGGATATGCAATCCTACCCGGAGCTGATCCGACCCCGGCTGCTACCTTTTTGCTAGCCATCATGTCCCTTTATTTATGCGCGGATGTATAGTTCCCGATAGGATCCCAAACGTAATATATCCGGACAATACAGAAGGCCTGGCTGAGTAAGCGCTGCAGACTGAATCGGCGCGGGATAACACAGTACTACATTCGATTTCGCGATCGAGTTCCGTGTGGAAACATCCGCTGCTACATAATTATGGGGATGGGAAAACCATAATCCATAGTCTCCGTAGATACGAACTTGATCGTTCGGCAGGTGCATGGTGGCCTGGGCAGTGATGATTGCCCGCTTCACAGAATCAATGTCCCGATTATCATACCCTTCGTGGCGGTTAATGTGAAACATCAATATCCCATACTGGGGTAAAACTAAGAGCGCTACCACGGCTGTCACGATCGCCGATAATCTCTTCGTTGCAAGGAGCTTCCACACCGCCAGTAGAAGAAACGGGTACAGAAATACCATGTACGCAGGGTTATTATGCTGAAAAATGCATGCGACCAAAATTACTGCCAGCGAGGCAGAAACAGCGAAATGATCCTTGATGGCTTTCCTACGCTTCCAGTAGAGCACCCCGGCAAGCAGAAGAAGTCCCAATTCTGGAAGATGCCGCTTCCTAACAAAAAAGTATCCGGTTATAAATCCGCCTACGATCCTATTGCCCGCCCCTCGGCGCCAATCGGCATGAATAATGGTGGTGAGAGCGAGGGGATGTATCAAGATATAGACCGCTGCGCTAACCACACTTGCTACGAGGAAATATAAGAGAACACTTGATTTCCGCGCTTGTCTACGAAGAAGAAAGATCAGCGTAACTAGCGGAACCACAACTCCAATGGGTTGCGTTTCTACTGCCAGGAAAGAAAGGAGTATGGCCGGGAATTCTTGTCGCTTTGATGCCAGCCAAAGACTTAAAGCAAGGACAAAGAAACTAAGAAACTCCCATCGCGATTTGCAGGCCATGGAGACAAATGGCTCAAGCAAGCCCAAAGAGAGTATATAGAGTGACGCTTGAATCCGCGGCAAGCCAATATTGATTAGAAAGCAGCTCCAAAATGCCAATGCAGAAAGCACGAAGGTGCTGCTGAGAATGGCGCCGTTCCGTTGGCTCCAACCCAAGTGATTTAGGACCGTGGCTTGAATCAATGAGGCCAGCTTCCCGAAAACCCTTGTCCCCCCCATTCCCGCGGGAAAAGAGCCATTCATGAAGGTGTCGATATCGATATGGTCATTCCAGAGGTTATAGGAATGGGATTGGAACCAGGGACTATCAATATCGTATGCGCGGTATTTCATGGCGAGCGCGGCATAGCACAGAGCCAAGCACGCAATGACAATATATAGGGTTACTCTTTCCCAAGATAACGCTGCTGACATTCTTGTGACAGTTTCGGGCAGGGTAGTCTCCTCCATGCCCCTCCAGTTTTCAGAATTACGAAATGAATTCTGCCGGCCGCCGATCTGGTGAGCATCAATCGCGATTTGCATGGTTAGCGACGAGTTGCTGATAAATGGTGATATGGGATTGCGCAATGTTTTCCCAAGAGTATTTTTCGGCGTACTGCCGACCCCGCGCAGCAAGCTCCTCTCTCAGAATGGGCGCCTCGAGCAGAGCCTGAGCAGCAGCCACAGCCTCGCCCGGAGATGAGCAAAACCGGACCGCGCCCTCGAGTCCGGCGGGTGTGAACCTCCCCTTCGTTGTGATTACCGGAAGGCCGTTCGCGAGTGCAGCTAGAAGCGAGGTGCGTCTCTCGGAGGCGCCGTCTGGAAACGGCATGTATGCAACGGTGGCTCGCGCCAATCTGTCTGCTATAGCCTCAGCACTTAAGTCCAGATCCCAAATTACTGGAAGCGCGACCGCAGCCCCCTGAACGCCTGAAAGGTATGTGGCATGCTGTGCTGGCGAACTGCCTATCATTCGGACTCTTAGGGGAAAACGCTCCGCACTGGCTAGCCTTGTAAATTCCAGGACGTCTTCGATTCCCTTATTCGGCCGTATGAGTCCGAAATGAATCACCTCCGCGGGTGCGCGTCCGTTCTGCCCGTCCGGTCGCGCCGGTATGTTGCTGGAGAGCGGGACAACGGAACTCATTCTTCGCAACCATGGAGCCCATCGCAGAGCGTATTGTCGATTTGACTCGCAGGTGAAGATGACATGGCGCGTGCGAACCCAAAATGGGTAGAACGACAGCCTCCGCAGTAAATGCGTGCCCTCCAGTTCGTGCACCGTCAGCACGAAACGCGTCAGCAACGAGAACACCTGGGGCGTCAGCCCTTTCCCAAAGCCTGCGGTAGGGTACTGTACGTGCGTTACGTCCGGCCGAAATGCTCTGATCGCAGCCTTTAAATGGAACGGGTGAAAAGCACCTCGCTCCGGACCTTCTATTACTTCCACTCGGACTCCTTTGCGCTCCAAGGCAGCCGCTAGGAGCCGCGTGTAGTCTCCCACCCCGCACGTTCGCTTGGGGCAATCTCCAATGACCAAAGCCACCTTCATTCGAGTCCCTTTGGCGACGCTATTTCAGGCAAGCCGCCCTTCCCCCCTCGTGCGATTGGAGGCTCTGGTCCAAACGATCTCGAAATCGTCAGAGAGTCGGGGCTACCCAACCGAGCACTAGCCGCCTGCAACCCTAGAAGCCCCCAAAACAGGCTGCCAAACTGAGGGCTCACCTGAAAAAGAAAATCTACAAAACCGTGCACCAATACCGAAAGGAGCGCGCCTAGAACTCCAAAGGCCAACGCCAAGTCGAGGAAGTCACGTGAGGAACGCAATTGACCCCAGGCCTGCCGCCAAGATTGACCGACAAGGTAGAAAAAGGCAGCGAACCCCACCAGGCCCGTTTCCGCCAGTAATTGTAGGTAGATATTATGGACTGCGAACTGTCCCGGCGGGATCCATGCAGAAAAGGCGGAGAGGTCCGAGCCGTAGAGACCGACGAAATTGCCCCATCCGATTCCCGTCACTGGTGAGTGCATGAAATAACCCCACGCAGTGCCCCAAAGAACCAGGCGGCTGAGCGCCTCAGATCCAAAGGCTTCCTCCGTATGGGCGGGATTCAAAACTTGTTTTTGCACGTACAGTAGACAGACTGAGGCGCAAATCCCTGCGAGAAGAACCAGCCTTTTCTTGCGATTCCGGGCGAAACAGAAAACCGCCAGAACAAGTATCGAGACAAAAGCCAAGAGTCCGCCGACGCTTTGCGTGCCAAGTAAAGCCACAAACCCTAGCCCAACCGTCCACCCGCCCAGCTTTTTCCACTTGCCCTGGCCGAGCACATAGCATGCGAGAGCAAAAGGGAGAACGAGGTTGAGATAGCCGGCTAGGGAATTCGGGTAATTCAGAAACGACGTGGCTCTCCATTTCCACTCCACAAGGTCATCGCCTGGCGGATTTAGGTACAGCCAGAAGGAGGTAAACCCACCCACGATTTCTTGCAAAATCGCGAAAACGGACGTGATAATCGTAGAATAGAGAAGCACGAGGAGAATTTTTCGTACTCGTTCTGGCGAGTCCGCCCACGCCGAAATTAGAAAGAAGAATCCGAGACACGACCCGATCCTGTACAGACCATGCGCGGAATAGTCCGACCAACCACCTTTTACGAAAATTATTGAGACCATGATCGCGCCGAGGAAGAAAAGTGACGCCCAGGCAGGCGAGGAACTCAGCAGTCGCCTCACGCCCACTCGCCCGCGCCAAAGGCGGCTGAGGAAGAAACCGACGATCACCAGAGACCGGACAGCACCTGGCAGGTCACGCAGCTGCCCCTCCGTCATTAACCACCAGCCTAAAGGGGTCAAGAAAATGATGAAGAGCAGGAACGGCTCGCTCTCCACGGCCGAAAGGACCAAGACCACCACCGCCCCGACAAGCGCGATGGACCAGTGAGCGCAGATGAATAGCGCGGCAGCCCCAGCTCCCACCATGCCCAACGTCAACGCAGCCTTGTGTCCTCCAAAACCTTCTAGCGGCTCACCCGAGGCCGGAAGGCGCGGACTAGGAAAGGGGCAATCTTGAGTGTTATTGGCCATGGCTTGCGGAGGTCTCGGCAAAAATGCGCATCGTTTCCCGCGCGCAACGTTCCCAACTAAACTGCGCGGCCCGGGCCACGCCTCTGTCGCGCAAACGGTTCCTCAATTCGGAGTCTTCGAGAGCGCGCCGGATGGTTTCTGCCATCTCCTCGACCGAATGAGGGTCGAAGTACTCCAGAATTCCGCCGGAGACCTCGGGAATGCAGGAACTGCTTGACGCCACGGTGGGTACCCCACATGCCATCGCTTCCACCATCGGTAGGCAGAAACCCTCGTAGAGCGAGGGGATAACGCACAGAAATGCATCCTTGACGAGAGTCGCTAGCTCGGCGTCGGAGAGGGCGCCGGTCAAAATTATCTGATTCCGGTTCGGTGATGTTTCCCGAACCTTCAGGATTTGCTCGTGCCCGAGGCCCATCGGTCCGGCCAAAACCAATTGCACGTCGAAGCTCTTGTTACGCTCCAGCACGCGGTCATAGGCCTGCATCAAGCGGTGGACGTTTTTCCGCAATTGCACCGTTCCGTGGTGCAAAACGAAGGGACGTTGGATACCAAAGCGGTTCAGAAGTGCGGCACTGGCTGCGGGATCCGAGGGAGCGTCGTTAAAGTAACGCTTGTCGTACCCCAGGTATGTCACTTCCACCATCGCTGGATCCAGCCCGTACACCTCCACCAGATCTCGCTTCGACCACTCCGAAATCGTAATGACTTTGCTCGCAAACTTTGCGCTAACCCAGGTCATGCTGCGAGCTAGCCTGCCTGCCTCAACCAACTCTTGAGGAAGCCGGTTCGGGATCGTGTCCAGGATCGTGCTCAGCAACGGGCAAAATGGACCTGGAATCGAACTCAGCGCACTGGGTAGAAATATAAGATCCGGACGGACTCGCGCCGTATGGATCACCATTCCGCCTAAAAGCCAGAACCACCTAAGCCCCAATGCCCGGACCTTATGGACGCGCAGAAATGGTGAAACAAGACCGTTGTCGGACCAGTCGTCATTCGGAGCGCTAAAGCCATGGAATTCAGTCCCGGAGAATTCAAGTCCGTCGATCCTCAGACATTCAGATAGGAGGTTGTATAAATAGAGACCTGTACCGGTATGCCTAAAACGCTTCGATAGATACAGCGTGTCAACGGCGACGATCACGTGTGCAGGACTCCAATGAAACTATGTGAGGACCACTAGACTAGCGGGCTCCGTTCGCGCCATGCAGCCGCGAACTCCCCCACCATCCCCGTCAGGTACAAATGCGCAACAAAGAAGAGGAGACACACGCTCCCAATCAAAAGTGGCGGAACGACTCTTGCTCCAGCGAGCGAAGCGACAAAGAGGACAGCGAAGACGAGTGAACTCCGGCCCCATCCGTGCGGTCTCGGAATAACTCCAACGGTCCGACGGAGCCAATACATGTTCTGAGCTAACAGTGCAATTTCCGTGACAATTGTGAGCACCGCGGCAGCTCGCCAGGAGTAAATCGGGATCAAAACCACGTTTCCGATAACGTTCACACCCAGACAAACCAACGAGGTGGCAACAAATACCCGCTCATGGCCGCCGGCCAAAAGCCGAACGTTTAGCGCATAGTTAACGTAGCGTGGCATGACCGCCCAGATCAGAATCTTCAGGGCAACCGCAGACTCGGCATAGCGTTCCCCAAGCAGGAGACGCACTGCGGGGCCGGCAAACACCATCGTTCCGAGAACCACGGCGAAAGCTACGCTCAATAGGAAACCCATGGCCCTTTCCAAGCGTTGCCGTTCCGCCACGCCCTCGGAATTTCGGGAAAGGGCCGGCAGCAGGCTGTAAAGAATCCCATAGGGCACGAGCTGCATCGTCCCGAGCGGGCGATACGCCGCACTGTAAACGCCTGTGGCATAATCGCCCGCCAGCTTGGAAAGCAGCACGACATCCAGCCGATCGTAAAGATTTCCGACGAACGCATAGATATTGAAGATGACGCTCTTCTTGAACAATTGCTTTGCGTTGATCCGAATGCGCTCTTTTGTACGGAAGATCAAAACCAAAGCCACACTCGCTACCGCCGCTGCGGTTGCGGCGATGACCTCGGTAGCGATAACCACAGGGAGACCGCCGCGTTGGACGATCAGCAACACGCCTCCGCCGACAAGCGCCAAATCGAAGACCAACTCGACAACAAGGTATGCCACATAGCGGCCGATCCCGCGGAGCACCCCCTGAACGGCCTCGCTCACCGACCGGGGAGCCAAGCTCACTAAGAGCCACACGGCGGCCATGAGCACCATTCGGGGGTAGCCGAGCATCCATAGAATCCCGGCACCTGCCCCAGCAAGCGGAAGGGCGCAAGCAAGGCGCAGTCCAGTTAGCTGCGATCCTAATCCCCATCCCACTCGCGCGTCCTTCGCCGCTTCCCGCGTCAGATAATCGGCGTACCCCGACCCAGAAGCCACTGCCAGCATTTCCACGATCGCCAGCAACAACGCATACACACCGAACTGCCGAGGGCCGAGCTCGCGTGCCACAACGAGGACGAAGAACAGGCGAGCCAACCCGCGCGCGAGCTGCGCGCTGGTCAGGAGAACCGCGTGCGAAATCTCCGGCTCGACGGTTGCCGGGTTCGCAGGCGCAGTCATCGAAGTCCTCGCAATTCCTGCGATGGGTTTCTCGCCTAACTGTTTCAGCATTTCAAACGGTCTGATCCACGATGCAACAGCCTCTTCACTCAGTCCTATTGCGAAATGAAACCGCGGGCGCGCGCGCGTTCACTGCCCGCTCTAACAAGCGCACGAACACGTAGGTCGGGATAAGCGGTAACTAAAGGTGCATCCGCCGGTCCTTCCACCGACGGACAGACTCAAGAAGGAGGAGGAAATGCGCGACTGACCTCTCGGAGAGATGTTCGGCGACCCGTTTCTCTTGTCTTGCGCATGTGCAGGCGGCGTACCATTTGGGTCAGAGGTAATCAGTTGGCAGACCCACGCTATCGGCGGGGTCCAAGTCGTGATTTTGTGCCACCGGTCTTACGGCCGCACTCATGATGAGCCCACTTACAGCTCCGCCCTGTCACTTACATGGGTTTCTGTGACATAACCTATTATGATAAAATGAGATATACAGAATTATCGTATTACTTCTCTACTTCTTTCTCGGGGTCCGGCGGGCCAACTTGCCCCCGGGCGCTTCGGCTCTCGGCATGAGGCCCGTGGCCATTTCGTGAAGTCCAAGGTATCGCCGTCTTGACGCTGTCGATGACCTCCTGCACCAGCACTTTCCCAGGATCGGCCGGGTTCGTTTGCTCCCACGCCCTGCGGCCAAACACCCATGTCACGCCACATGCGAAGGCCAAGGCTCCCCCCAATAAGACAATCAGGGTGCGAGGAGGAAATGATTTCCGTTCTGGAAGGTTGGCTGGGTCGAGCACCTTGACAGTGGGAGTCTCTTTCGCTTCCTGCACCTTGGCGAGTTCGTATTCCTGAGTCAGCGTCTCGAACACTGCTTCCTCCACCTTGGTCTTGCGGAACAGGTCGGCGTAACGGACGCCCAGCAGGGGCAGTTCCCTGATTGAGGGATAAAGCGAATCACCTTGCGTCGTTTTCTCCGGAGAAGCACTATCGTCTTTTCCGCCAACGATCTTGAGTTGATTCTCCAACTCGTCAACTCGCGCTTGCACGGAGCGTACTCTGACGTTGCTATCCGCGTAAATCTGTCGGAGCCCTTCGAGCTCGGATCGCGCGGCAATGAGCTGTCCTTGCAAAGTCGCTGCCGCCTCGACCATGGCCCTGCCCTGTTCCTTGATGTCGATCGCCGTGTTCTTGCTCGAAAACTGGCTGAAATCCTTTTCGGCAGCCTCCAAATCATGGTTAACGGCTTGTAAACGTCCTTCCAGAAAAATCCGCTCGCGGCGCGCTGCGGACGTGCTTACGTCGGCAACCGTGCGGTTCAATTCTTCGACGTAGGCTTGGGCCATCGCCGCCGCTCTCTGCGGGCTATTATCGGTGACACTAATCGTGAGGATCTGGCTCTTGCGATCCACCGAAATATCGGTCCGGGCCGCCAAGTGTTTGCGCGCGTCCTCCATCCGGCGGTACGAGTAGACCTTTCTTAAGTCAAACCTCTGGATGATCGCGTCTTCCACGGTGCGGCTGCTGAGGACGCCGACCAAGAGATCGCTCGTGCTCTTCTGGCCCAAAAGTTCGCCCGCAAGCCCCCCTAGCCCCCCAGCCCCGCCTCCGGTCAGAGCCGCCGCAGCCATGGCGAGGCCTGAGCTCGATTGACTGTCGGGCGGCATCAAACGCGTTACGGACTGATATTGGATGGGGATGAGAAGCGCGATGACCACGGAAAGCGCCAAGCCGGCGCCAACAACGCGCCCCAGGAACCAACGACTCTCCCAGAGCAGTCGGAGGGTCGCAATACTCTGTTCATGCCCCGCGCGGTCGCGGAAATCCTGCTGCGCATCGAGGTTGCCCGGCATAACGTCGACGGTTTCCGGGCCCCCCGAGATTGAAGCTTCGAGGTCCGAAAGTCCGGCCGCATTTCTCGATTCTGGTTCCTTCATTGATATCTTCCCAGTCTCATTTGCATTGGCCCCAGCTCTTAAGGAGCTTATCGGAGATGGATTCCCTTGCACGTAGAATCAAAGAGCTAGCGAGCTAAGTAGCATGTAAGTTGTTAATTCTGCGGTGACAACTCCCTTTCCCCCGCGCTCCCAGGCTGATACCTCAGTTGCGCTGCCAACGGCGTCCTCCGGCCCCGTAGCCAAGTCGGATGACGCTCCAGCACCTGCCCCGATTTCCGAATTGCGTCTTCCTGCTCAGGGAATAACCGCGGCAGTAATCGCTGCTGCCGAGGCAATCTGCGCAATCGCTATGACATTTTTCCAGCGCGTGTCGCCTAGAATCGTCCGCTCCGGTACTACAATCGTATCACCCGGGCGAACTGCTGCGGAGAGCACGTTGGTGGACCACCATCCTCCTTGGTGGCGGCTCGTTATCTCTCCGTCCGCGCGAACGATGAAAATGGCGCCCTTGTCCGCCAGTCGCGTGGCGCCGCCGCTTTGCGAGAGGTACCAACCGGCGTTCTTACCCCCCACGTAAGTAATGGCGTTGGTATTGTACACCTGACCGATCACCAATACTACTCCCGGTTGCTTGGGGATCTCGAGGTTATCGCCATCACGCACTTCGATGTCCTGTGATGAGTTTTCAAATCCCTTCAGGCCGGGATGCAGCCGAATCACCAAACGCCCCGTAGTAGGCGCGCGCCGCAACGCATCCAGGACGCGCTGTTGCTGTTGCGCCGCTTCCGCCGCGAGCTGCGCTTGTTCCGAGCCGGTGGTCTGCAAGGAGGTCTTCACCGACGCGCCTTCCTGCTCGAGGCGTTGGATGAGTTCCTGCCGGCTCTTTTCCTGGAGTTCGCGGACCGAAGTGCGGGTAAAGACGGCGCCTTGGGCATAGGCGGTCGGGAGCAGGCCTCCCGCGCGCCTTAAAACAGAGCTCAACCGCTCGCCCGGGCGGATGCCGTATACGCCGGGATTCTTGACTTCCCCTTTCACAGTGATGGATGCGCCCAGATCTTTCCACCCGGGTAGTTCCGGCACGCTGAGGACGTCACCGTCTTTGAGAGGAAAGTTCTGGCGCGCATCGTGGAACGCCGCCGCGAGATTCACGCTCTGGCGCTCACCCCTATGCGCACTGCCGGTGACCGGGAAATACCGCGTGAGGTCGCCATTGGTAAGGTCGGCGCTGCGCTTCGGGCCGCCCGCCGCGAGCAACAAATCTGCAACTCGCATATTCTCGCCAAGAGGATAACGGCCCGGATTGGCCACCTCGCCACGAATATACACACTCGGCGGATCCACTCGATACTGGCTGCGGTGCACGATGATGCGATCGCGTGGTTGCACCAGGACGTTCTCCAGCGGGTCGGCATCAAGGGCGGCGGCAAGATTCACATTCAAGATTTTGAGCGAGCCGTCGGGCTGAGCACGGAACAGTTGCGCCGAATTAAGAGACGCATCCGCCAGTAAACCTCCGCCCTGGTAAATCGCATCGCGCAGATGCATCTGGCCCGAGGTACGGTATTGCCCCGGGCTCCGCACCTCCCCCGATAGCCAGAAGATGGGTGCGGACTCCACATCGTACCGGCCGAGGATGCGAACCGTATCGAGTGGCGCAAGCTTTGGCGACGCCTGGGGGTTCGCCAGCGCCGCCGCCAAATCAAAGCTTTCAACTACCGGCCGCCAGTCCGGCTGGCGCAAGCTAACAATCTCCGCGTAGTGCTCGGCGGGTTCGGGAAGAAGATCCTGGTAAGAGGCCACCAGATCGGTGAGACGCATTCCGGGAGTGTACGCGTACCGTCCAGGCCGCAGGACGTGTCCCTGCAGGTAGACGGCTGTGGTGTTGTAGGGAGCGATGGGGAAAATATGTACTTCGTCACCGTCGCGCACGGCAAACGTGGCGAGCTGGCGGCGAACCGCTTCGGGATCGCTGGTTTCGTCCACATTGACGCTCAGCATGGTGCGCGTCTCGTGTGCCTCCAGCCGCTGTACTTCGATGTGACGCAGCGCCGCCGCGGGAAGGACTCCGCCTGCCAGATCGAGCGCCTCCTGGAGATTCGTCTCGCCCCGCAGTTCGTAAATCGCCGGGCGACGCACCATGCCGTCCACGGTAACCTGCGGGCCGACCGGAGGCACCAGTAGCGTGTCGCCGTTTTCAAGGTTCTTCATGTCACCGCGGATGCCGTGCAGCAGCAGGTCGTAAGCGTCTACTTCTTCGACGAGCTGCTGGCCACGAGAGTGACGCAGGTGGCGTAGCGATCCGCGCGAAGTGATGCCTCCGGCGGCAATTAAGGCGTTGAGCGGGGTCGAGAGTGAGCTGATGTCGTAAGCGCCCGGCGATATCACCTCACCCACTACGTAGACGCGAACCGTGCGTAGGCGCGCTAGCGAAAGATCGGCGGAAACGTCCCGGTACTGTGTCCGTAGAATGCGCTGCACGACTTCCTGCACCTCGCCGAGCGTTTTGCCGCTTACCAGCAGCGGCCCCGACTCCGGCAGCGACAGACGGCCCTCGCGGTCTACGGTTCGGAAAAGCCGTTGCGAAACTCCTCCCCACAGATCAATGGTCAATCCGTCACCCGGCCCCAGGACGTAGTCCGGTCCGGCGGGAAGATCCATGGGAATCCCTACGCTTCTGCGGTCGCGGCGAAACACGTCGAGACCAAAGCGTTCGAGACGCCCCGTGCGCGGCGCGGCCTGCATGTAGAGATCGTAAAGTGAGGGAAGATAGGCGTAGGGATTGGGTGAACTTACCATCTCCACCGGCTCGGGAATTACACCGGCCTTCGGCTGGCGAACCGATGCGAGGGGACGAGACGACTGCCTTGTGGGATTCTCAGGAAGAACGGCAGGGATCCCACCCGTAACATCCCCGAGCTCTTCGGACCGAAGCCCGCCGGGCTGTGTGGTGGTCCTTCCCCCGCCGCTAGTGGAAACAGCGCTGGCCGTCATCAACGGGGAATTCGTCAGGTCAGGACGCTGAATATCGGGGGCGGGAGTCTCTGTCCCCGGCGTCTCGGGCCGGGAAGGATAGGATGGCTGTGCAGGTCTGTTCGCCGGAGCTTGACAGGGGACGCTATCGTCGCCCGGTTCGCATGTAGCTTCCGGACCTTCCGATTCCGGCCATATGCCCGTGGCAGGATTACTCGTCTCCATCACGCAGGCGGGATTGCCCTTTTCTTGTTCGCACTCCGCTTGGGAAGGTCTCAATCCCGCGCTCAACACCGTCTCTGCGGGTGTGCCACGGGCAAGGCGCTCTGCCCTGGCTCTCATCATGAGGTCCTGCTCTTTTCCCGAAGGGGAAAGAGGGTTAAGCTCTGGTGACAGGTAGCCGTAGCGTTGCAACAGGCGGGTGGCCAAGGCTCGGAAGCGTATATCGGTCGTCAAGCGATCCAAGATCGCGTCATCCTCCAAGTCTTTCTCCGCAACGATCTGCCCCTTTTCGATGGCCTGCTTGGCCATCAGGCGCTTTAGCTCGACCATCAAGCCGGGATCCTTGGCCAATACTTCCCGAATCTGTGCGGTCGTAGCGGCAACCATATCGAGGTTGTCCGTTGCCCAATCCGCGACCCGCTCCTGCCGTTGGAGTCGTTCCTGTTGTCGCGGCCGTTCCTGTCCTTGCTGCTGTTGCTGTTCAGGCCGCTCCTGCCGTTGCTGTCTTTCCGGCTGCCCCTGTTCTTGCTCTTGGGCGGGTACGGCAGGTGTGCCGGCGAACCCCAGAAGAGAAATGAAGAACACCCCCATTAGAACCCATCGGGGGGTCCGCACGGGCGCGGCGGGCGGGCAATCATCCATGATCGCGGGGCTACCGATAAAGAGTCTATTACGCATCTTTACTTGCTCCTTGCCGGGTCGGGAGAATTCAGATCAAGCCGTAGATCAAGTCGTTCTGCGTGCGAAGAACACCTGGGATGGCTTCTTCCGAGGCCTCGACGCCTTCCATTTCGATGTCGGATCGATTTGAAAGCGACTTAAAAAGGGGGGTGCACCTTAGGCGGGGATGATTCGCAACGAGAACCGGGATGGGCTTTCTCATGCTGGCCCCCACAATAGCGTCAGCACGAATCCACAACCGGCATGCGGAAAAGGTCTCGAATAAGAACATCGAAAGAATTTATAGAACGATAACCCTGCTCCCTGTACCCCTCCAGGTTGGTCAAGCACCAGTTTTAACTAACGCACCGCAGCCTCGAAAGGCGCCTTCCGTTTGAATCGCGTGCAAAAATTCCTCAAAGAGTATTAAAATGCCCCTGAATTCTATCATGAAAGACCTACACTTGGCTAATGCATCCGCACGCCAAGTAAGAAGTTACAAATGGAGGGACCATTTTGGGCAAAAGGGCCCCCCGGCCTAGATTGAGCCATAGGCTTAAGGTCACTTGATGTAATCGAACCCGCCTTGGTTGTACGATTCTCGCATAATTGTGCCTTCTCCTCCTTAAGTTAAGTTATCTTGCAAATGGCGCGTTTGCATTTCGTTTGCCAGACTCTATCAATCTGCGTGGTAAGAACATAACCAGGACGGGCGGCGAATTCCGGAGTGTAAATTCCTCACAGATTTGAAGGAAATACAAGGTGTGGGTCCGGCTCCAGATTTGTAGGCGGCCACGCTCAGCCAGAACCGCTGCCCGCCCCGGAACGGACCACGAAGTGGTAACTCAAGCCGGCTAACCCAACTTCGCCACTCATAGGCCTAATTTTCGCCCGTTCCGAAAGGTAAGGCTTTTATTTTGAGCGGGCCCTTTCCATGATCGGAAAATAGTGACGAACTGTACTAAACATTTAG
>JBEKLF010000236.1:0-13399 GCA_050010335.1 Terriglobia bacterium
CAGAGGAACAACGGTGATTACCTCTTCTTCATCGGCTCCGGCTTCCTTTGCCAGGCCAATGATTCTTCCGCCTGTCCCGCGGTGGCGAAGTCGGCCGACGACTCGACCTATGAATTGAGCGGGGCAGGCACGTTCGCTCCGCAAAGCAAGTCGGTCACGGCGGCGGGGACTTACACCCACAAGTCCACCGATGGAGTGGTGCTTGAGACAGGCGTCTGGGTAGCGAGCGAACTCGTCAGTTTTGATTCCTACGGTATCGCGCCGGGGGCGCTGATGCGCGAAGGCCGGGCATTAGGTCCCCCACAGTTCGGCCCCAAGCGTTTGCCAATTTTCTCTGGCTCTATGCCTGCAGGGGGCCTGGCTGTGCTGCGCATCCGCCTGCTTCCGGTGTTGGGGTTCGCTAAAAACGCCACACTGCAAGTGAACTGTGCCCTCGGCAAAGTGCCTCCCGAACACCAAGTGGAAGGGATAAGGCTGGCATTTGAGGGAGGCGGGGCCGAATTCGACGAGGAGATCAGCGGGCGTGCTTTGTTCCTCTTGACGAGGCCCGGAGCCAGCGCTGCTGCGAAAGCGCCAAATCCGGAGGTCGATACAAACCCTGCGCCCAACGAGGTCCAGCAGTAATTCTGATATGAGGGAAATTGAACCCGAGCCAGCACGGGGCGCATACAAAATGGATTGGGAATCGGCATCTGGGAAGTTGGAAGTTAAGGTCAGGCTTGCCGATTGTCGCCCGGGTGAGGGTAACGGTCCGTCCGCACGGGGATTCTGCCTTACGTTAGCGCTTATGGGGCTCCCCCCAGACCCCGGAGTTTAGCGCTTTCGTGCCAGGACGGCCTTGCGAATGCCACGCATGCGGCTCACCTGTGCACTGCTCGCAAGCCGCACTTTGTCAAGCGTTCTACAAAGCTGCGGGCTAGCTGAGGGTTCCCCACGCGATCCGGCCTCGCTTCGACCCGGCCGAAGGGCACGCAATTAGGGGGCCAGTCAAAATCGATTCCCCCGACAGCGAGGTTAATTTGAGAAAAAACGTTTTCGACGGGGGAAAAGATCGTGGCGCGTTACACTGTATCCCCTATGCAAGCCTATGCTCGGACTCTCCCACAACTCCGATGTTGCGGCCGAAATCAAGCGCCGATTCGGAGGGTGGAGCGGCTGCGAAACTGGGACGTGGCAGAACGGGTCTCATGCCGCGCCATCTCCACACACTCGGTCAGGGAACGTAGCAGAACCGTAGCAGAATGCTATTTTCATCGTATGTAACTGTAAGAAAACAGGTTCCAGCTCTTGAGCGAAAGCAGAACCCCTGAATTGATGTAAAAGTATGGAAAGAATGGAGTAAGACTTAAGGAATGGGAAAAGCTTGGTTGCCTCTTAATCAGTAGGTTGGGGGTTCGATTCCCTCACGGCTCACCAACGCCTTGTAAATACACCGTTTAGACAGGAAGCAAGGCTGGAATACACCTCTACTTTCCCGCTGCCATTTCGGAGATTCGTGAATTCGTATCTGATAATAAATGACTTACTTCACGGGGAGAGCAACTGATCGAAAAGCAGTAGGTTGGGTATCGCACGTTAGGACGATTTACTGAAGGCTTCTGAGCCGTAGAGACTTACGAGCGTGACATCCCAAGTTTCATCATCGAGTAAACCTGCGGCGTAGCAGAATAGCGACCCATTGGACGCCGCCATAGCAAAACGCACATCAGCAGTGGCTCTGAGGGAAAGGTGGCCTGGTCAATACAGTTCCCTGCTGGGAGTGTTTTGACGTGCCACTCAGCCGGCGACGCATGCGGAGAATCAGGTTATCCGGGGTCTTTCTTGCGCCAATACTTCATTGTTCCGGAGGGAAGTGACCTCCATGAGAGCTATCCGTCCCCGCCATCTCGCTGTCTTATGTTTATTCTGATGCAGGAACAGTCTGGTTTACTTGGGCAGGCACCCTTACTGCTGGGCCGGGTGACTGGGGCGCATATCAAGACGGCGCAGCAGAACCGCAACCTCTCACGCGCGCTTCAAGGATTGTTGATCGACCGGTTTTGACGGGATCGATCTTGGGTCTCGCGCCGAAGCCTGTCCAGCTTTGATCCAAGCGAACCGCCTCAGGGCCGAGCCCGCGATGGAAGAAACGGCGGCCAACTGCCGGAAGTTGTAGAAGCCCTGTTTTCGCTGCGACCCGCCATAAGCCGAAGCCGTAGCGGCAACCGGCCATAGAGCAACTTTCCATTCGCCTGATCCGCCCGCGGTGCGGCTCTTGAGGGGCCGCACTGCGGGTTGACGTTCTAGCTCGATACGTGCTCCGATCACGGCTTCCGCTGCGGCCGACGCGATGACCAGCACTCGGAGCGCCGGTTTATCGTCGTGGCCAGTGAGCTGCAAAACCGAAACTGCAGACGCGAGACCAGAGGCGTCGAAATGGAACGGTAGCAGAGCCGAGTTTTCATCCCTGAATGATTCTGCGGACTTTCTCCGGGGTGATGGGCTTGCAAACATAATCCGTAGCCCCCGCCTGAATGGCTTTAACGGCAGACTCGATGGAATAATCCCCCGTTATCATGACCACCCGTGTCTCCGGATCATGGAGGCAAATTCGCCGCAAGGCTTCCATTCCATCAATACCGGGCATCGTGAGGTCCAGCAAGATCAAATCAGGCCTGAGGGTTTCCGCCAACTCCACTCCATGAACATGAAGTGGGTCCGTTGAACTCGTAACGTGCACATCCTCGTCGCCTAGTGCGGCTTCGTAAAACCTGAGCATTCCAGGGTCGTCGTCAATGGTAAGAATTATCAGCGATGGAGGGGGGCCGTGGGCCTCGATGCCAGAGGTCCCTGCGGCTTCCACTGGCTTGTCCGATTCGTCGCGGTTCTCTTTGCCCATGGTGTTGGCCTTTCATCATGCCAAATCGGCCGCAGAGAATCCAACACTTTTTGAGTCTGCCGGGTTATGGCGTTTAGCGCGAAGGACTTGCACAGGCAGGCAGTCGCCGAATCCCGTAGCCACTGGCACTTTGCCAAGATCAGGACACGGCAGCGCTGGAAGAGTAACATAAGAACTGTTCGAAGCACTGCATTGTGGATATCCCGAACATCCCTGACACTCCCGAAGATACTCAGAAAGCTGAAGAGGGATTTGGAGCGTCAGACAAAAAGACCGCGGCAGTGGCGGGTGCGGGTCGCTATGTGCAGGTGAGCCTCAAGAGCCCGGACAAAATGTAGGCTCGGAGGGCCCACGTGGCCCAGAAGGGTCGCATCTGCCCGTCGATCGGTGCGCAGAACCGCTTTGGTGGAATGACCGTTTGGAATAATCTCTATCTGGGCGAGGAGAGGGAGGGTCGGATGGCAGTCAAGTCGCCTGGCTTGCGACTTGCAGGGCAGTTTCTCAGAAAAGGATGGTGGCAATACCCGACGTGGCGTAGAAGGTGAGCGATGTGCCTAAGGATTCCATGAAGGGGCAGGTGGTCTGACCGCGACTACGGCGCGACGTCAGGAGGGCGTTTAATCCCATCCTGATGCTGACGGCCGACGCGGATGAACAACGTCGTGCCATAGGATTTATGGTGGGGACGGATGACTATATGACCAGGCCGATTTCCGTTTCCGATCCACTCGCCCGTGTGAGCCGCCTTCTGCGTCGTGCTTTCGGTTTGTTGTTAGAAACGAAGCGCCGGGCGTGTGTGACAAGCTGGATGATATAGGTCCTTTTTATGCATATTGGAGGGCCGGAAGCTCCGGGGACTTGTGCTCGGTAATGTGAACGCAGTTACGCCCTCCTTTTTTGGCCTGGTAAAGATTATACCCGGGGAGAGACTTGCTAAGTGAAGCCAGATTCTCGCGTCTCAATTTCGCGACGCCCGTGTTTGCCGTCTCAAAGCGCTACCGTATGGACTTGCAGCCTTGGTCGCGCATATCCCAAGACGATTATGCACGCGCTTCGCATGACCACCCGCAGAACACAATCCTTGCAGGCTTTTGACAATATCCTGACATATCCCCTCGACACCTGAAGTAACCTTTTGAAGTCCAACGGTAGAAACGTGTTTGGAGACCAGCGCCTGCACTCGGGCCCCCGCCGAATAGGAGGCACAAGATGGGCTTCCTTCCAAAACGGCGCCTCGAATTATTCGGCGCTGCGCCGGTGATGGATGGCCACCCGGCAGGGGAACGCGCCGTGAGGACTCTAGTCTTGACAAAGGAGGATGAGATGACAAAGCGAAATATCGCTTTTCGTGTGCTTAGCTTAGTGGGTGTCCTGGCTTTTGTCTTGCCAGGTGTTTGTGCTTTCGCGGTTGATGATGGCTCAATTCTGCAAGGTCTCACCGCCATCAACACCATAGGTTCGACGGTGCCATCGAATGGTGACATCAACCCCTACGGTCTCGCCAGGGTGGAGCGTACTACCGGCAATCTGTATGAAGGTGACTTTCTGGTAAGCAACTTCAACGCCAGTTCGAACTTGCAGGGCACGGGTACCACCATTGTGGAAGTGGCGCCGAACGGGTCCGTTAGCCTTTTTGCCCAGATTAACCCCGCAACCCTGCCCGGTCCATGCCCTGGCGGAGTCGGTCTGACAACGGCTCTGGTCGTCCTGCGCAGCGGATGGGTCATCGTCGGCAGCCTCCCGACCACCGATGGCATGCCGGACACCATCGGAGCCGGGTGCCTGATTGTTCTCAACAGTGCGGGCACCCCTGTCGAGACATTTTTCGGCTCACTCATCAACGGCCCTTGGGACATGACCGCGGACGAAACGGATCACGAGGCAAAACTGTTCGTCACGAATGTGCTGAATGGTACGGTTGCGGCCGGGGGAAGCGTTGTGAACCAGGGCACCGTGCTGCGGATTGATCTTGGGGTTTCTTCCAAGAGCATGCCCTGGATTGAGTCCATGACCGTGGTGGGGTCGGGTTTCCCCGAACGCACGGACCCGGCCGCGCTCGTGATCGGACCGACCGGAGTCGGCCTCAGTCCGGCATGGAACGGTGATCAAGACAGCGATGGTGAGAGTGCCGGGCAGGAGAACGCTCGCGTGCTCTACGTTGCCGATAGCCTGAACAATCGGATCGCGGTGATCCCCCACGCGCTCGGGCGCACGAATTCGGCAGACATCGGCGTGACGCTTACGTCGGGAGGCAGCCTGAACGATCCCCTCGGGCTCGTCGTGGCTCCCAACCAACATATTCTGACCGTCAATGGGGACGATGGCTACATTACCGAGATCACTCCGCATGGACACCAGATCGCCAAGAAGCTGCTGGACAACACCGGTGGTCCCCCTCCCGGAAACGGCACGCTGTTTGGATTGGTTTTCGATCCGTGGGTGGGAGTTGTCTTCGTGGATGACGGCAGCAACACTTTGAATTTGCTCCACTGAAGCTTCGGAAGTCCCCTATAGCTCCAGAATGTGGGGAAAAGAACGATCGATCGCAAAGCCGCCAAGGTGCAGAGAATCGCAAGGGAAAACGACTTCTTTCTTTGCGCCTTGTGCGGCTTTGCGCCTTTGAGTGAAGTGCTTTTGTCTATCCGGCGTATGTCTTCAGTGCTTCTCTGGTGGTTCGGATTGAATTCAGTAAATGCTGGGTAGCAGTTTGGCCGTTGTCTGTTGGTAGGCTTCATAGCCCCGGCCGAACAATTGTCTGAGCTGGGCTCCCTCCACTTCTACTTTTCGCAGGAGCAATGTTCCCCAGGCCAACACCATGAGCCATCCCAGCACGTTGGCAATGTTTATAGACCGTTACTTACCTGCGGGCGTGCCGTGTTTCTGGTTCGGCCACCTTTCTTCGGGTCAAGCCGGTTTTAAGCCTTGGCGCGCTCGGTGCCGGTTTTCAATCCGTTCAACCTGCTGCAAGTTCTTCTTCCAAGCAGGCAATTCCATGAAATAGGTCAACAAACCACCCACGTGAAACTTCAGGCGCGACCAAACGAAACGGCCTTGGTCCCATCTCGCTCGCCAATGTGAAGCGTGGCCTTGGTCGCGGGGCTCGACAACCTTGGGGGCTCGGTGGAAGGGGAATAATCGACTCCGCTCGATCTCTTTCCATATTTCCGGATCCTCAATGAACGCGCGGTGAACAAATAGGCTGAGTTTGCTGCCGGGAAATCGTGCAAGAGCCCATTCTCGTCCATGGCGCTTGACCCAAAAGGAGAGAGTGGGGGGGAGGGTTCGGGTCGTCCACGCAGTGACTTCGGGTGGAAGCGGAGCGTGAAAGAGGATTTCCGCCATCGAGAAAACCAACCCAACCATCTGGGGCAAGGATCTGTGACCGTCCACCCGGAGCCGGAATCGTTCCCAAAACTCCATGTCGCCTTGCCGCCTCGCCAGGAAGTGCGCGATTTCGAGAAAACATGACGGCCTGCACCAATAACTGAGAAGGTGCTGAAAGGCGTGCAACACTTGAAAGATCAGGGAGTCGTCTTCTGCCAGCACCGGGAAGCGTAAGCTCTCCCAATTCGAAAGGCGTTTTCGGTTGAGCGCATCTTTTGGCGTCCCTACCTTGATCATGTCCCGGATGGGTTCCCACAGGCCGAGATGTAATTCCACAGCGCGAGGAATGTTCGGGCTATAGAAATTCTGGTCAGAGGAGGGAATAGTCAGTGCCTGAGCGGTGAAATGCGACTCGTCCTCCTTCTCGAAACCAGGATTCTTGGTCTTTAGAGAATAACCGCGCGCTTCCAGAACCTGCCGCGCGGCACTGGCTGACTCTCGGTGCACGAGAAAGTCATAATCGTATTGGCTCCGCAGAACCGCATCGGGACAAAACTCCGGGATGAGGGCAAAACCCTTCAAGACAACATAATCCACGCCGGCTGCGGTGAAGTGACGATTGAGGGAGTCAAACTCCTCTTTCATTATGGAGAGCCGGCGCCGGTTGGTGGCTAGATTCTGCTGGAGCTGTGTTCGAATCTCCGCGGGAAGCGCGTCGAGCGAATTCGAGTCGCGTAATTGCTTCAGGAGGTATAGCCCCAGTCCGCTTTCATCAAGCCAAGTGAGCACCCGTTGCCAGTCCCGTTCACTGAAGGGTTTCAGGCGTGCAAGAGACTCTTCGAGCGGACCGGTAACACGAAGAGATTCAACGACGCATTGGATCAGGGCACGATTCATCTTGTCGACTCCACCAGACCGGGACACTCATCCTTCCCGTTAGGTGATTGGCCAGGCTTCCAACGAATTGCCATTGCCGTCAGGGAGAGAAGGCGGGCCAGAACGAGCTTCTCGAAACGCTGCCCATCTCTCAAAAGCTCTTTCGCCAGGAATCCCACGGCACAGCGCGCATCCGCATCCATGGCCATGAAACCGCGCTGCCCCATGTTCACGACTTGCATGCCGTCGGCTGAGACACTCGAGAAACCCGACGGGGGTAGGTGCACCCCGGCATCATGATCGCTGATGAGCCGCCATAAGAACCTTGGGGGGCTCGGCTGATTTCGTTGGTCCCGATTGAGGGCATTCCCCACCAGCCGAAGAATGGTTGGGCTATTGGCTTCCAGTCGGATGGCGCACTCCCCAGCACCGAGATCGGCGACGAGCGGAGTGGGAGTGAAGCGTCTTATCAGACTTGCTGCTCTTCGCACAAAAAGTGGCCGGTGCTTGGCAGCGATACGCCTCCGCACCTTGGGCCGAGAGACTGCGCAGAATCGGTCGAGTGCCTGGGCAACGGCCCCCGGATTTTCACCATACCGAAAGACCCAGCACTCGCGCTCCACCAGACTCCGAATGGTTGTCTTTTGTGTTTCGCGGAGCCGCGACAACTCACGCGGCAATCGTTCCAGAGCAGACCCCAACCGCATCGCGGCTGCTTGGGGCGGCATCCTGACGAAGGTGTGCCCTGGTTTGTCCTGACGTTCAAGGAAAACCAGCCAATGCGGCTCACAGCGCAGAGAGCGGCGGACGCCAAACACCTGCTCCGGGTCGACCTCATAGGCCCTTTCACCGTTGAGCGACACATCTGGCTCCCGGCTTCGCAGTTCTGGAAAGTACTTCGCAGCATGGGGGAGCAATTTCAAGGGTGTGACCAATCCCCAGGCAACCAGTTGGCCGCCAGCATGAGAGAGATAGGTCCAGTCGTCCGACAAGAAGGCGAAGCCACATTGGGCCATGGCCAGTGAGAGAGTTGACTTACCTGCCCCGGATTCACCTGCCAGAAGAAGTCCTACTCCGTTTCGCTCCACACATGCGGAGTGAATCACCGTGACGCCGAGGGCGTCGCTCGCCAGGCCGACGAGTGTGGGAAGTATGACTCTTTGCCAATAGTCAGCGTCCTGGGCCATCGCCGGAGAGAATCGGCCGAGGACACTGCGTCGGCGAAGGTCGAGAAGTAGTGAGTTCTCACTATCGAAACCTGCATAGGCCAGATGCCCCAACCCTCGAAAAAAGGGTTGCGGCCAGGGCCGGGAATTCTGCGCGGCGGGATCGACCCAGAAATGTAAGGATAAGGTAGGTGGCGATTGGGGTTCGACTGCCTGTCGAAAGAAGCTTCCGGCAGCCTCCAAAATAGCCTGGGAGTTCGTCGAAACTACGCAGTGAGCACCTGTTACGATGTGGTGCGAGTGAAGCGGCGTGTGGACGTCTTGATCCAGACCAATCCCCCGGCACGACAACCAATTGAAAACGCTCTTAACCACAATCCACCACCCTTGTTCCACGACCAAAACATGCTACTCCCGGCCCCAGGTTGCTTAACCCCGCTAAGCGGCCAGGAGTCTATGACAGTCAGCGTCTCATTTGGCCCCACCCTATCTCGGCCTCGCGATCATTTCTCCGGTGCTCAACCGTTGCTAACCCGCGCTCTTCCCCCCTAGGTTCGCACCAACCTGACAAATCGCGACCAAGTAGCTTGCTGAGTTGTTCTACCTTGGGCTCAAATTCCCTTTGCAGTTGCCTTCTTAACTTCGGGTCCATTGGTGACTTGGATCTGACCACCAGGTTTGAGTTCAGGAGAACCTGCTGCACTCGAGGCCGTAGCCACTGGGGCACCAAGACGCGACTGATTGCGCGGAGGCCCTTGGGGGGGCGCCGCAGAATCGTCTGCAGGCGCATGTTCCGGACACGCTTATTCGAGTTAATCCAGGGGAATTCTGCGGCAAAGTCAGAGCGAATCTCTAGAAATCGCAGGACGCTCTGGCAAACGGCGGCAGATTTTTCCCTCAAATCGTCGAAAATAATCGTGTGCACATTTTCACGCCCGAAGAGGTCGAGATACCTCTGAACCTGCTCGGGGAAGTCTGTGAACTCTCGATAACCTATACGCTCTCGACCGGTTCGCCCCGCGTCGGCTTCCAATGCCGCTTCCAAGTCACGGATCAATTCAAAGCCGTGAATAGCCGAGCTATGAAGCGAGTGCATCACGTCCAGGGGATTCCTCAGCATGATGATGATCTGTGCCCCGGGACTAAAAGCTTTGATTCCCTTTGCCGCACGTTGCGAGCGGAGGTAACTCGGGGACGCCTCGCCTACTATCTTCTGGCCAGCAGCCTCGGAGAAATGACTCAGGTATTCCCCCGGCGAGGGCGCCGGTTTTTTCCACTCCCAGAGGTCGGAGTCGAAGAAGTAGAGTTCCTTCTCAGCCGACATAAAGACATCGGGATGACCTTTCAGATAGGTCCATAGCGACGTCGTGCCGCACCTGGGCGCCCCGACAATGAAGAAATTGGGTTTTCTCACATCTAGTCTCCTGAGCTGATTTGTGAGTTCATCCCCTCAATCCTCGTGGCGACGTGGGGAGAGGCCATTTATGCCAACTCTCGAATTGCCCGGCCCCTGGCAGATAAGCTTCGCCGAATTGCCGTCGGGATGTGTCAGAACCCTGTCACTCATTTGTAAACAATTCCGGGTATCGGAAAACGTGCCAAGGGGTTGGGTTTTTGCAGTCCCGTGACATGCCCTTGACAATCTCACACAGCGCCTTGCTCATACTGATGAGGTTCGAGACGGAACACCATTAACACGGGGGAGCGGGCGTGAAAAAACCGAAGAAGGTCGTCTTCTTTGTTCCATCCTTTTCGAGCATCGAGGCCACGGCTCCACTTGGCCTTCTGGCCATTTCCACCCCTCTGCTCCAGGCCGGATATGAAGTCCGCATCATCGACGCAACCATCCATGCGGACTACAAGCAGCGCATACTCGACGAGGTGAAAGACGCTCTTTGCTTGGGGATTTCAGTAGTGACGGGGCCCATGATCAAGGACGCGGTCGACGCAGCCAAAGCGGTCAAGAAATGGAACCCGGATTTCCCCGTCATTCTGGGGGGCTGGCACCCTTCGTTGCTTCCCACTCAGACGCTCGAAGCGGAATACGTCGATATCATCGTGCGGGGGCAGGGTGAAGAAAGCACCCTGGAAATCATCGAGCGCCTGCGAGACGATGCGCCGCTCGATGATGTGAAGGGGATTGGCTTCAAGCAGGGCGGGAAAATCCGCTTCACCTCCGAGCGCGGACTGAAGACCCTTGACCAGATGCCCGCCAAGGCTTACCACCTGGCCGACTTTGACGCCTATGAGCGCGTTTGCGGCCGGCGCTGGGCCATGTATGTTTCCAGCCTCGCCTGTCCCTTCGATTGTTCGTATTGCACCAACGCGGGGGTATACGGCCGGAAGTGGAACTGTTTGCCGCCCGAACAGGTGGTCGAGGAGACCATCGACCTCACGCGGCGCTACCGGCTCGAGCTGCTCTGGATGGCAGATGACAACTTCCTGGTCGACCTCGACCGAGCGCTTAGGATTGCGGAGGGGTTGGTCCGCGCCGGCGGCACCTTCAAGTGGAGCATCCAGGCGACCACCAACCTGACCGCCCGCCTGACCATCGATCAGCTTGCCCTTCTGCGCCGCTCCGGGATGCACCAGATCTGCCAGGGCATCGAGACCGCCTCTCCGAAAGTCATGAAGCTTATGAACAAAGGGTTTCAGGACCTGGGAGACATTTACCAATCCACGGAACGATGCATCAAGGCCGGAATCATCCCTTCGTTCAATATCATTTTTGGCTATCCGGGGGAAGGTGCAAAGGAACGCCGCGAAACGATCAACTTTATGATGGATGTCTGCCGGCGTTTCCCGGGGGCGGAATTCTGGACCAACATTTTCACTCCCTATCCGGGCTCCCCGATTTTTCATCGGGCCAAGGAGATCGGAATAGAAATTCCCACCTCGCTGGAGGGTTGGGTCGACTACTTCCCGCGCTATACGACTCTGCCATGGCTGAAGGGCAAGGATCACCAGCGGGTCCAGACCATGCGGGATTACCTTCGGATTGCTTTTGACCGCGCTCCGATTGCCGCCACCGGCCCGGGGTGGATCGCGCAGGGCATT
Organism: Terriglobia bacterium; assembly: GCA_050010335.1. Classification (GTDB taxonomy): domain Bacteria; phylum Acidobacteriota; class Terriglobia; order UBA7540; family UBA7540; genus Bog-366. Next base: position 11,302 of record JBEKLF010000236.1, read on the forward strand.
CGCCATTTGACTGCTTATCCAGCCCGTTGGCGGCTGGATCACGACGTCTACAAATTTCCGGTCGAGGTGTGGCTCAATCGTACCTTGAAGAATCTGGTCAAGCTGCCCAAGCCAAACGTCGACGCCAAGATGATGGGACCGGAGACAGCTCCGAGCTGCACATGATCATTCTCTACAATCCGAAGGCAACGAAATATCGCAGCCGGCGGTTTCCACTTTCTATTCTGTCGATGGCGGCAGTTCTGGAAGGCTGCGAGGAATACGCCATCGTTGACGGCAATCTCGACCCGAACCCAAAAGCGACGCTTTCCGCACTGATCCGTGAAAAGCACGTTGAGCTACTGGCCGTTACCGTGATGCCGGGCCCTCAAACGGTGAGCGCCGCGGAAAGCTGCCGGGAAGTCCGGGAGCGCTATCCCGGAATTCCGATTGTTTGGGGCGGGTATTTTCCCTCCAACTATACGGAGGCGGTCCTCAATGCTCCCTACGTCGATATGGCGGTGCGCGGACAGGGAGAAAACACTCTTTTGCAACTGCTGGAGGCAACGCGAGAGGGACGCGATCTTAAGGGTATCCATGGACTTTCCTGCAAAGATGCAGACGGGGCGCATTGCCATAACCCTGAACGCCCCATGAAACCGCCTGATGCCTTCCCCTGGTACCCCTACCACCGGATTCCAGCGGAGAGATACCTACTGCCCACTTTTCTCGGGCGGCGCACGGCGGTTCACCAAGCCAGTATCGGGTGTCCCTACCGGTGCAACTTCTGCGGGGTCGTTACTTTTTCCGGAAGCCGCGAGAAGATGGAATCACCCGCGCGCACCGAAGCGATCTTGCGTCATCTGGCCACGACCTATGGCGTGGACGCCGTGCAGTTCTATGACAACAACTTTTTCCTGCGCGAGGACCACGCCCGCGACCTCGTCGACCGGATGGCGCCTCTGAACCTGCGATGGTGGTGCGAGGCGCGCGCCGACATCATGATGCGCTACTCGGACGCAACCTGGGAAGCCATCCGCCGCTCCGGCTGCGCCATGATTTTCTTCGGCGTTGAATCGGGCTCGAACGAAACCCTGCGGGAGATGCATAAAGACCTGCACGTCGAAGACACGCTGGCTCTCGCCTCACGCATACGGCGTTTCGGCATTATTCCGGAGTTTTCAGTCATCTTCGGCAATCCCCGGGACCCGGAAGGGGACACTCGCGACTGCTTCAAGTTCGTTCGCAGATTGAAAAAGCTGAACCCTGATGCAGAGATCGTGGTTGAACACTATACGCCGGTGCCGCAACGCGAGCGGATGTATGGGAACGTTGAAAAGCAGATGCATTTCCCCGCGACCCCTGATGAGTGGGCCACGGACCGGTGGCAGCGCTTCGCCACTCAGAAGGACCCCTCCACCCCGTGGCTGCGGCCGCGCACGAAGAAGTTGGTGGACAATTTTGAATTAGTGGTTTCCTCGCGTTGGCCCACCGTGCAGGACATCCGCCTTCCGGATTGGGGGCGGTGGGTTCTGAAAACGCTCAGCCGCTGGCGCTACCGACTAGGAGTTTACTCTGCGCCTTGGGAATTGAGATGGGCGCAGCGAATGATCGACCTGCGCAAGCCCAAGGCTGAAAGCTTGTGAGTTCAACTTCGGACGAATTCACCCGGGTATCGCCCGGTGAAGGCTCTGGCAAATGGTAGAACCCTCTATGGACAGAAACTGCATCTCGGTCGAGGAAGGCTATGAACGGTGGGCTCCGACCTATGACCGTGACCCAAACCCTCTCCTTGCCCTGGAAGAACGTCAACTTCAACTCATGATTCCCCCACTGAAGGGAAAACGAGTGCTCGATTTGGCTTGCGGCACCGGCCGATGGTTGGCGTGGCTCATGGCCGCGGGGGCAACCTCGGGAGTGGGAGTGGATTCGTCCCGGGCCATGCTGGATGTGGCGAAAGGAAAATCCGCCGCCCGAAGTCGACTGGTGCAGGCGGATTGCCTAGGAGCCCGTCGGAGATAAGGTTTCCAAGTCTTTACCCTTTGCCGGCCTTGGTCTCATTGAGTCGGATGTTGGGCCTTTGACCCCGGCCAAGCCGACTGGAAGAGGACCTCGCCAA
>JBEKLF010000237.1:0-13281 GCA_050010335.1 Terriglobia bacterium
ACCGGCGATAGGTCAAGGGATGCAACCGCAGCAGGCGAGGAACCATGGCTACTCCTCCGGCGAGAAGTATGCCATACAGGGGCAACCTATGTCCCTTTAATTATGCGCGGATGTATAGTTCCTACAAACATTCCGGCTAGGCCTTCGTCGGTACCGAGGTGTTCGATGCAAAGTCGTTGAATCCGATCTTTTAGCTCACCCGCAACTTTATCTGTGAACGTGAACGCAACGATGTTTTCTGGCCTAATCCCATCGGTTTCTTTTGATTCAAGAATCTTCACGATTCGGCGATATAACTTGAGTTTTGCCGGAACCGGCACAGGCAATTATTTGAAGATTCCGGTCAATCGTAGCGATGGCCCGCAATTGAGATGGAGTGTAGTTCACGTGGTCCTCCTAGTTGCAAGTGGGAACCTAGAGCGTTAGCCCGCGGGGTGTGAATGCGTAACTCATACGAATTACCCACCGCTATGCCTCGCCACGCCACTCACAGTTATGGGGATTGGGGTCTGACTCCTAAGTTCTCCGACCAACCCCCGCCGATCCAGCGCACATCCAAATCTATGCACCCTATACGTAAATAAAACACTTGACTTAGTTTGTCAAGGATATTAACCTATTGTGTTAATACAGATTCGGATCGCAAGGCTGTCGCATGGACATCGAGTTTTGCTCGCGTTCACTCGAAAAAGCGTGTAATTCGGAAAAGGAATTGATAAGGCACTGGGGAAAGGACCGTGGCCGAACGATTGGTCGTCGATTGCAGCAGCTTGCCGCGGCTGAAACACTGAAAGTGATGGCTGCCATTCCGCCCGCGAAACTTCATCCCTTAAAGGGGAAGCGCGCCGGTCAGTTTGCAGTCGACGCAGACCACCCGTTTCGACTAATTTTGGAGCCGAACCAGGATCCGATCCCCACGCTCAAAGATGGAGGAATTGATCTTGCCAATGTGACTAAGATAAAGATCATAGAGGTGGTTGACTATCATGGCGACTAACGACAATTTTCGGTATGAACCAGATTATGGCGTCCCGCCTGGAGACACACTAATCGAGATTCTTGAGACGTGTGGGATGACGCAGGCCGACCTTGCAGCAAGAACAGGGAGGCCGCTTAAAACGATAAATGAGATTGCAAAAGGCAAGGCTGCTATTACTCCAGAAACCTCCCTGCAATTCGAAAAGGTTCTGGGAGTACCAGCTTCCTTTTGGAATAATCTTGAGAGCAATTTTCAGCACTTTCGTGCGAAGCAAAGAGAAGGAGAAAGACTGAAAGGGTACGTTAACTGGCTGAAAGAACTGCCCATAAGAGAACTCATCAAGAGAGGTTGTTTGCGGGCTTCATCGGATCCCGCAGACCTGGTTTCGCAAACGCTCGGGTTCTTTGGGGTTACAGATCCAACTGTATGGAGACATCTGTGGCTTAATCCAAAGGCGGCATTTCATCGATCACGAGCGTTTACAACCTCCCCCGGTGCAATGGCCGCATGGTTGCGCATTGGCGAGTTGGAGGGCCAGAAAATAACGTGTGAACCATTCGATAAGACTAGGCTCAGGTCGGAATTGGACTCCCTCAAAAAACTGACGAACTATTCAGTTGGTAAATTGAAAAGGGAGCTTGTCGAGCACTGCCGGAAATTAGGCATTGCAGTTGTGTTTGTTGCTGGACTGCCGGGGACACATGTTTGCGGCGCGGCACGCTGGTTAACTCCTGATAAGGCATTGATCCAATTGAGTTGCCGTTATAAGAGCGACGATCAGTTCTGGCACGCCTTCTTCCACGAAGTTGGACACATCGTCCTTCATGGTAAACGACGTGTTTTCATTGACGATTCGGACCAATCAGGCACGGAACAACAAGAGCGGCAGGCCCATGAATTTGCGTCGAGTGTGCTCGTACCTCCGGGTAAGATGCGCCAGTTTTTGAAGGTGTGGCAACTCGACCAAGCGGCACTCGAACAATTTGCCCAGAGCTTGGGAATTGCCCCCGGTATCGTCGTCGGTCAGCTTCAGCATATGAAGGTGATCGCTTTTCACCAGCACACGAGGTTAAAACGGTTTCAATTTGACCTGACAGCTCAGAATTAGCCCCACTTTTATTAATCCACCCTTTATCGAGTGGGCGGGGCCGACGAATTAAGGGACTTGGCTGTGAAACGGCCTACCTGTAATAGTGGCTTTCGTGCAGGTTCGCGAAGCAAGAATCTTCCCTCGGCGAATACCCGCGATCAACGGCTCGCTGTTTCCGAATCCCTTTGGCCGGCAATTGGCGGGTGGTTTATCAACACTGATTACAACTCTAGAAAGCTAACGATAGGCCGCCGGTTGCTGTTGCGTGAGGCAATGCAAGGTTCCTAAACCCCAAACCAAATCGCCGGCGTGAATTCCCACCACGGGGCGATCGGTGAAGATTTCCGCGAGCGTTCCCAGAGCGACGCGGTCCTGCGGATCGTTAAATGTGGGCATTAACACAGCGGCGTTAGAAATATAGAAATTGGCATAGCTGGCGGGCAGGCGCTGGCCGTCCAGATAGACAGGCGGCGGCATGGGCAATGGCAGCGCCTCGATCTTCGAGCCATCTTGCAGGCGCATGTCACGGACGCGTTCCCAGTTTTCCTCGAGCGGAAGATAGTTCGCGTCGTGCGGGTTCTTTTCCCGGCAGAGAAGCACCGTGCGCGGGTTCACAAACCGGCACAAGTCATCCACGTGACCATGCGTGTCGTCACCGGCAATCCCCTTACCCAGCCAGAGAACGTTGGTCACTCCCAAATGCTTCCGGAAGACTGCTTCAATTTCTTCACGACTGAAGCCCGGGTTACGAATTTGCGTGGCGGGATCGAGGAGGCATTCCTCCGTGGTGATCAACGTGCCGCGTCCGTTCGCGTCGATGCTGCCGCCTTCCAAAACAAACCTCCGGCCATTCACTATGGCGTCAAACATTCGCATGCGCAACGCCCGCGCGGCGCGCGGAGGCACCTGGCAATCTTTGTGCCAGTTCGGATACTTGGCCCAACCCGTAAATCCGAACCGCGCGATGGCCACGTGGGCACGCGGCGCGTCACGCTTGACGAAGATCGGCCCAAAGTCGCGTGTCCAGCCGCGATCGGTGGGAAAACGGAAAAACTCGACGCGCGTCAGGTCCACGCCGATCCTCTTCAAGATGCGGCGCGCCTTTTCCTCATGCGCTTTCGAGTTGACCAAAATCCTTACGATTTCACCGGGGACGATTTGGCGGACGATCTCGCCGTAGACCCAGGGGATGGGTGCGAACTTGCCCGGCCAGTCCGTGAGGTTGTGCGGCCAGCCAATCCAAGTGGCTTCGTGCGGTTCCCACTCGGCGGGCATGCGGTAGCACTTTAGGGGCTGGGGACTAGGGGTTGGGGGCTGGGGATTGGGTTCCAGGTTTTGCGAGTTCGGTTCTAGGTTCTGGGAAAAAGCCGCACTCCGGTCCCCAGTGCCCAGCACCGAATGCCCAGAACCCTGCGCCTGGTCCCCAGCCCCCAGTACCCAATCCCCAGCCCCTAGTGTTTGCGCCACGGATCCTCGTCTAGCAAGCGGTTGGTGATTCCAGCGTATGCGTCGATTCGCCGATCGCGGAGGAAGGGCCAGTTGCGCCGCACGTCCTCGAGGCGCGCCAGATTGACTTCCGCGAGGAGGACTTCCTCCCGCTCGGTCGAGGCTTCTGCCAGGACGACGCCGAAAGGATCGCAAATGAACGTCGAACCCCAGAACTTCAGGCCGGCGCTCTCAGTGGGAGTTTTTTCCAAGCCCACACGATTGACCGCCGCAACGTACACTCCGTTGGCGATCGCGTGGCTGCGCTGGATGGTTCGCCAGGCGTCGCGCTGGGTGGTTCCAAACTGCTCTTTCTCCGCGGGATGCCAGCCGATAGCGGTGGGATAGAACAAGATGCTGGGCCCTTCGAGAGCCGCCAGGCGCGCGCCCTCCGGGTACCATTGATCCCAGCAGATCAGCGTTGCGATGCGGCCCACCTGCGTGTTGAAGGCGCGAAATCCCAAGTCGCCGGGGGTAAAGTAGAATTTTTCGTAGTAAGCGGGGTCGTCGGGAATATGCATCTTGCGGTAGAGGCCTACCACTTCGCCCGTCGCATCAATCACCGCCGCGCTATTGTGATAAACGCCGGGGGCGCGGCGCTCAAACAGCGGCGCGACAATGACTACCCCTCGCGCTTTAGCAACTTTCCCCAAGGCTTCCGTGGTCGGGCCGGGAACCGTCTCGGCAAGATCGAACAGCGCCACATCCTCGCGTTGGCAGAAGTATTGGGAGCGGAAAAGCTCAGGCAGGCAGACGATCTCGGCGCCGCGTTGGGCAGCGTCTTCGACAAGTGCCGCGGCCTTTTGCAGGTTTGTATCCGCGCTCTCGGAGCACGACATCTGCACCAGTCCCGCGACGTATTGCAGCTTGGAAGACATCACGATGAGACTACACAAATCGCGCGAATTTGCCAAGATTCTCGAAAGTCGCTGTCTCGAAAGTCGCCAATCCCCAATCACTCGATGGCCGCTGAGGCGATCGCGCGAGGGTGTGCGACATAAAAGTGAATGCGGAAACCCCCGGAAGTAGCGCGGGCGTCCCGCCCGCTGGGGCGTGGGCATCCTGCCCGCGCATTCTTGGCGGGAGCGGGACGCTCCCGCGACAGCGGGCGGGACGCCCGCGCTACATCCACTTTTTCACTTTTATGCCGCACACCCATCCCGTGGTTTGACTTCTCTCAGACGGTCAGCTACGCTGAATTCTCGGGCAGAACTCGCAACCCTCCTGAAGGGAAAATGAAGAGGATTTATTTCGACAACAACGCCACCACCCCGCTCGCGCCGGAGGTCTTCGAAGTGATGCGGCCGTATATGCTGGAAGATTACGGCAACGCCTCGTCGATTCACTGGTTCGGGCAGCGCGCCAAAGCGGGTGTGGAGAAAGCGCGTGAGCAGGTGGCGCGATTGTTGGGCGCGCGGTCGAGCGAGATCGTCTTCACCAGCGGCGGAACGGAGTCTGACAACTCCGCGATTCTCGGCATTGTGGAGGCGGCGCGCGGAGAGCGGAAGCACGTGGTGACGACGGCCATCGAGCACCCAGCCGTGCTCTCCACTGGGAAGGCACTGGAGAAACGCGGCGTTGGTGTTACTTATGTGCGTGTGGGTTCGAGCGGAGTGATCGACCCGGCCGACGTGGCCGCCGCCCTGCGGCCGGAAACCGTCCTGATCAGCGTGATGCACGCCAACAACGAGCTCGGCACCATTCAGCCGCTCGCGGAAATCGGCCGCATTGCGCGCGAACGCGACATTTACTTTCACACCGACGCCGTGCAGTCGATCGGAAAGATACCCGTGGATGTGGAAAAACTCGGCGTGGATTTGCTGGCGCTTTCCGCCCACAAACTGAACGGCCCCAAAGGTGTTGGTGCGCTCTACGTCCGCAAGGGGACGATACTGCGGCCTCTCCTGCACGGCGGGCATCACGAGCGCGACCGGCGTCCGGGCACGGAAAACGTCGCGGGGGTCGTGGGGCTGGGCGCCGCGGCGGAGATTGCGCGCGCGCGCCTGGCGGAAGAGCACGATCGCGTTGCGGCCCTGCGCGACCGCTTGGAGGCGGGGATTCTTGCTAGTGTTCCGTATGTGGCCGTGAACGGCGACCGCGCGCACCGGGTGCCCACCACCACCAACCTGACGTTCGATTACCTCGAGGGAGAAGGGTTTGTGATTGCCATGGACCTGCGCGGCGTCGCTTGCTCGACGGGTTCGGCGTGTTCGTCAGGGTCGCTCGAACCATCCCATGTGCTCTCGGCCATAGGGCTTAGACCGGAGCAGGCGCGCGCCAGCATCCGCTTTAGCCTGGGCCGCTTCAATGCCGACGAGGATGTCGACGCCACGCTCCGAATCCTGCCCGCAGTGGTGGAACAATTGCGCGCTGTGTCGCCGCACTATAGAAGTCCAGTGACGAGTGACAAGTGACGAGTCCACAGAAAGACCAGTCAACGCCCCGAAGCCGGAGGGTTACGAGGATCTTTTGGTCTGGCAAAAGGGGATGGCGCTGGTTAAGCGCGTGTATGTGATTACAAGGGCGTTTCCGAGTGAGGAGAAATTCGGTCTGGTGTCCCAAATGCGGCGGGCAGCCGTTTCTATCCCCTCGAACATTGCCGAGGGTCAAGCGCGGCATTCGACTGGAGAGTTTATCCAATTGCTCTCGCACGCAGAAGGGTCCGTCGCAGAATTGAACACGCAGATTATCCTGAGCTGCGAACTCGGTTACTGCTCGAAGGCCCAGACAACTGAAGCCACTGCCTTGGTGCGCGAGCTTCGGCGCATGCTCAATGCCTTGAGAAGGAAGTTGGAAGGCCGCTGAACTCGTAGCATCGGCTTGGGCCATAATAAACTCGACTTCGTACACGGTTGCTCGTCACTTGTCACTGGCAAGGAGTATTGAGATCAATGTCCATAGCAGTAGCAATGAGCGGAGGGGTCGATAGCTCGACGGCTGCCGCTCTGCTTGCAGAGAACAATTCGACCCAACCTTCCGGTACATCGCCGGAAGTGGTGGGGCTGACCATGCAGCTTTGGAACCAGCGCCGCCTGCCGCAATTGTTGGGCGAGGAGGCGGGCGAGGGCGGCCATGCCAGCGGGCGCTGCTGCTCGCTCGACGACGTCTACGATGCGCGCGCTGTGGCCAACTTCCTCAACATTCCCTACTACGTCGTCAACCTCGAAAAGCAGTTTGAAGCCACCGTGGCCCGGCCCTTCGTGGAGGGCTACCTGGCGGGAGAAACGCCCATCCCGTGTAGCCTGTGCAATACGGAGATCAAGTTCGCGCAGTTCCTCACCACGGCGCGGCAGATCGGTGCGGAGCGCATCGCTACCGGCCACTACGCGCGTATCCGGCGCGACCCGGGGACCGGGCGTTACCAACTCTTGCGAGGTATCGATCGTTCGAAAGATCAGGCCTACTTCCTCTTTGGGCTGACGCAGGAGCAGTTGGCGCACTCCGAGTTTCCACTGGGAAGAATGACCAAGCAGGAAGTCCGCGCCATTGCTCGCGCCCGGCGCCTGCCCGTGGCGGAGAAGCCGGATAGTCAGGAAATCTGCTTTGTGCCTACGGGAAGCTATCGCCAGTTCATCGACGCTTATCTGGCCGAGCAGCAGCGCCAGCCGGAATCCACGGCAGGCGAAGTGGTCACAACCGGCGGGCGCGTTCTGGGCGAACACCAGGGAATTCAAAACTTCACCGTGGGCCAGCGCAAGGGATTAGGAATGGCAGTAGGCGCGCCCCTCTACGTAATTGCCATCGACCCGGCGAAGAATCGCGTGGTGGTGGGAGAGGACCGCGACCTTTTCCGCAGCCGCTTTAGGGTACGCGAGGTGAATTGGATCCGCCCCCTCGCGCCGGGCGAAGGAGTGGATGCGCACGTGAAGATTCGCCATAACCACCCCGGCGCCGCTGCACGGGTGGAGGCGCACGCGGACGGCGATGCTTCCGTGGAATTCCTCGAACCGCAGCGTGCCATTACGCCGGGCCAAGCTGCAGTGTTCTATGACGGTGATGAGGTGGTGGGCGGCGGATGGATTTCGCAGGTGGAGTGAGCAGGTCCTCGGGTTCCTTCTCTTTCAATCCCTCACGGCTTGGGCCGCACCGAAACCAGCGATACCAGGCAGGCGTGATTTCGAACGCGCCTCACTGAACCCTCAATCAGCACAGAAGATCTTGGATAAGTTGCACGCGGAGTCCTGCCTGCTGGCCCTCGCATTGCAAGGGGCGGTCAATCGTGAGAAGAATGGGACTGAGGCCGGATTGCTTCTTTGCGATTTCGAGCAAGCTCACATCGACAGGACCAGACCTTGCCACCGAACTGCTGTCCATGTCGAGCAACTTCACGACGTCCTCGTCCATTCCCATATTCCTGAACTCATCATAAACACGATTCCAGAGCTTCAATTGGCCGGTGGGCTCAGTCTCCCTGATCCAGTGGTTGATCTCGCAGACAACCGAGGCGCTGGTGGTCTTTCTCCTGAACGGGCGAATGAAGTTGCCGCATTGGTCGTAAGATTCAGGACTGCGAATGAATTGCAGGTAGCTTTTCAACCTTTGGAACTTGAAGTGATAAACAGCATGGAAGAGCACCAACTCTCGAATCGGACCTGTATCGAGAATCAGCAACGCGCGCCCATGTTCTCTCTCAAACGATGAAGGCATCCAAACTATTACTCTTATCTACGGGATTTGCGCAGCGGGAATATCGTAAGTGCGACAGAGCATCTGTCGATGATTCTCCAGACAGAGCAGGAGCTTGGCCGAGACGGCCATCAGTGCGTCCGCAGCCCTTTTGACGGACTGAAAGGATGTACCCTCACGGAAAAGTTCGAAGTTGTTCCTGTATATCTCCCAAAAGTCGTGCGTCCCGTAATGGTGCGGCAGAACGTCTATCCGATTGACGAGCAATGCTGCCACAGCCCGCGGGAGGCTCCCGAGATAGAGGTACTGGCCATTGGCGCGAGCAGTTGACTGGTATTGTTCCAGGGCATCTTTGACCTGCTTCTGAAACAGGTCTGAACGAATAAGGCCATCAGCAAACTCAGCCGCACTCGATTCCACCGCAGAAAGCGCGCCGTCATGTTCCTCGAACTTTTCTCTGAAGCCAAGATTCAACGGATCCGCCAAGAAATCCTCGTAGTTGGGCATTTGTGAGTACTGGATATATTCGCAGATAGGCCGGATGTACTCGCACTTCTTCGTGTCGCCCTGCCAAGTAATGTTTCCCTTAGCTAGAAAGAAAACTTCGCGACGGAGGTTCTCGATGACAGGGTTTATAACGGCATAGACCCATGCCTGCACGCGCTTCGAATTCGTGGGGGGCGGCATTACCTCGGGCATCATGACAAGGCCAGATTAACACAAACGGGTGGGTGCAAACGCCGCTTTCTTAAGTTCGTAACTATTGCCGCATGAGAGGTTCCGAAGATGCAACGGACTCTGGAGCGTTCACCCAATCCGGAGGATTTGGCAAGTTGAACGCTCTCACTGTCGATGCACGCTTCCGAGCAGGGAATTGAAATCGTTCTCGAGCGAGGCCACGGTGTTGAGGGGGCCGGTGAGCTTGAAGAAGACCAGTCCCTCCGGGGCCTCAATGATGGCGGCGCGCATGCGGAAGTTGGGCTTCTTCACTTCCTCCTGAGAGGTCATCCCCCCCGCACCCAGATAGGTTCCCGAAACTGTGAGGGTTGAAACCTTCAGCCCGGCGATAATGTGTGTTTCCATCTTGGCCGGCGGGGCGGGGGATTGGCCATCGGGCGAGGTGAACTGATGCGCCCATCGTTCGAGGTTGGCATCCACCGTGCCACCTTGACCCGTTCCAAAGAAGTACACCGCGCACTCCGCGTCTTCCGGATCGCCGGCAATGGCATGGATGCGGTAAGTGGCAACGCGCATCTGGCGCGCGGGCCCGGCTTCCCACCCCGCGGGAACCGTCCAGGCAATGCCTGCGGCCTGGCTGGGCGCGCTGCCCATCTCCGGCGCGGACCCCGGTGCGGTCGGCAGCGCCGGCGTTTGCTGGGCGGCAGGTTTTTCGGCGACAGGCGCGTTCGCCCCTTGCTTGCAAGCGGTGAGGCACGCTAGCATGGCCAGCAGAGCGAGGCCGACCATAAGTGAGAGATATCTGATTTTGATATGCATTATTTTATGATTACCGCCAGAAGGATGCTTTTGGGGCCCCCGTTGGGTAACATGCACCGCTCGCGCCGCGGGGCGCGTTATCGGGCGGGCACCATCCCCGCGCCGGCTGCCTTGCGCGTGGCCGCTAGATAAAGAGCTGCTCGTCCTGGGTCGCTTCGCTCACGTTGGTCACGCGGCGGCGCGAGAACAGGAACTCCAAGCCGGTGCGCACGCCCTTAACCACCGCCGAGACTTCCTGGATGGGGCCGAGCACACCCTTTTGGACAGAGTCCGCGGTGGACTCAACCTTCTCCACCAAGTCGGAAACCATCCGGTCAACGCGGACGATCTGTGACCGGCTCTTTTCCAGTAGTTCGGCGGCCACCTCATCAGCACTGGAAGTGCGGTCCTTAAGGATGGTGCTGATTTCCGCCAGGTTCGCGGTGATCGTCCGCAGGGGTTCGCGCGAGTTGTTGACAAGCTCCAGGGTCGATTGCGTCAGCGGATCGATCCGCTGCTTGATGTCGGAGCGCACGGTTTCAATCTGCCCGGGAATCTTGCGGATGGCCAGCCAAATCCCCAGCATGCTCCCCGCCTGCATCAGTACCGCGATCGCGACCAGAATCAAGGCCACGGTCAGGCCAGTATTTTGCTCCATGGTTCGCTCACATGAGGCTCAGCCGCCTCAGGCGCCTTACTTCGCTTTGGACTTTTCATCTTGATACGCTTGCTTGCCGGCCTCGAGCGCGGCCGAGAGCAGCTCTTTCTGCTTGTTTACCAGGTCCTTGCCCTTTTCCACCGCGTCTTCCGCTTGCTTGCGGATTTCCTCGCCCTTGGTCTTCACGAAGTCTTTGCCCTCTTCCGCTTTCTGCAAAATCATGTCCCGGGTTTCTTTTCCGGAACGGGGGGCAAAGAGCAGAGCGATGACCGCACCGATTCCCAAACCAGCCAGGAAGAACCCCACCTGGGATCCACCGTTTTCTTCACTCATTGATATCCTCCCCTAAGCGAGAAGTGACGCGCAAGCGAAAGACGAAAGGCGAAACTCGAAATTGGAAACTCGCTGCCACTTTCGATTTCGAACTTCAATCCTTGCCGGCTTGTCACTCGTCATTGTGCTAGCGTGCAAAGGTTTCGCGCGCCGCTTGCTTGCCGGATTCCAAGACATCCGCCAGCCGCGCCTTTTGCTTGGTCACCAGTTCTTTACCTTGATCGACGAGATCTTCCGCCTCTTTGCGGATCTCGCGGCCCTTGGAGGCGACATAATCCTTGCCATCTTGTGCCTTCTCGATGATCCGTTTCCTTGTCTCTTCTCCAGACAGGGGCGCGAAGAGCAGGGCAACGGCGGCCCCAATCCCGACCCCGGCCACAAAATACGCCACTTTGGTTGCGACATTGCAATTTGCCATGATAGACCTCCTTCCAGAGTTCCTAATCTATCACCATCAAAAACGCAGCACAAGAATAATATTCTAATTTTTCTTGCAATTATATATTAGACCGTCCAGACGGACTATGTATTTTCTCGTCCTTCGTTGGACATGTACTCGAATACCCGCTTCGCCTGGGACCTCTTCACAACTTGTGCCAACTCCTCCAGTGAGACCTTCCGCAGCTTGGCTAAGCTTCCAAACTGGCTGAGGAGTTTGCGGGCGGTCCGTTCCCCCACACCCGGGATTTGCACCAGTTCGGTGGTGATTTCACGTTTGGCGCGCCGGGCACGGTGAAAGGTCACGGCAAAGCGATGGGCCTCGTCCCGGATCTGCTGAATCAGGTGCAACGCCGGGGAGTGGTGGTCGAGCACGACGGGCTCATTCTCGCGCCCTTGTACGTAGAGAATCTCCTCCCTTTTGGCAATGCTGGCGAGGGCCTGGTTGATAATTCCCTGCCCTTCCAGAGCCGCCGCCGCCGCATGAAGTTGGCCCACGCCGCCGTCGATCAGCACGAGGTCGGGAAAGGGCTTCTTTTCCTCCTGCAGCCGCCGGTAGCGGCGTCCCACGACCTCCTTCATGCTGGCGAAATCGTCGTTCTGGGGCACGCTCTTGACAATGAACTTCCGATAGTCGGATTTTTTCATCTGCCCGGCCTCCCAGACGACCATGGAGGCGACGATATCGGTCCCCTGGATGTGGGAAACGTCGAAGGCCTCGATGCGGTTCGGCGGCTTAGGGAGGTCCAGCGCTTCGCTAAGGCTTTCCAGCACCTCGCGTGCGTGAGGTTTCAAAATGCGAAAGCGCCGTTCAAACGAGTGGCGGGCGTTTCGCGCCACCAATTCCGCCAGCGCACGCTTGCGCCCGGCCTGCGGGGTAAGAACATGGACGGGCCTTCCGCGTTTTTCGGAGAGCAGTTCCTCCAGCGGTTCGCGATCGTCGAAGTCGACGGGCGTGTGAATTTCGCCCGGCAAGTATTGCTGGTCCAAGTAGAGTTGTTTGAGCAGTGAGGAGAAGAATTCGGGCGGATTGAATTCCTCCAAATCCTCCCAGAAAAACTCGCGCCGGTCGAGCACGCGTCCGCCACGCAAGTGAAAAAGATTGACGGCCACCAGCGCGCCTTCCTGATGGAAACCCAGGATGTCAGCCTCCTCGCCGGAGTTTGCCGCCATTTTCTGCCGCTCGCGAAGTTCTTCGATCGTCTGAATCTGGTCGCGATAGCGGGCCGCGTCTTCGAATTCAAGGGCGCTGGAAGCCTCCACCATGCGGGCGGTCAGGCTACGCACCAGGTCATTCTCGCGGCCCTCGAGCAACAGGCGAACGTCCCGTGCCGCCTCCGCAAATCGCTCCGGCGTGGTCAGCGTCTTGACGCACGGCCCCAAACAGCGCTTGATGTAATACTGCAAGCACGGCCGCGCATGAGACCGCGTCAGGTCCACGTAGCATGAAGGCACGCGAAAGTGCCGATGAATGAAATCCACAATTCGATAGGCGAGGTTGGCGGGAAAGTACGGGCCGAAATAGATGGAACCGTCTTTCTTCACACGGCGCGTCACATAAACGCGCGGAAAGCGCTCATAGGCGGTGAATTTGATATACGGATACGACTTGTCGTCGCGCAGCAGGATGTTGTAGCGAGGCTTATACTGCTTGATCAGGTTGTTCTCAAGCGCCATCGCCTCGTGTTCGTTATCCACCAGGATGGTCGCAAGGTCGTGGGCGGCGTCGAGCATGAGATCGCGCTTGTCATCCGCCGAGCGTGATTCCTGAAAATAGGAACGCACCCGCGCCCGCAGGGATTTTGCCTTCCCCACATAGATAGGCTTGCCGTTCTCGTCCTTGAAGACGTAAACGCCCGGCTGCGCGGGCAGGGCTTCCGATTTTTCGCGAAGGTTCGGGTTCACAGGTGCCTCAAGATTCCATTATCCCCGACGCAACGCCGTTGCGAAAGGGGAGCGAAAAGATGCGCGTGGAACCAGGTTGTCCGCCCCAAAAGTGAAAGTGGCGATTCCCGGGACGTAGCGTGGGGATCCTGGCCGCGCGCTCTTGGCGGGAGCGGGACGCTCCAACGTCCGCTAGGAGCCCGTCGGAGATAAGGTTTCCAAGTCTTTACCCTTTGCCGGCCTTGGTCTCATTGAGTCGGATGTTGGGCCTTTGACCCCGGCCAAGCCGACTGGAAGAGGACCTCGCCAAGT
>JBEKLF010000238.1:0-13267 GCA_050010335.1 Terriglobia bacterium
CTTCAACCATAATTATCAGCGCACCAATAGATTAATCCGGCTCTGCCAGTGTCCCTTGAAAAATCGGTTAACAGCCGGCCTAATACTTAGGCGAATGGTTGTCCGTGGAAATTCAGGCTAGTCTCCGCTGGACCTGTGTGCGTATTGTGTGCCAGATTCCGGGCTGGAGATGCCTTCTGGCCCGGAAAGCTGGGCAACTCTTTTCACGCGGGCCACGCACGTGGCTGGTTCCCGGCCGCACCCACGGGGAATTGCTCAAGCTGGATATTCACATTTCGGAACGAACCGTGTCGCGACCCCTGCGCAGAAAGCGTGGCCTTCCTTCTCAAACCTGGAAGGCGTTCCTCGCTAACCATCTGAACCAATTGGTTCCCATCGATTTCTTTACCGCGCCCGCCGCCACTTTTCGGGTGCTGTTCGTTTTGGTGGTTCCGGCCCATCGTCGGCGTGGGGTCATTCATTTCAATGTGACCGAACATCCGACAGCGGCTTGGACCGCTCAGCAAATCCTGGAAGCATTCCCCGAAGGCACGGCGCCGCGCTATTTGATCCGCGACCGGGGCCAGCCCTACGTCGAATGTTTCCCGAACCGCCTCCGAGATAAGGCCATCACCGAGGTCCTGACGGCCCTGCAGAGCCCTTGGCAAAACCCCTTCCCGGAAAGGCTGGTGGGCTCCATCCGGCGTGAGTGCTTGGATCACATGATCGGGCTGGGAGAGAAGCATCTGCGACGAAACCTGAAAAGCCATTTCGATTACTATCTGGGATCGAGAACTCACCTATCCTTAGCCAAGGGCGCCCCGGCGACACGCGTTGTGCAGGGGCCGGAGTCTGGAGGCTGGAGATCCCGCAGGTCGGCGGTTTCCCCCATCGCTACGAACGGCGCACTGCGTAACAGATGACTGCTTGGACCTGCTGTTTCGTACCTCAAGACCAACAACCAAGTCGGCCCAAATGCTCGACCGGCCCGATTCACATCACGACCCGAGACCAGGCACAGAACCGACGGGCCAAGGCTCCAGTCTTAGGGTGGCCTCTTTTTCAGCGAATGCATCACTGTTGCGTTTTGGCGAGGGACAGGGAAATCTTTTGGAGGATATTGGATTTCGCTATTGCGGACATCGGACAAAACGGGGATGACTGCAAGGTTGTTCGTCTTCATCTCGAAAAGCTCCAGCTCGGTAAGCTTTCATTTTCGTTAGCGCGGCCACGTCCGACCGCGCGATGGTCGGGGGGCGTCGCCTGGAAACCAATCGGAAAGCTCGGGTCGCGTAGCGGACTGGGAAAGACGGATGAGCACACCTCCAACGCCAGCCATGGTCGTCACGCAATACGCCAGGATGGACAACTCTTAAATTTGCGCCAAATGTATCTTGGGCCAACTTCCTGTCTCGAAGTAGATGGCCCTACAGGACGCCGTACTTCATGTACACCTCCCGGAGCGACTTGCCATCCAAGAGTTCTCTACGGGAAAGATTCTCTTTGTGCACTTTTTCCTGAGCCTGCTCCAAAACCGTTTCTTCAATCTCATTGGGTACGACCACGATGCCGTCAAAGTCAGCGAAGATCAGGTTGCCCGGCTTCACGAGCACGTCGCCGCAACGGATGGGGACGTCATATGCCATAACTATTCCGCGTCCCATGGAATCGAGAGGCCGAATCCCGGTGTAGTAAACAGGGAATCCCAGTTCGATGATGCGGTCGCAGTCGCGAATTTGGCTGTCGCACACACATCCCACCGCGCCGTTTCTTTTCGCCACAGTGCTCATCAGCTCTCCCCAGGGTGCATTGGTTCCGGCGTAGTCGGTGGAATGCACTACCACCTCCCCGGGCTTGAGAGAATCCAACGCCTCGATCTCGAGTCCGTAAGGGTTATCTTCCCGAACGTAGTCGGTTTCCATCCAGCGGATGGTCCGGGCGTGGCCCATGAAACCGCAGTTCTTTCGATCGGGCAACAAGGGGCGTAAGCGTTGGTGCATGGCCTGGTTGCGATAACCCAGGCTATCCAGGATGTCGCAGACCGCGGCCACGTACAGGTTTTCGCGCATAAGCTTCACGACCTCAACGTTGTTCTGAATCATTGGGGACCCGACCGGCTCTTCACCCGGCCGTCAAAGCGACTTCTGGAATTCACAGCGGTTCCTGTCCGAGTTTGTTGTGCTGCCTATTTCGGTTTTCCAAATACACCATTCTGTGCCACATTCCCTTCAGGTGACCCGAGTGTGGGGGCCCTCCGGGTTTTCGCTGTTTACGGCTCACTAAAATCGATCATGATCGGCCGATTACGGAACCCGCGAGTCTTGATGGCGCAGTAAATGAATGCCGCCAAAAACCATACCCCGCCCACGATTTTGGCGGGCAATTTTAGTCCCAACCATATCCATAGACAAAATACAAAACCAATGAGAGGCATAACAACATCAGCAAGCCATCGACGCTTGCGGCTGGATTTTTGCACGATCGCGAATTGCCAAAAGGTGGCCAAGTTAACTCCCATAAGCGCTAGGAATGCGCCAAAATTCAGAATCTCCCCAGCCTGTTCGTAGCTAAAGAACAGGGTCCCGATGTACGCCACAATTCCGATCAACCAGATATTCCAGGTAGGGGTATTATGCTTGGGGCCAAGATAGGCAAAAAGTTTCCGCGGGATAAGGTTGTCGCGGCCCATGCCGAAGAGCAGACGGGCAGCACCTACCTGTCCGGTCAGCCCCGCTCCCAGCGTGGCGAGAACCAGCACGACGCCCATGGCCTGGAAAAGCAGCGGCCCTCCCACGCGGCGCGTCACATCCATGAAGGCCGTTTCGACGTTGGGAAAAGATCTGAAATCCGGCCAAACTCGTTGTCCGAGGTAAGCTTCCAGTCCTCCCACGACGCCCGTGAACAGACAAACCAGCACGGTGGCTAGCATGACGTTGCGTTTGGGGTTTTCCACATCCTCCGCGAGAGTCGTGACGCCGTCGAACCCAATGTACGTCAGTGCGGCATAGGAAGTGGCTGTCCAGATCACCCGAGGGTTAAAAGTGTTCGGGTCATAAAAGGGCTGGAAGGAAAAAACCCCCGGCCATCCCTCAAGACGGAAAAGGTAGTGAACTGCCAGGACCATGAAGACGCCAATTACACCGCACATGATGGTGAGGAGAACGATATTGGCATGTGCCGTAGTGCGGATGCCGCGTAAATTCAATAAGGTCATGGTTCCTACGAAAATCGCCGCCAGCACTGCGTATGGAACAAAAGGGACAAAACGCTGGATGGTCAGCGCTCCAAAAATGCCGTTCAGGAGCGGTTGGATCAGGTAATCGAGAAACATGGCCCAGCCCGTGAGGAAACCCAAGTGCGGGTTGAGTCCGCGTCCGACATAAGTGTAAGCAGAGCCCGCTGTGGGGTAGAGTGTCGACATCCGTCCATAGCTGACGGCCGTGAGCATCATGGCGATCATGGCAATCAAAATCGTCGTGACGAAGTGGCCTTGGGAAAGCACCTGAGCGATGCCGAACATCGGAACTGGCGCGATGGGCATGATCTGTTAGTGGCGGTCCAGTGGCGGGCCATTTCGGCGTTCCGATTGGACCGGTCGCGTGGGAGCCTTTCCCTCTTGGCTGATGGTCGCAGAACGGTCCTCGCCGTCAAGGGTTCGCTTCGCCGCGCCCAACAACGGCGCGCCCTTGACTGCTCCGGGCCGTTCTGAGCAAACCCTCCCGCCAAGAGGGAAAGGCTCAAGACTGGAATGGTGGTCCACGTCGGCGCCGAAATGGCCCCCTTTTTCGCCGCCACTGACACATGATCAGCACAATGCCATAAAAGATTAGATCCCACAGGGTCAGGACTCGGCGCAGGCGGGGCAGGGGCGCCGCTGAGCTAGGTTGAGCTTGGCTCGAAGGTTGAGTCACAGGTTTTTTCCAAATTCGAAGTTCAAGGCGGCTCAGCCTCTAGGAGAGTTGGGGGTGCACATCCACTTCCCCTTATCTTACCAGTCGCAAACTGGTCGTCTTCCATGAGTCCGCCGGTCAGGAGGTCTGCGGACGCGCAACAAACCTCATGCGGTGGGAGGCAGCCCAATGCCTATGCCACCACTCACGACTACGGACGAACCGGCCATAAATGATGCGTCATCGCTGGCCAGGAACACTGCCACGCGACCCACCTCCTCGGGTTGCCCAATCCGCCAGAGCGCGTGAAGCTTACCGGCTGCGGCGCAGGCCTCCGCCGGATTCGGCTGGACCTCAAAGTATCCCCAGGCAAGCCCCGCATCGATGTATCCGGGACAAATGCAGTTGACACGTATGCCGTCCTTCCCGTGATCAGTGGCCATCGCCTTGGTCAACGCGATAATCGCGCCTTTCGTGGCGCAATATCCTGCACACATGGGCTCAACAAAAAAACCATTTACCGACGCCATGTTAATAATGCAACCTTTCGTATTCCTCAAATGGGGCATGCACAACTGTGAACAGAGAAAGACTCCTCCCAGATTGATACCGATTTCACGGTTCCACTCCTCCACCGTAGTTTCCTCCACAGTCTTGTTAACCTGAATGGCGGCATTGTTAAACAGCACATGAATGCGTCCGAACGAGTGCAGGGTTTGCTTAGCGAGAGCCTGCACGGATTCAGGCGCTGCCACGTCTGTCTCGACCGCGAGTGCCACGCCCCCCGCGGCTTCAATCTGCTTCACCGTCTCCTGCGCCCCCGCCATTTTGATGTCTGCAACCACCACCGTTGCGCCTTCCTTGGCGAACTCCCTGGCACTGGCCCGGCCGATGCCGGAAGCGGATCCGGTAATGACTACGACTCGCCCTTCAAGTTTCATGCTTTGCCTCTTTTTCGCGAGATGTGCTGAGGACCTATCAGACCTTGCGAGCTGCCCATCATCGCAGCCGTCCTAAAGCCTCCTTCCAAGTCTCGGGCTTTTGGTACACGGTGGCCCTTATTTCCACGGCAAACTCCTCGCCCGGCTTCAAGGATCGGCTCGTCTTTTGTTCGTAAGCTTGCGCAAGATTAACCGGAACGCTTGTCCAGGGCTCGAGGATGACGTGATGAAGACCGCGCCATCCGCCGTAGTTCAGCCACAGCCACAGGCATTGGCCGAGCGGAAATCTCAAAAGAAATCCCTCTCCTGTCGAAGTGTCCTCAATGGCATACCACCCATCTTCAAGATCGATGGGGTAATGGCCAAAGCAGAGATTGGCGTTGATACCTCGGACCTTGTTCATTTCCATCCGGCCCGCCTCAGCTTCCAGAATCGGCCAGTCATAGTGCTGCCCGGTTTTTCCCCAGTTTGGCTGAGTGCACTGCGCCACAATTCCGTGGTTGGCGGGAATGCGGAGAAGCGTGTGCTCGGTGACCGCCACTGCGGGATGTGTTCCCCAAAGAAAGTCAATACTCATGGGTCCCAGATTGTCGATCCTGTATTGCATCCGGATAACGGGAGTATGACCTTCAATCGTTACTGTCTTCACTGCCTTTACCGGACTGATGGGCCCAAAGGCGGAGAGCTGCGCCACGGCGTCGCTGCCCTGCCGGCGCGCCGACTCCACCTTCCATCGCAGGGACCGCAATTCGCCCAGGCTCGGGTAGCGTTGTCCCTGAAACGCGCATTCATCACAAGTGGGGAAAGCATCATCCCATCCCCCACACCAATAATTATCGAATTCGCTCTCAATGGGGTAGGGCTGAGGAACGATCCTGGGGTTATTCCACAGAATGTTCTTTCCGGTTGGTTTCCAGATCAAATCGTAGATTTTGGCCCCCACCTCTGGAAGGATTCGGATCTTCAACCATTTGTTCTCAAGTTCCAAAGCGGATAACGATGCAACCCGGCCACGCCGATTGATCCGCGTGGCCGGGCGGAAGCTTTTCGCATACCTCATCATTACACCCCTTTGAGAATTGCGTATTTCTTCACAGTCTCCGGATTAATCTCGATCCCCAACCCCGGCTTCGTCGGAACAGTGACACGCCCCCGCACAACTTTGAAAGGTTCGACCAAGAGTTCGCGGCGGAGCGCCGAGTCCGTCACCGAAAACTCCAAAAAGGCTGAGTTCGGAATTGCTGCAATCAAATGCAGACAGGCGGCTACCAAAACGCCGGTTCGAAACGCGTGGGGAACACACACGCGGTTAACCTCGTGGGCCATATAGGCAATTCGCTTGGCTTCCGAAAGCCCACCCACCCTGGAAATATCAGGCTGAATCACGTCGAGGTGAGCATCCCAAATGAGCCGGCGAAATGTCCAACGGCCCACATCCTGTTCTCCAGCAGCAATCCGCAGCGCGGTGGAATCGCAGAGGCGCTGATAATCCGCGATAGCCTCCGGGGGGAAAGGTTCTTCCATCCAATAAATGCCGAGGCTCTCGAATTCTCTGGCAGCTTGCATGGCCATCTTCAAGGTGTATCCATGGCCGATATCGATCATCACCTCAATATCGCGCCCCGCCGCTTCCTTCGCTGCGGCGGCGAGTTCAACGTCCTTCCGCACATCTTTGCCCAGGGGCCCGTAGCCAAGCTTCACGGCAGTGAAGCCTTGCTCGACATAGCGGCCGGCCATTTCGCGAACTTCCTGGGCCGTTTCGGGCATCAACATGCTGGCGTAGGCGCGGACATCCCCGCAGAAACTTCCTCCCAGTAGCTTGTGGACGGGCTTCCCGATGGCTTTCCCCAGAATGTCCCAAAGGGCCATGTCCACGCCGCTCATGGCGTGCATGACGACCCCCAGGCGGCCGTAATAATTCGTCTTGCGATACATCAGCTCCCAGATCTGCTCTATGTCGAAGGGGTCCATCCCAATCAGGACTTCTCGCAGGCCATAACAAGTGCCATGCGACATCTCCGCGTCGATGGCAGCTTTCCCGACCTCCGGCGAGGTATCAACCTCGCCGTAACCGACGATGCCCTCATCCGTTTCGATGCGGACAAGCAAATCGTCCTGAGTTCCATCGGCAACCGCCTGCCGCTCGGGAAGGCGTAAGATAATTCCTTCGACGTTGGTAATTTTCATGGTGTGAAATCAGCTTTATAGTCAAGTTTGCCTTGGATGCCGAGATTTACGCCGTAGAGGTACCCGCCAAAATTGCCTGAAACCGGGTCGTACGACTTCGGCATCACCGGCGAGGGCCAAGTTTTGCTGGCTGTGGTTACGAAAATATCCGTCAAATCCCTCCCGCCGCACGCGGAGAAAGTGGTCGTAAGCATCCCGAACCGGCACCGACTATGGAATGATCTTGCCCTCCTTGTCGAGGACTACCTTGTGTCCATTGAAGATGTCGTCGGTGACAACAAAAGACATACACTTTCCCGATAGTTTCGAAACGCCAGCCGCGAGCGTAGCTTGCCCGACCCGGTTTAGCATTTCACGACGAGTCATATTCCTCTTCATAGTTCACCTCCTTGGCTCTCTCCCTATCGTTTGACATGGACAACGTTCGAATATGCGGACTCGCCGGCCTCGTTTATTGCCCGCACCCGGTAAGAAACAAGCGTGGTCTCCGGAGCCGACGCGTCACTATATTGTGAGGAAGTGGGAGGCAGCTTGGCGATCTTGTCCCACACTCGATCGCCGATGCGGCGCTCGACGATAACCCCACTGGAATTTCCGCTATGATCTTCCCAGGTGAGTCTCACTACGCCTCCGGAGGCCTCGGCGGTCAGCGAACTGGGCGCTTGCGGTAGCACGGCCCAGTCAAAGTAGTCCCGGTCGGCAATCGCCATGACACTGTCGCGCATAGGCACCGATGCCAGGTTGTCCGTGGTTCCCTTTTCCCAGCTTAATGGCTGCATCGTGCCCGACACCACATCAATCAAAACCGGGTGCTCGATTCCGGAATTTTTGATCGTCAGTGGGGAGTAACGCGGCGGGAAGACGTTACCTGGCAGGCTGTGCGCCGCCACCCAATAGGCTACTATCGCCTTGCCGGTTCTCGAGCGAAAGCCATATGCCAGAAACGGAAAATCTGTCTGGCGGCGTAAGGCAAGAATATCCGGATTCTCAATCCTGATCGACGGATCGACGCTGGTGTCGGAAAAAAGCCAGTCGGTATGCTCGAAGGCATGGAAGGCAGGCCGGGGAGTAAAGTCCGTTGGCAAATAGCTCAGCCCGAGAATCAGGCCAAAATCGTTGCCTTCGTCGCCGTCCGTTGCCGCAATCAGCTCCCAGATGAAGTTTTTAACGCCATGTGCAAGGTCGTACACCATCCCACGGGGGATATATTTCGACTGCACGGATTCGTCGGACCCTTTCCAGGCTGGAATGGAATTAAACTCGTTGTCCCAGAACTGAATGTCCGGCCGGATCCCCGGGTAATGGCGTACCAACTCGCGCAACTTGGCGGGAGATTCGTCCCCGAAAGCTCCGTAATCCATCGTCTCAGGATTCATGTTCATCCCGAAACCGGGATAGGCGTGATAAGCGAACACGTCGACTCCGGAAGCGCACTGACAGGCGTCGAGGGCACGCTTCGCAAAGACTCTGCTGACCCCTGCTTGGCCGCCATAGATGACTTTGGCGTTGGGATCAGCCTCATGAACGGCAAGGACAACTGCCTTGAGCAAGCGGCCATACTGTTCGGGATTCGGCGAGGGATTCCAGGAACCAATGTCCTGCTCATTCCACAATTCCCAGTACTCGACTTGCCCTTGAAAATGATGAACCATCCAGCCAACATACCTGACGAAGGCAGCGATCTGGTCCGGTTTTGTGGGAGGCCAGAAAATTGAGTAGAGACTCCGGTTAGGCGTGTAGTTGACAAAGCCCGGCGCGGGAATTATCGAATCCGGCAGCTTGCCGGCAGGTGACGTATACATGGGATTGCCATAATCCAGTTGAATCTCGATTTTGATGCCGTTGTCAACAAGCCAGTTCACGTAATCATCCAGCCCCGGAGGGGCAGCATAAACGCCGCGCTTTTGCTCGATCCAATCCCAACTAGTCATGTCGGAACTGTCCTCGTACTGGCCAATGCGAGCCCACTTGACGCCGGCATCAGCCATGCGTGTCCACCACCAGCGGTTCCACTGCAGGTACGGGTTTCTTGGCAAGTTAACATTCTGGCCGAAGCCATCCTGAATCTGCGAAGAGCGCCTGGGCGGTATTTGTGCGGGCAAACCTGCATCTTGCGCGCTTGCAACCCAAGCGACGGATAAAATTGCCAGAAGGAGCATCAAGGCTCCACTATGGCGTTCCGAACGTTGGTTTAAAACCCCGAAAGTAGATCCCATCGTGCCCACCCCCTGCTATTTTGACCTGATTGCGGCGCCCGCGGCTAATCCGCGTTTCTGCTCCGAAAAGCTCGGTCAAGACCCCTCACCCGGCTCGCCACGCTCGCAACCCAATCAGGCGGCTCCGGTCTTGCCGGGGATTGCCCATAGAATGGATGAGCGGTCATCAAACTGAACCCCCACAAATTAAGAGGAATCAGGAAGCAAATTATTCGATTCTTAGTCATAAGCTCCTGCGGGGTTGCCCTCAGAAGACCCTCACTTTGATTGGTCCAAAAGCGAATCGCTTCCATGTGCGGCCCACTTCGTCTTTATGGATTGGACGCAGCCTGGCTTTGCGCTTCGTGAGCTATTTCCTCATATATCTCCCTGGCTTTTCGATAGCGAGTTTGAGCCGCCTCGCGGTCATGGGAAAGATACGCGCTCCATGCTCCGCCTGGTGAAGTGTGCTGGATTAGGTTGTCGATCCATTTGATGAAGAATTCTGCATCACTGGCACTGGCACGAATGGGTTGTCCATGGACAATGACGAAAACCGCTCCGGTATGAGTCTGATAACCATTCTGCCAATCCATCCGCCGGGCCGCGAGCCACCCGCTCTGGGGAAAGTTGATTGTGGTCTCGAAAACCGCCCGTGAGCCAGGAGCCATCTCAGCAGTCTGGGAAGCCACCACCGATGCATTCTGGACCACCTCAATTCTGTCGATGGCGTCCTCCAACCTCTGAGCCTCTCAGGCCCATTCCGGCCCACATCCCTTTTCCATCCAGGCAAGTCCCTGGCCATCCTCACATGGGTTCGCCGGACGGATACTTAAATCCACGGCAAAATTCTGTGCAACATCCTTACATTCTGGCGCCCTGCCTCGCTTGAGCCTTAGCACTTGGCCGCCCCCTTTTTCACTTCAACGCCGGCCATTCGCTCAGCAAACTGGACAAGGGCAGAATGATCCAGATCTCCTTTGCCCTCGTTTATCAGCGCGATGAGCATTTGTTGCACCAGGCTGGTGAGGGGCAGGGAAACCCTGGTGGATTCGGCGGCGAGCAGCGCATTGCGCAGATCTTTTTCGTGCAGCGCAATGCGAAAGCCGGGTTTGAAATTGCGCGCGATGACCATCGGCGCCTTGGCATTGAGCACAATGCTCCCCGCTAATCCTCCCTTCACGGCATTAAAGACGACTTCGGGATCTAATCCGGCGCGCGTCGCCAAGACTAACGCTTCCCCCATGGCAGCGATGTTGCACGCGACGATGATCTGGTTCGCCAGCTTGGTAGTGTTGCCGGCCCCGACTGGCCCCGTCAACGTGACTGCCGAGCCCATTTTTTGCAGCACCGGCCGCACTCTCTCAAAGGCAGCAGGCGTGCCACCCACCATAATCGCCAGCGTCCCCTCGATCGCTTTCGGCTCTCCTCCACTCACGGGCGCATCCAGAAAGTCCACGCCCCTCTGGGAACAGGCCGCGGCGAGTTTCTGTGACACCAGGGGACTTATGGAACTCATGTCCACGATGACCGACCCTTGACGCGCACCGGCGAGCGCGCCCTCAGGCCCCAGGACTGCCTGTTCCACATCGGGTCCATCGGGCAGCATCGTGATGATGATCTCCGACTGGCCTGCGACATCACTGCAAGACGCCCCCGGAATTGCCCCCGCGCACTTCAAGTCTGCAACGGGCTCAGGGCGGAGGTCATACACCACCAGCGAATACCCCGCCTTGAGAAGATTTCGGGACATGGGCCTGCCCATAATGCCTAAACCAATAAATCCAATCTGTGACATGAATCCTCCTTCGTTAAGAGCGGTCAACCCCTCCCCTTCTGCACCAAGGGAGTGAGGGAAATTGGACTCTGCAATTCCCGGCATGGTGCTCCAAGCCCCGGGGTGTTCCCCGTGAGTTGTTGCCGGGCACGTACTCAGTGGTAACTTTCCATCAATTTCCAGCCAGCCTCAATGAATTGGCTTAGGGTCCGTTGGGTCGGCCCGAAGCTTACAAATTCGCCCGGTGTCATGCCGTCGGGCTCATAGGCGCGAACGAACTCCGGAATTTGTGAAAGCCGTTCGACGACCTCCGGGGGGACCGGCGTCTCGATGTGCTCTTCGCGCGGAAAGTCCTTGGTCACGAAGCTTTCCTGGTAAGCAGGAGCGATCGACATCACCAAGTCCGCGCCCGCCAGCTCCGTCAAGTGGTAATCTCCGCGCAGTGCGGCGACCAAAAGTACTGCGTCGTAACCGCACTGCTTATAGATCGTGTAAGCGCGCTTCGTTACGGCCAAACCGGCTTGGCGAATATCCGACTCCACTACAGCGGATTGGTGGTCATGGGCAACTTCCCGCAGATAGTCATCCAGGCGGCCAATCATGATGACGGCGAAGCACCTTCCGGGTTCACTGCCCCTCTGGCGCGCCCGCCGCATTCCGGCGCGATGCCGCTCCGCTATTGCCACGACTTGCGCAACCGTAAAGCTGACGGTGGCCGTAACCGTTATTCCCTCCGCCACGCAGTCTTCCAGCACATCAAGACCCGCGCCGGTGGCCGGGAGTTTGACGGCGATATTGGGAGCCCAACCATGGAAACGTCTGGCCATGGCTGCCATGGCTTCGCGGTCGCCGGCGAGCGAAGGATTGACCTGGGCACAGACCAGCCCCATTCGCCCACGGCTCGATTCATATTGCGGTAGGAGTTTCTCGGCCGTGCGCGACACGGCAATTCGCATCAGGGCTTCGGCCTTCAACTCGGCGGGCAGATGGCGGGCGAGCACCTCCTCGATGGCAGCGGACCACAATTCCCTATCCCGCACCAAAGCGAGATTTGCCAGGAATGGGTTCGTCGTCACCCCCACGGCGCCGCGCCCTAAGCCGGTTTGCAACTCCGCCGCTTCCGCCGAATCGTGCCACCACTTGGTGGGAGTCTGCCCAATCACCCAGTCGAGATAAGTATGGTTTGCCATGGTTTCTTCCTTCCCTTCCTGGCCCAGCGGAATGCCCTGCGCTCAAAAGTCCGGCTTGCGTGCCTGCTCCTGGCCATCTGGCCTTCGAGGACGGAGATCAATCCCCTTAAGTTTCTGATTCATTCTGCTCCCGAGATTCTTCCCCATAGGTCATCCGGTTGAGGGCAGCCCTTCATCCCGATGTCTGAAGAGTTTGCCGGGTATATTGCACTGCCTGGTAGAATC
Organism: Terriglobia bacterium; assembly: GCA_050010335.1. Classification (GTDB taxonomy): domain Bacteria; phylum Acidobacteriota; class Terriglobia; order UBA7540; family UBA7540; genus Bog-366. The sequence continues at coordinate 12,385 of JBEKLF010000238.1, forward strand.
CCTGCCGCCCGGTCCGGCTGGCCTCCTCAATGCCCAACCAACCCGCGTAGCCTTGTGCGCGCAGTCGCCGCAGAACCTCGGGGATGGGCGCAAGACCTGTTCCAATGGGTACGAACTCGAATGCGCCCACGCGCCCTACATCGTTAATGTGGACGTAGCCGATGCGGGCCCGCACGCACTCGAACAACTGGAGGGTATCCTCGCCAGCCACCAGGGGATTGGCGATATCGAATTGTACGCCCACCGGCGCGTCCTGCAACCCTTCCATGACCCGCAGAAAGACTTCCCCCCGAATCGCGAAATCGAAGTGCTCCCAAGTGGCTGCCTTGGTATGGTTCTCGATGTTGAGACGCAACCCCAGGCGATCCGCTTGCTCCCCTGCCCGCCTGATTCCGTCGATGACCCACTGGATAGCGGCATGTTGCTCCACGCCGGGCCACTGTTGACCGGTGAGCGCCCGCACGGACGGGGCTCCTATCTCCGCAGCGATCTCCAAGTTCTTGAACACGCCGGCGAGTTCGCGTTTGCGCACCTCGGGATCCGGGTGGGAGAAATCCGAATAACCAGTGTAGTTGCTGATTTCGAGACCCCGCGACTCGGCCAGCCGCCGGAATTCAGCGGGCGTAACGGGCCCCAACGGTTCAACAAGAAGAGGTCCGCACTCAATCCCATCCAGCCCCAGCTCGACCGCGAAATCCATCCACTCGGCCACCGTCATTTGGCCGTGTGAGATGGCGTTGAAATAAGACACCGGAATGCAGCTTATTCTAGCTCGCTTTCAAGATGAGACTAAAAATGATACAATTGCGGCATGTCAAGACCACGACACATCGATTGGAAACTCGTCTCGAAAGCGCGAGCCGTCGTTGCCGAAACCACCGAT
>JBEKLF010000239.1:0-13253 GCA_050010335.1 Terriglobia bacterium
TCAACCGGCGATAGGTCAAGGGATGCAACCGCAGCAGGCGAGGAACCATGGCTACTCCTCCGGCGAGAAGTATGCCATACAGGGGCAACCTATGTCCCTTTAATTATGCGCGGATGTATAGAACAGTTCTCCTTAAGAGGGCACGCACTCCAAGTGCTTATACCTGCACACGCAACCTCGCCATGACGAGAGGTGACGTCGCACGTATGCCGGGAAATATTCCTGGGAAAGCACTGCTCAATGCCATATCACAATCTACCAGCAACTCGCCACTATCCATGCAAATAGCGATCGACGCTCACCAAATCGGTGGCCGGAGGACCGGGGCGGAAACATACGTTTATAATCTCGTGAAAAACTTGGCACTTCTGGAACCTAACGGGGATAAGTACGCCGTTTACTTGAGCTCAGGCCAAGGCGTGGAAGGCCTGGAATCGAATCCGAGCTTTGAAGGCAGAAGCATCCCGTCGTCCATCCCTCCCGTCCGGTATGCGTTCTTTTACCCTTTCCAAAGTTGGATTAAGCGCTTCGACATTTTCCATGCCCAATTCTCCTTGCCGCCACTCTTGCGCAGCCGCTCGGTGCTGACAGTTTACGACCTCTGTTACGAGCGGTTTCCGCAGTTCTTTAACCGCCGGGTTCTTGCCCAAATGAAACTTCTCATGCCGTGGTCGTGCCAACGCGCGGATCACATCATCACCATTTCCGAGTCAAGCAAGCGGGACCTTGTTGAGATCTATAGACTCGATCCTCAGAAGATTACGGTAACCTATCCAGGGCCTGCTGAAAACTGCAAGCCGATGGATGCGGGGCAAGCAAAGGATCGCCTGCGGGAAGCCTACGGAATCGACGGATCCTTTATCCTTTATGTGGGGAATCTTGAGCCCAGAAAGAACCTTCCCCGACTGCTGGAGGCCTTCGCGCAGCTAAAGCAGAAGGAACTGATAGTCCATAAGCTCGTGATTGTTGGCCAGAAGGCTTGGCTCTATAATGGAATTCTTGAAACGATGAGGAATCATTCGCTCAGTGGAGAAGTTGTCCTTACCGGTTACATTCCGGCGAACGATCTTCCGCTCTTCTATAACGCTGCATCGTTCATGATATATCCGTCGCTTTACGAGGGGTTTGGACTGCCCGTTGTGGAGGCCATGGCTTGCGGCACGCCGGTAATCACGTCATTGGGCTCGTCGTTGGAGGAGATTGCAGAGGGCGCCGCGTTGCTCGTTGATCCTTATAGCGTCGCCTCGATAGCCACGGCAATAGAGAAGGTTGCGAATGACCTCAACCTGCAACAGGACCTGCGCAATGCGGCGTCGGCCCGCGCCGCCCGCTTCAGCTTCCGCAAGATGGCCGAGCAAACGCGATCCGTTTATCACCGGCTCTAACGAGTCGCTGTCCCCTGGGAGGCTTCCGAGTGAACAGGCCCGACCGAGTGATGGTTACGGATTGATGACGTGAGAGGCAAATTGTGAATGATCAAAAGGCGAGGTTGAATGAGGCGCCCGGGCTGCGGGTGGCCATAGTTCACTACTGGCTACTCGCCTATGCGGGGGGTGAACGTGTAATCTCCGCTCTGCTGGACCTTTTCCCGCAAGCGGACCTCTTCACCCTCGTGGCGGACGAGAAAGTTGCGGCCCGCTTTGCGCCGCACCGCGTAACCACATCGTTCTTGCAACGTGTTCCAGGGAGCCACCGGTATCACCGCCACATGCTGCCGCTGTGCCCGTACGCGCTCGAGCAATTCGATCTGACTGGATACGACCTGGTCATCAGCTCGGAATCCGGACCCGCCAAGGGAGTGATTACGCCCACCGACACCCTCCATGTGTGCTACTGTCATTCGCCCATGCGGTATATCTGGGACATGTATCACGACTATACGAAGGGCAAGGACATGAACGGCTTGACGCGGTCAGTATTCAAGGCGGTTGCTCATTACGTGCGCTTGTGGGACTTGGCCAGCGCGGCTCGGGTGGATTATTTCGCCGCAAGCTCGAAGAATGGGGCCGCACGGATTCGGAAACATTATCGTCGTGAGGCATTCGTGATCCATCCACCCGTCGATGTGAGGGCGGGTTACGTGGCGGACAACACCGAGGACTACTATCTGGTTGTTAGCCGGCTGGTTGACTATAAGCGTACAGACTTGGCGGTGGAAGCCTGTGCGCGACTCGGGCGACCGCTTCGCGTGGTGGGAGTTGGCCCGCAATACCGGGGTTTGAAAGAGCTCGCTGGCCCCACTGTCAAGTTCCTGGGCGAAGTCGCCGAGGCCGAGAAGAACGAACAGTACGCTCATTGCCGGGCCCTGTTGTTTCCTGGAGAAGAAGATATCGGAATGGTTCCTGTAGAGGCACAGGCGTTCGGCCGGCCAGTGATCGCGTTTGGCCAGGGCGGTGCGAGAGAGACGGTGGTTGGCGCCTGTCAGGACGAAGGCGTGCCGCCTGAGCGAGCGACGGGAATCTTGTTTGATGAACAGACGGTGGATTCGCTCGTGGAAGCGATTCGTGCCTTTGAAGCCTTTGAGCCGCAGTTTTCTCCTCGATTCATTCGGGCTCATGCGGAACAGTTTGATAAACAGCACTTCCTGGAAAAGATGAACAGGTTTGTGGGGGAAAGGCTTGAGGAGCATCGCGCGTTGAACGGAGTGCGGGTACGCAGCTCGTCGTTAGTGACCGGCCAGGCTGGAGTGTAGCTGAGCGCTATCCACCGAGTGAGGCAAATGGGCGTAAATACTGTCGAAGGGAATAAAATCGAGGAGAGGCTGGCGGGGCTCGCTACGCCAGAGGAAGGCAGAACGCGGCGCGAAAGCTTTTTCAACGCGCTCAGCCGAAGCAGCATCAAGCGCTTACTTTTCCTGGCCTGTGATGCGGCGGCGGTAGCCCTTTCCAATTGGGTTTCGCTGATCGCAATGCAGAGGCTGTTTAAGATTCCGAGGGCCAATATGAGCCCGCCGGGCTACGAACTGTTCTATTTGCCCTTCCTGCTGCTTATCCTTTATCTCGCGGAGGGGTACGCGAGCCCGGACCTGCGCAGGCCGGAAAAGGAACTCGCCATCACCTTCCGCGCCGTCTCGCTTTCCTTTCTCGCACTGGTTTGTGCGAACTTCGCCTTTTTCAAGGAACTGGGGTTTTCCCGGTATCTGTTCGTTTGCTGGTATTTTCTGGCGCTGGCGATGATTCCCTCATTCCGCCTGGGCCTTAAAGGCCTTTATGGGACGCTGTGGCGGCGCGGGATTGCGCAACAAAGAGCCCTTTGGGTGGGCTGCACGGAAAAGCTGGCCGAATTCGAAAACCTGCTTTCCGTCCAACGGCATCAGGGCTACCGGATAGTGGGGGTTATCCCCGCTTCCGGACTCGGCGGGGGGCGCTCGCCCGGAGCTTCGGGCCGGACCAGATCCGACGCTCTTGCCGCATGGGACGAAGCAGTCTCAAAACTACGCGTGCAACTGGTCGTGGTCAGCCTACCCAGTACGACACCAGGCTCGCACGAATTAGTTGGGGAGATTCTTCGTCGCTGTAAGGCGCGAGGCGTCGACGTCGAAGTGTACTCGGACCTGTTTGCTACCGCCGACTTCAATTTCGAGCTGGACGAATTCTCGGGTTTCTTCCGGTTTTTTGCCGTTCCAGGTTGGTCCCGGCAGTTACAGAGGCGCGTTAAAGTCTGTGTGGACATCTTCGCCGGGGTGATCGGCAGCCTGATCACGGTGCTTGTCCTTCCCATTGTGGGACTGCTGATCAAGATCGAGGACGGAGGGCCGATCTTCTACCGCAGCGCCTATGTCGGGCCAGACGGGAGCGACCGCTACTACCTTAAGTTCCGAACTATGCGGGTCGACGCAGACCAGATACTCGAGCGTGACCCTGAGCTCCGAAGCCAGTTTGAGGCCCAGTGCAAGCTGAAAAGGGACCCCCGTGTGACAGGCATCGGGCGTTTCCTCCGAAAATACAGCGTCGACGAGTTCCCCTCTTTCTTCAGTATCCTTCGCGGGCACATCAGCCTGGTGGGCCCGCGGACTATTATGCAAATGCAGAAAGAGAAATACGGCCCCGCCCTTCCAAAGCTCCTTTCCGTGAAGCCAGGGCTCACTGGCTTCTGGCAGGTGATGGGGCGGCAATTGACGACGCACGAGGAGCGAATTCAGATGGACATGTTCTACATCGACCACTGGTCGATCTGGTTGGACTTGTGGATCACCGCCAAGACGTTCTGGAAAGTCCTGCGGGCCGAGGGCGCGTACTGAGATAGTGTCCCTGCGCACCCCCGTTTGGAAGATCCGTTGACACCTTAAGGAGGCCATAGCTGAAGATGCAAAAACGTGTGATTGTGACCGGCGTAGCCGGATTCGTTGGCAGCAACCTGGCGAAGCATCTGCTCGACCGAGCCTATTCGGTCGTCGGGATCGACAATTTGAGTGCAGGAACGCTCGAAAACGTCGATGCGCGGGCGGAGTTTCACAAGATTGACATTCGCGAGCCGGAAATCTATCCGTTGTTCCGCGGGGTGGACGCCGTATTTCACTTGGCGGCGAAAAGCTCGCTAACCGATTGCCTGGCAAAGCCGCTCGAGGCGGCGGAAGTGAACACAGTGGGAACTTTGAACGTGCTCGAAGCCGCGCGGCAGGCAAAAGTGCCGAAACTCGTCTATGCAGACACTTCCGCAGAGTACGAGGGGATCGATGAGTTTCCCACGCGCGAGGACAAGGTGCGGCCCGTCGGGGTGTACGCAGTCAGCAAGCACGGCGGTGCCGCGTTCTGCGAGAGCTACCGGGAACTTTACCGAATGAACCTGACCGTCGTGCGTTACTTCAACGTCTACGGCCCGGCACAGGACTGGCGGCGAGTGGTCCCGCCGGTAATGAGCGCGTTTATCATTCGCATGCTCCGCGGAGAACGGCCGATTATCTATGGAACAGGGGAAAAGCGCCGCGATTTTATCTATGTGGATGACGTGAACGATTTCCACTTGATCCTGCTCGATGACCCGCGGTCAAATGGGCGGGTTTTCAACGTCGGCACAGGAGTGAATTTCTCCGTCAACGAGATCTACCAGCTTGTGGAGGATCTGCTGCAAACCGGCCTTAAGCCGATTTACAAGCCGGACCTCCCGGGTGAGGCCCAGGTGACGCTGGCCGACATCACGGCGGGGCGTGAGCTTGGCTGGCAACCCAAGGTGGATATCCACGAAGGGTTGCGGCGGTCCATTCAATACATCCGGGAACGAGTGCTTCAGGCTGTCGAAAACAGGGACGTGTAGAGGATGCAGATGCTCGCGGACCCTTTTCGCAGTACGGTGGGCGCGCTCATGCCGCAACCGGCTGCCACTAGCGGCAGGCAAGAAGCGAAGGCGCGTGGCTGGCGGTAGTCTATCTCCGAGAGAAGCACCACCGACCAGACGCGGCATTGGCCCGAAGAGCACCTAGATCGTGCCAAGCATTGCCAATACTTGTCAGAAGCTACTACACAGCTCGCTAGGAGGAGAGCTTACCCGTGATCATTACCAGAACCCCTTTTCGTGTAACGCTGGGCGGAGGCGGAACGGACCTCCCCTCTTTCTACCGGGAGCATGGTGGATTCATACTCGCCGTGTCGCTTGATAAATATATGTATCTGAACGTGAACACGCCGATTGTCGATGACAAAATTCGGGTGAAATACACCAAAACCGAACAGGTCGAGCATGTCGACCAAGTCGAGCACACCTTGGCGCGCGAGGCGTTGCAGCACTTCGGTATCACCAGTGGAATCGAGATTGTTTCCATTGCCGATATTCCCGCCGGTACCGGCCTGGGCTCCTCCAGCGCCTATCTGGTGGGGCTGCTGAACGCCATGCACGCGCTCACGCAGAATCCGGTGGGTCCCCAGCAACTTGCCGAAGAGGCCTGCCATATCGAGCTGGACCTCCTAAAGAAGCCCATCGGCAAGCAGGACCAGTACATGGCCGCCTTTGGCGGGCTCACGATACTGGACATCTCCCCCGACGGCAAAGTCCGTGTGACGCGGCTCGGGCTCGAGGTCGAAGTGCTGGAGGCGCTCGAACACAACCTCCTGATGTTCTACACGCAAGACATGCGTGACGCCACTACCATCTTGCGCAAACAGGATTCGGCGACCCAACGGAACGACAAAGTCGTCGTCTCAAGCCTGCGGGAGATCAAGGACATCGGGATCGAGACGTGCAGCGCGATTGTCGACGGCAACTTGCGCCGCTTCGGAGAATTAATGGATATCCACTGGCAAGCCAAGAAGAGGCTGGCCGAGGGCATCACCAATCCGCAGATTGACGCCTGGTACGAGTTGGCCAAGCGCAACGGCGCCATTGGCGGAAAGATCTCGGGAGCGGGCGGGGGCGGCTTCTTGACGCTTTATTGCGAAGAGAACACGTCACAGCTACGGGAGGCGATGCGCGGGGCGGGATTACGTCAATTGAATTTCCGGTTTGATTTCGAGGGCAGCAAAGTGATCTTCGACGTAGTCTCCCGCGACGGTCGGCTGGCACATATCCAGCGGCAGAACCACCGGGAGCAATGGAGAGTTGCGGTCACGGGGCTTTCAGCATGAGAGTGTTTACCAACTTAGACGGTTCATCATTCGCAAACACTCTAAAGGCCAGTTATACTGCCTAAGCACAACTGCCTCTGGTGATCTGGCAGCGCTTCACGAGGTCCCCGAGACAACCTGCTGTTTTCGGGGAGAAATAAGACGCGTAACGCACCTCTGCGATCCGCTCAAGATTTCCGCTTCGACGAGCAGCAAGCTATTCGGAAGGAGACCTACCATGGCGATCTTTTCTGGAACGCCGGTTGAACCACTGATACGCCAAGGCCCGTCTGAGGCGGCGGAGAGTAGAAGCCCGTTGCGGTTGAACGTCAAGATCTATGCCGACGGTGCGGACAGGGCCACCATGCTCGAAATGTACGCGAATCCGCTGATCGCTGGCTTCACGACGAATCCGACGCTCATGCGAAAATCGGGCGTCGCCGACTACCGAGCGTTCGCCCAGGAGGTTATCCAACAGATACCAGATCGTCCGGTTTCCTTCGAGGTGTTCGCCGATGACTTCGGGGAAATGGAACGCCAAGCGGCCGAGATTGCATCGTGGGGGAAAAACGTCCTGGTAAAGATCCCCATCACAAATACCCACGGGAAATTCTCCGGCGACCTATTAGGCCGGTTGGCCCGGGCGGGAGTCCGCGTAAATGTGACCGCGCTGCTAACGCTGGAGCAGGTCCGGGAAGCCAGTGAATGCCTGGCGGATGGGCCGTCGGCAAAGGTATCCATCTTCGCCGGGCGCATTGCTGACACCGGGCACGATCCCGTGCCCCTGATGGCCGCGGCGGTCGAACTGCTGCGCCCCTATCCGAACCTCGAGCTGATTTGGGCCAGCCCACGCGAACTGCTGAACATCTTCCAGGCCGATGCGGTCGGCTGCCACATCATCACGGCGACTTCCGACATCTTGAGAAAGCTCGATCTGATCGGAAAGGATCTACGCGAGTATTCGCTCGACACGGTGAAGATGTTCTATGAGGACGCGCGGAAAGCAGGCTATCACCTCTAGGCCGGGTGAGTTCAGCGGGACTCACCGAAAGGCAGAATCCGCGGTAAAGCCTGTGGTGGCAGCGGCGATGGGCTACCGGGCAGTTTTTCTCGATCGCGATGGCGTGATCAACGCTCTGGTCTACCATCAAGATGCAGGGGTGATTGACGCGCCGTTTACCCGCGCGCAGTTCCGCCTTCTGCCGCGTGTCCCGCAAGCAATCCGCCTGCTGAATGACTTGGGCTTGCGTGTTGCCATCGTCTCCAACCAGCCGGGAATTGCCAAAGGGCACTTGAAAGCCGAAATGCTGAAGTGGTTCGACCGCACCATGCTTGCGCAGATCCAGTCTGCGGGAGCGCATATCGACCGGATCTTTTACTGTTTGCACCATCCTGAGGCGATGGTGCCTTCCTTGCGCCGCCGTTGCCATTGCCGCAAACCCCGGACCGGCCTGCTCGTAAAAGCCGCCGCGGAGCTGCAGGTTTCGCTGTCAGAATGCTACATGGTTGGGGACGGTATCCCCGACATGCTGGCGGGAAAACGCGCGGGTTGCAGAACCATCTTCATCGGCCGCTGGAAGTGTGAGATCTGTCAGTTTGCCCAGCCCCATGATGTGCGTCCAACCTTTGTGGCAAGAGATCTATGGGAAGCGTGCCAACTCATTCGCACAGAAATCACAGGCCAATCTGCGGAGATTTTTCCGATTCGAACAATGCCAGTGGAGGGTTGCTCACCCACGCAGAGTCGTGCATAGCACGGCGACTTTGGACCCCTGCTTCAATGGGTATAGCGCGATGCCATTTCAAAAGTCACTCGCGCAGGACAGCCACAATGGATTACACCAAGCGCTACATCGAAGAAGCCACGCTTATTCTCAAACAGCTCAACCAGCAAGCCATTGAGAAGATGGCAGAGCGGCTCGTGGATTTGCGTGAACGGCTCGGGAGGTTATTCATCCTTGGGGTGGGTGGTGGGGCAGGGCATGCCTCGCACGCCGTGAACGACTTCCGCAAAATCACGGGGATCGAAGCCTATACGCCGACCGACAATGTCTCGGAACTGACGGCTCGGGTCAACGACGACGGCTGGGAGACCTCGTTCGTGAACTGGTTGCGCGGCAGCCGGCTAAAAGCCAATGACATGGTGTTCGTCTTCTCGGTGGGCGGCGGAGATTTGGCACGTAACATCAGCGTTAACCTGGTTCGTGCACTCCAATACGCCAAAGAGGTGGGGGCGACGATCTGTGGCGTCGTCGGACGCGACGGCGGCTACACCGCGCAGGTCGCGGACGCCTGCGTCCTGATCCCCGTGGTGGATTCTGAGACCGTGACCCCGCACACGGAATCCTTCCAAGCGTTGGTGTGGCACCTCCTGGTCTCTCATCCGCGGTTGAAGGCTTCGGAAATGAAGTGGGAATCGACACGATAGGTAGCGCCCTGCTCGTTCGCCTGCGCGGATTTCCGGTTTCCCCAGCTTCCCCTTCCTACAGCGCCCCCTGCCAATCCCTTTTTCATAAGTTCTTGATTCTTTCTTGTGCCTTGGTGCGCCTGCGCGACGCCCGGACGGGGTTGGGATCAAGCGGTTTATCAACATCGAAGTACAGACGCGAATGAGACTGTGAAAGCGTTTCTGTTAGCAGCCGGCCATGGAACGAGATTGCGTCCGCTTACGGACCGGATCCCCAAGTGTCTCGTGCCAATTCGAGGAGTTCCAATCCTCGCGATCTGGTTGGAGATATGCCGCCGGCACGGAGTCGATGAGGTCCTTGTGAATCTCCATTCTCAGCCTCAATTGGTTCGGGATTTCCTCGCGAAAAGCCAAGGTGACACGAGGGTTCGACTTTTTGAAGAGCCGGTCCTGCTTGGCAGTGCGGGGACACTGCGGGCTAATCGGGCATGGGTCGCATCCGAATCCTCGTTCTGGGTTCTTTACGCAGATATCTTGACGACGGCAAACCTGACTCGGATGGCAGATTTTCATAGGCAACACCTAGGTGCAGCCACTCTCGGTGTGTGCCGGGTCCCGGATCCGAGCCGTTCGGGCATCGCAGTGGTGGACGAGGGGAGCGTGGTCCGACAATTCATCGAGAAGCCGGAGAATCCACCCGATAATCTGGCATTCGGGGGCATCTTACTGGCTCGACCTGGGTTGCTAGACAGCATTCCCGAGGAGGGGCCGGCCGACTTGGGCCGTGATGTGCTGCCCCGCCTCGTCAACCGGATGTTCGCTTATCTGATTGACGATTATCATCTGGACATCGGCACCCAGGAAAGCTATTTGGCTGCGCAAACGGATTGGCCTGGCCTTGCGGCGCCGACTCGGGCCCTTCCTTAACTTGAAGCCGTTCCAACATGTCCCCCCTGAGAGGTTCGCATTGATAACAAATATCCAGACAGGTCACTCCCAATTACATCGATGCGGCCAAGAGGCACACTCCATTCTTGCAATATCGCCACGCCACCACAACACTCACCGGACAGTGATCCTGCGATTGCTGGGATGTGTATTTGGACTGGTTCTACTGCAATGCGTCGTGGCGTTGGCCGATGCCCCGCTGGGTTCTGTTTACGTGCCGTTGGATAGCTGGGTGTATGCAGCTTTGGATCGGCTGGCGGGCTTGGGAGCGATCAACAAGCAGTTCGTGGGTTTGCGGCCCTGGACCAGAATACAGTGTGCTCAACTGGTGCTGGATGCAGATGAGAACCTGCTGAGTGCTGACGGCAAAGACAGCGAAGCAACGGCGGTCTATGACGCTCTCAGCCAAGAGTTTAGTGTGGAGATCAAAGCTCTCGATGGGAGTTCGGCTCGGCAAGCCGGAGTGGAATCCCTCTATACGAGGTCGATGGGAATTACCGGGACGCCACTACGCGACGGTTACAACTTTGGCCAAACCCTGTCGGACGATTTCGGCCGGCCCTTTAATACCGGTTTTAACAATGTATCCGGTTTTTCCGCGCAAGCTGTTCGGGGCCGGTTCTTTGCCTACATCCGCGGGGAGTATCAACACTCTCCTGCGTACGCCGGTTTGACGCCGGCGCAGCAATCGCAAGTCGAGCAGTTGGATGGAACACCCTCGGCCCCTTATTCACAGGCTACGGGAACAGTTGACCAGTTCGACCTGCTGGACACTTACGTTGGCGTGCGCCTGTGGGTATTTGACATCGCAGCCGGGAAGCAAAGCCTGTGGTGGGGGCCGGGAACCATGGGCGGCATGCTGTTTAGTAACAACAGTGACCCCGTGCCCATGCTCAAGGTCAATCAAGTGGAACCCATTGTCCTACCGTGGTTCCTAAAGTATCTCGGGCCCATGCGAGTGCAGGCTTTCATGGGCAGGCTCTCCGGCAACCAGTACCCCCGCGGCCCATATCTGCACGGCGAGAAAATCCTATTCAAGCCTACCCCAAACTGGGAGTTTGGAGTTTCCCGCACGACGGAGGCATTCGGCCAAGGCATTCCTTTCACTCTCCGTAATCTTTTCGCGACCTATTTCAGCGTTGCCGACATTTGCTGTGTTGCCAATCCTCACAGTTTTCCCGGTAAGCGTCAGGGTGGCTTGGATTTCTCCTACCGACTCCCTCATCTTCGCAATTGGGTGACCGTGTACGGCGATTTCTTCAGCGAAGACGATGTAAACCCGGTGGTGAATCCTTCACGTGCTATGTACAATCCGGGCCTTTACCTGTCCCACATTCCACGCCTCCGGAAGTTTGATTTTCGCTTCGAGGTAGCCAACACGCACCATGGGGAGGAGGCTTATACTAGTTTCTTCTATAAGGAAGCCTACACGAACAAGGGTTTCCTGTTCGGGGATACGGTCGGCAGGCGTGGGTCGGGCTTCGACATCAGTACCACGTATTGGCTTTCGCCCCGAAAGCGCGTTCAGATCGGGGGGCATGAGCACAAAGTGAGCGCGGACCTTATACCGTCTGGAGGGTCACAGAGTTCGCTGCGTGTCCAAGCCGACTGGTTAGTCCAGAAAGAGATGGAGTTTTCGGTCCTTGCCCAACATGAGCTTTGGGTGTTCCCATTCCTAGCTACAAGACCTCAAAGCAATAACGTCATCTCCCTGCAGATTACAGCTTATCCAAAAAAACTCTGGTCGCGTTCCGCCTTGAAGACCTCTGATTAAGTCAGGTCTTCCGCCGATGGGTTTAACACCCAGTATGCCGTCCCGCTTAATTCTTTACAGTAGCGTGCATTGCCAAGGGTTGCGCACACCTTAGACTTCTGTCTGTCCCCCACCCCGAGCACAGGCACTTGACAACTCCCCCCAACTATCACCTCAGCCAAGGTTTCAATCCCCTCCCCTCACGAATCCGTCCGGTAAAACCACGTTTCGCGGTTAAGCCTCCCACCTGATAATTCCCGACATAAAGGCAAGATTATTTTCCGAGTGATAGTCCTGCGCTTGCCCCATTCGCGCCACGGGTTGAGTTGCTGAATGGGCAGAGTTCAAACCTAGGTCCATGGGGGAGGCGGAGCGTTCCCTTTGTTCAAGGGCTCTAATCTCTGCGCTCGGCCTGATGAAAACTTAAATCCCGAGAAAGGAGTCCTTAGTGAAGTTAAAGCTCCGGCTCTCGCCCCGGCATGACAACAAATCGGCTGATAACGTAAGCAAATGCGGCGCCGGCGAAAACGTCAGAGGGGAAATGCGCTTGCAGGGTAACGCGTGAGAAGCCCACCAGGGTCGCGGCGCCATAAGCCACCCAGGGCACCCAGCGATGGCTTGCATAACGGTGAGCAAAGACCGTGGCGACGGAAAATGCGGCGATAGCGTGCCCGGAAGGGAAACCTGCGTCGGCGCGGAGTAGAGGGTGGTAGGTTTTAAACCAGGTGTCGGAGTAGCTCCCTCCCGGCGGAATGGCGCTCGGCCGCAAGCGGCCGGTGGCATTCTTTAGAACCCAGCCCAGGATCTCGGCGTCGACCGCAGATTCTCCCGCCAGCAGCGACGTGTGAGTCGCATACGAATCCTTGCGCGCCAATCCCAAGGCATAGAAAGAGGCTGGAACCACTGCGGTGCCGATCAACGCGTTTGTTCCGCTCAACCCGCGGTTGAATCCGGAAAAGGCCGAGGTGGTCCGGAAGTAAGGGGTGTCGTGCGGATCGAGCGCCACCAATCCGGCCAGGGCGGCCCCAATGACGAGAGTTGGCTTCCAATCCTCGCCGCGAGCCAGCTTGCCTGGAAACGTCCAAATGGTTTTTTGGTCGCGATAAACATCGGGGACGATGGATCTCCAGTTAATAGGTCTTTCCTCGTAAATGGAGACAGGCTGTGCGGGAGAGCTCGAGGCGGGCCCGCTTTGTGGGTCTTGAGGTGCGGCCGCGAAGGCACACACGTTTGCCATCAAGCACACCGCCACAAGGGCGGCTCTCGCTTGCCTTACCATTTGGATAGGCGCCATTAGTAAATGCTAACTTAGTATTCGACCTCTGGCAACATGAACAGCGCGGCGGTGCTGTCCTCGGGTGTGGCTCCGGGCTTCAGTCCGGCACGTGCCGCGATAAAGAACGGGGCCACGTTCGAATTTGGACAGCACCAGCGCGGCGCATGAATTCCCCCCCCAGGTTATACTCCGTAGTGTAAGGAATTGCCCCGACCCAAGAATCGCGATTGAGCGATGGTAGGGTGTTCCTGAGATGGTGGAAAGATCGTTTGCCGCGAGCCGTGGTTAATCCGGGTGAGGTCGCGACTCCATTGCGGTCAAGATTCAGGGGTC
>JBEKLF010000240.1:0-13233 GCA_050010335.1 Terriglobia bacterium
CAGCAAAGTCCCCGTCCACTCCGCAACCGGCAAGACCGCCACCACCACGGGCTGACATCCAACCCCACCCCGGAAAACCGGCCTCTGTTCAAATTTCTACGTTTTTAAATGCGCGCCGACAACGGAAGTCAGGGGCTCCTCAATTGGGGTCTGTTACACTGCGGGTATGCGCATTGCATGGCTATTTCTTCTGTTGCCCCTCACCACCGCGCAGGCACAGGTGACTCATTACAAATTAAAGTTGACGCCAGACTTCGATCACCACCTCCTGCGGGGCGATGAGACCATAGAATTTCATCACGACGCGGGGACTATGGAATGGCAAAAGCAAGCCGGTTTGTGGATTTCCAGCATAGGTTTAGCCGACGGTGAAACTGCCTTGAAAGATGAGGCTGTGGGCGTCCGCTTGCGTACTGGCGGCGAGCATATGCTGCACTTCAAATACACGGCTGCTCCGGCTCGCGGCATTTCCTGGTTTGCCGGTCAGGATGGATTCAATACCCAGTTCTATTGTGAGGAAGGGGCTTGTGGACGAGGCCATGAAGAACGCCCGAGCAGCAACAAAGGTTGACCCGAAAAACCGCCCCGCGCATTACCTGCTCGCGCAAATTACCCAGAAGAATGCAGACGAAGCCACTGCCCGGCGGGAATTGGCCATTGCCCAGTCTCTCAGCGAAGCGGAGTCCGAGCACGATATTCTTCGCTTGGCGGAAGAAAGCCAGAATCCCGTGAAATGACTGTCCCCCGGACTTCCATTGCTCTGGCCCCAAGATTATCACGGAGCAGCAGCCAATCAGACGTCGCAAGTTGTGGCGGGATTTTCCCGGTTAAGGTGCGTTCACGTTGAAGGCGATATCAGAGTCGAACGCGGTGAACCTGCGTGATAGCTCATCCTGTAATTCCGCACATACACTCATATTTCTGGAGGCCTTATGAATAAACGCCAGCCCATTGCGCGCCGCAGGTTCCTGAAAGAATCTGCCGCACTTCTTGGCACAAGCTCGCTGTTAACAGAGCCCGGGAATTCTTGGCCCGGGGATTCAGCCGGTGGATCGAATGCCGCCCTACAGGGGAGGCAGACACTCTCTCTCGATGGCAATTGGCAGATCGCGGATAGCGTATCGGCGGATGATGTTCCCCACGCCTTCGAACACTCCGGGCCTGTGCCCGGCATGGCCAATCTCGCTACACCACCTTTCCCTGATGTTGACGCCTATCTCAGTCCGGAGAACATCCTCGACAAGCGCGATTTCCATGTCCAGCCCGAGGAGGAGATTGCAAAACTCGTCCCGGGCCCGAAGCAGAAGCGTAACTACCTCTGGTACCAGAAAACCTTCAGCGTTCCTGCCAAAAGAGAAGTGGCCATTTTGAAGATTAACAAGGCTCAATTCGGGACGGCGGTTTGGCTGAACGGCAAGGAGATCGGTGACCATTACAGTTGTTTTACGGCGGGGTACTTCACCGTGACCGAGTCGGTCAACTGGGAGGGCGAGAATCAATTGCTGGTCCGGATTGGTGCCCACCCCGAGGCCGTTCCGTCGTTTGTTCCCACTGGGATCGACTTTGAGAAAAACAGGTGGACACCCGGCATCTATGACTCCGTGGCGTTGCACCTGTGCGATAACCCGGTGATTGAGACCATTCAAGTTGCCCCCCACCTTACCCCTCGAGAAGTTGTTGTGCAAACGAAGATCAAGAACTACGGGAAAGCCGTCTCCTTCGTCCTGACGCACAAGGTGAAGGAATGGAAGGGTCAGCACCCGGTAACCGAATCCAAGCCCCAGTCCATCAGTCTGGGCGCAGGCGAAGAGAAGACATTGACCGAAACTATCCCGCTGCCGGGCGCCAAGCTCTGGAGCCCGGAGAATCCTTTTCTTTATGACCTGGACAGCAGTGTAGGAGGTGACTCCGCCTCGACGCGTTTTGGCGTGCGCGAGTTTCGCTTCGATACCGCCACCAAGCGCGCCTATCTGAACGGCAAGGTTTACTTCATGCGGGGTTCGAACGTCACCTTGCATCGTTTCTTTGACGATCCCCAATGTCGCGCTTTGCCTTGGGATGAAGCGTGGTTGCGAAATCTACTGATCGACGTTCCCAAACGGATGCATTGGAATAGTTTTCGTTTTTGTATCGGACCCGTGCCCGAAAAGTGGTTTGACATCGCCGATGAGGCAGGATTGCTTATCCAGAACGAGTACTTCATATGGACCTTGGGCCAGGGCCAAGAGAAGAAGTATAGCAAGGAAGAGATGATTCAAGAGTACAAGGAGTGGATGCGCGATCACTGGAACCACCCCAGTGTGGCCATATGGGACGCCACGAACGAGACAGTGGCCGATGTTTTCGGGGATGAGATCATCCCGGAGGTGCGGTCGCTGGACCTCTCGAATCGCCCCTGGGAGAACAGTTGGAATATCCCTAACGATCCCAACGATCCGGCGGAATGCCATCCCTATCTGTTTGCCACGGAAGGTCAGCCGCCGTCCTTCAAGCTGTCCGATTTGGAAGAAATGACCGGCGGTGAAACTCCCCAGTATTCTGGGGTCCTGACGACCGCCCACGCGCGAATCCTCAACGAATACGGCTGGCTCTGGCTCCTTCGTGACGGAACTCCCACCCCTGTCTCGAAGCCCGTCTATGACAAACTGCTCGGGCCCAATGCCACTGGCGAGGAGTGTCTCGATCTCGATGCCTATATCCTGTGCGGCGAAACCGAATTCTGGCGGGCACACCGGAATTTTGCCGCTGTCCTCCACTTCGTTTACCTCTCATCCAACTACCCGGGTGTTTACACGGCGGACCACTTCAAAGACATCCAAAACCTGATACTGGACCCGCATTTCGAGGACTACATGCGCCACGCTTTCAAGCCGCTGGGCGTCTACCTTAATTTCTGGCAGCCCACACTCGAGGCGGGTTCGAAGCGACGGGTCTTTGTCATGATGATCAACGATGAATATGCGGAGGCGAAGGGAAATCTCGTGCTATCACTGCAAGGAGAGGATGGAAAGAAGGCCCTCCATAGCGAGTTGCCTTTTGCCATCCCCGGTTTGGGCCAGCAGACCTACAAGTTTGATGTGGTGATCCCCGACGCTCCCGGAAAGTGTTTGCTTAGGGCGGCAGCATACCGCAAAGGGGGAGAACAGGATCCCACGGTGAGCCGTCGAAAGTTGTCGATTGTGAAGAAGACCAGTTGAAGAGTGGAAAAGGTTAAACCATTATGAAACTCAAAAGGCGCATAGAACGTCGCAAGTTCCTACGTGATTCGGCCTCGATAGTTGGGGGAAGTTCACTCTTGCGGGATGGATTTCGGTCATGGGGATTGGAACGGGGTGGGGGATTGAACGCCATCGAAGGACGGTTGACTTTATCCCTGAATGGCGAATGGGAGATTGAGGACAGCGTTGCAGCAGATGAAATCCCTCAGGCTTTTCATCACACCGTTCCTGTACCAGGACTGGCGCACTTGGCCAAGCCCGATTTTCCAGACGTGGACATGTTTGAGGGGCGGGAGTACATCCAAAACATGGTCAGCTACCGCCAATTGCCGGAATCCACCTTGGAATCATTAGGCGAAGACGGGGTAGGTATTTCACGCCAGAAGCGAAACTCCTTCTGGTACCGAAAAACGTTTCGCGTTCAGGCACGAAAGGAAGTGGCCATCCTGAAGAATGGGAAGGCGCAGTTTGGTACCGCCGTGTGGTTGAACAAGAAGAAGATCGGCGAGCACCTGGGATGGTTTACCGCGGCGTTCTTCAATCTCACCGAGGCCCTCAATTGGGAAGGTGAGAATACCCTGCTGGTAAGAGTTGGCGCCCATCCGGGTGTGCTTCCCAAAGGAGCGCTGGCGGGGACCGACTTCGAAAAAGCCAAATGGACTCCTGGTATTTATGACACGGTTTCCTTGCGACTGAGCGATAATCCCGTCATCGAGACCTTGCAGGTCGCACCCCGCATCCATAGTTCCGAAATCGAAGTACAGGTGGTGGTCAGGAATTATGCCCAAACTACACGACGATTCGCCTTTTCTCACCGGGTCAAGACCTGGAAGGGTCAGGAAGAAGTTGCACAAGCCACTCCGCCGCAGTTGGAATTACAGCCGGGCGAGCGGGGGACCTGGACGCATAAGATATCCATCCCCGCCGCCACTCTGTGGACTCCGGAGGATCCCTTCCTTTACACGCTAGAGACCAGCACCGGAGGCGACAGTTTTGAGACGCGCTTCGGCATGCGGGAGTTTCGCTTCGATACGGCCACAAAACGCGCCTATTTGAACGGCAAGGTCTACTTCCTGCGAGGTTCCAACATCACGCTGCACCGTTTCTTCGAAGATCCGAAGGCGGGCGACCTGCCCTGGGACGAGAGGTGGGTTCGCAAACTGCTGATCGATATTCCCAAGCAGATGCATTGGAATTCCTTCCGTTTTTGCATTGGGCCGGTGCCGGACCGGTGGCTGGACATCGCGGACGAGGCCGGCTTGCTGATTCAGAATGAGTTCTTTGTGTGGACCGGCCGCCCGTCGTGGGACCGCCTACACAAGGGCCGGCGGTGGGATGCCGATGAGATGATTCGACAGTATAAGGAGTAGATGAGAGACAACTGGAATCATCCAAGCGTGGCCATTTGGGATGCAAACAACGAAACCCTGGATGATATCTTCGCGGATAAGATCATTCCCGCGGTGAGGTCGCTTGACCTCTCTAATCGACCTTGGGAAAACAGCTACAACGGCCCCCAAGGCCCCGACGACCCCGTCGAGGATCATCCCTACGAGTTCTCCAACTTGATGTGGGGCGCAGGCGAGCCTTTTAACGTGACCGATCTGGAGAAGACCTCAGGGTTCAGGCCCGACATGGCACGTTCTCCCCATGGCCACGCAATGATACTAAACGAGTACGGCTTGCCATGGCTCGACCGGGAGGGCACGGCCACCTGGGTTTCCAAGAAGGTGTACGCTTTCCTGCTGGGGAATAACTCCACCGCCGAAGAAAGACTTGCCATCAACGCTTACCTCCTTGCCGGACTGACCGAGTTCTGGCGCGCGTATCGGAACTACGCCGGCGTGCTCCACTTCGTATATCTCACCTCCTCTTTCCCGCAAGCCGTTACGGGTGATCACTTCCGCGACATCGAAGCCCTTGAGCTTGAGCCTCAATTCAAAGACTACGTCGGAGAGGCCTTTAAGCCGCTGGGCGTCTATGTGAATTTCTGGCAACCCACGCTCGAGGCAGGTTCGAAGCCGCGCTTCTTTGTCATGATGATCAACGACGAGTATGCGGAGGCGAAAGGGAATCTTGTGCTTTCTCTGCAAGGCGAGGATGGAAAGGAGATCCTCCGCGGCGAGTTGCCTTTTGCTATTCCCGCCTTGGGCCAACAGACATACAAGTTCGACCTGGTGATCCCCGACGCTCCGGGAAAGTGTCTGCTCAGGGCGACAGCATACCGCACGGGGGGAGATCAGGTGCCCACGGTGAGCCGCCGAAAGCTATCGATCGTGAAGAAGTCTGCATGAAGAGTGCGCAGAGAATCAAGAATTCTTGCTATTGCCGGATGCGCTGCAAAGATTGACAAGGAGAATAACATGACCATCTTCGAGGACCTCCAGCAAGCAATCATTGACAGGAAGGCTCCCGTCGCCAAGGAAATTACCGATAAGGGGTTGAAAGAAGGCGTGAAGCCCAGTGAGTTCTTCCCGAGGGCCATAATTCCCGCCATGGATGAGGTCGGGAGACGCATGAGGGAATGCGAATTCTTTATCCCGGAAGTGCTGATTGCCGCCCGCGCGGCAAGGGCTGCCACCGACATTCTGCGCCCGCTGTTGGTCGGCGATGAAGCTATGAAATCCGCCGGGACAGTAATCCTAGGAACTGTTAAGGGAGACCTGCACGATATCGGTAAAAACATTGTGGGGATGATGCTTGAAAGCGCGGGTTTCCGTATCATTGATCTGGGAGTCGATGTGTCACCGGAGAGGATCGTTGACGCGGTGAAACAGCACAATGCGAACTTCATTGCACTGTCCGCTCTTCTGACCACCACCATGGTCAACATGAAAGCGGTGGTGGAGGCCCTTAATGCTGCCGGCCTTCGCGAAAAGGTGAGAATCCTCGTGGGCGGAGCTCCGGTAACCGACGCGTGGGCGCACTCGATCGGCGCCGATGGTTACGGCAAGGACGCTCCATCGGCTGTCGAACTGGCCCGTAAACTTGTTCCCGCGGCATGACTCGCTGGACCTGAAACCACAATGAGTGGCACCCTCATCAAGTGGCCGCTCAAGGAGGCTCGGTATGATGACATCGCGGGAGCGTGTTCGCGTTGCGCTCGAACATAAAGAGGCTGATCGCCTTCCTCTCGACTTGGGCGCAAGTGCCGTGACCGGCATGCAGGTGGACACCGTCTACGCCTTGCGGCAAAGGCTTGGCCTGGACAAGCCGGGAACGGCGGTCAAGGTCGTTGAACCCTACCAGATGCTTGGGGAGATCGCACCGGACCTTATGGACGCACTGGGTGTCGATGTGGTGAGCCTGACCGGCCCCTCCAACATGTTCGGCTTCAGAAATGAAGACTGGAAACCCTGGACGAATTTTTCCGGTACGCCAGTTCTAGTCCCCGAACATTTCAATATTGACCCCGAACCCAATGGTGACATCCTGTTGTACCCGGAAGGTGATAAGTCTGCACACCCGAGCGGCCGGATGCCCAACGGCGGATATTACTTCGACTCGGTCATCCGGCAGGAACCATTGGACGATCAGAAGCTCTGCTTGGAAGATAATCTGGAAGAGTTTAAGCCCATCTCCGACGAGGACCTCGCCCATTTCCGTCGCGAAGTGGACAGGATCTACACCCAATCCGATAAAGCCATCTTGGCCAGTTTCGGCGGAACGGCCTTCGGCGATATCGCGCTGGTCCCGGCCCCCTGGCTGAAAAACCCAAAGGGGATTCGGGGGATCGAAGAATGGTACGTCAGCACAGCTCTTCGCCGCGATTTTGTGTACAAGATTTTCGAACGCCAATGCGAGATTGGGCTGGACAATCTGAAGAAGATCTACCAGGTCGTAGGCAACAAGGTCGCGGCCGCTTTTGTTACCGGAACTGATTTTGGCGCACAGAACGGTCCGTTCATCTCTCCCAAGGCCTACCGGGATCTCTATAAACCCTTCCACCTCGAAGTCAACAACTGGATTCATAAGAACACAACCTGGAAGTCTTTCATTCACTCCTGCGGGTCAGTGAAGGCGCCGCTTCCGGACTTAGCCGATGCCGGGTTTGATGTGTTGAATCCAGTTCAGTGCTCGGCGGCGAACATGAATCCTTCCGATCTCAAGAACGAATTCGGCGACCGCATCACGTTTTGGGGGGGAGGTGTGGATACACAAAAGACGCTGCCCTTTGGGACGCCCGAGGAGGTCCGCAGGGAAGTCCGCGAGCGTCTTAAGACCTTCGGTACCGGCGGCGGCTTTGTCTTCAATACGACTCATAACGTGCAGGCGCGTATCCCCGTTGAAAACGTGCTGGCCATGTATGAGACCCTCCGCGATTTTGGCAAGTATCCCCTATCTTGACCCTGTGTCGCGCCGATCCGCGTTTAGGAACGCAGGGTATCCGAGGCTTTGCCCTTTAGTTTGGAAGCGCGCCGGAGCATCTCGTTGCAGGCGCTCTCATAGAACAAGAGCATATTCCCTTTTCAGGGGAATAGAGGAGAAAAGAGATGGTTGGAATGGTAGGGGCCTCGCGGCGTGGATTGGCGGTCCGCTCAAGCTACGGCAGCGGGCGCTTTGGAACCTGGCTGGTCGACGACCTTGGGCTCCCCTATTATCGTTACGACGTCGATGAACAGACCGACCCGATCGCCCAAAGTCCTCTCCCCGGCTTGGGGACGGCAGCGACGCACTTGGTCGGCAACGACCATATCAGCGCGATCGCGTTCAACCATGGCTACACGCAGTTCTGGAGTTCGGATCGGCGCTTCCAGTGGCTAAACCTCTATAGCGAGCCGACCCGTCACTACGCGGGTGGGTACGGGTATCGGGGGATTCCGGGGGCGCCCCATTTGTTCGACTGGGAGGGCCAGAATTGCGAGCAGGCTACCTGGCTGGTCATGAATAGCATTCAACTCGCTGGGATCGCTTCGACCGAGTCGGGCTTCACGATTTTTCCACATCTGCCGCTCGATCGCTTCTCCCTGGCATTCCCGCGGGTGGGGCTTGAAGTTGACAGGCATGCCGTGCGCGGGTACGTGCGCACGTTGCGGTCGGGCGATCTGGTCTTCCGGGTGCACCTTTCCGATGAAGCCCCTAGGCAAAATTTGGACGTTCGAGTGCGGGGTCAACGTGTCGCGTCGTCTGTCGCCGGAAACTGGGTGCAGTTCACGGTGCATTCGGAAGCGGGCTCGCGAGCCGAATGGTCCGTGAGTTGGCGCTGACCCGCAGTTCATCAATTGGAAGTTGCGACTGATACTTTTTGACGGAACAGCTTTGTTTTTTCCTAGCGAGCGCCGCCGATCGGCACTGCCGCGGTTAGCGGCGTGCTCTGCGAAGAACCCCCCACAAACACCTTGTACTCGCCAGGTACGAGCTCCCAGTTTCCTTTGCTATCATTAAAGATGGACAGGTAGTGGGGATCGAGTGTTAAGGCGACGCGCTTGGTCTCACCTGGGGGGAGGGAAATCTTCTCCCAAGCCACCAGCCGCTTGAACGGTTCACCCGAGCTTGGCGGCAACAACACATAGACCTGGGCGACCTCCGCGCCGGCACGCGTGCCCGTGTTCGTAACATGAAAGCTCACTTTCACCTCGCTCCCCGCCGTCGTCTCGAGCCCGGAGTAGGAATAAGTGGTGTAGGAAAGGCCGAAGCCGAAGGGGAAGAGCGGTTCCTTGCCCTCCGCCTCGAACCACTTGTAACCGACCTTCACCCCTTCTGTGTAATTAATATCGAAGGGAGGCAGGGGCTTCATCCCCTCGCCCCACCAATGATCGGTGACTTCTCCGCCGGCACGGGCGGCCTCGGGCGGCATTCCAGGAATCGTCAGGTGGGGCAGGTCAGCCTCGCTCTTCGGAAAGGTTACCGGCAGCTTGCCCGAAGGATTTACGGTGCCGAAGAGAATGCTGGCGATGGCCTCGCCACCGCGAATCCCGGGAAACCACGCTTCCAGGATCCCGCTCACGCTCGCGACCCACGGCATTGTCACGGGTCCGCCGGTTTCCAGCACCACAACGCAATGCCGATTGGCAGTGGCCACCTGGCTGACCAACTCGTCCTGGTGGTCAGGCAAGGAAAGGTTCCCCACGTCGGCACCTTCACTGGTGTGCTGATGTACGAACACGATCGCAACGTCAGATGCCGCCGCAAGCTTTGCCGCCGCGGCCAAGTCCGTCCCTGGATCGTACTCCACCTGGGCGCTGGGCGCCTTGGCGCGAATTGCTCTCAGCGGTGAGGAAGGGTGCCAGACAACCTCTCCACTTCCGGGAACGGCGTTTCCGCCGGCCGCATCGATCTGGTCGGAGCCTAACCCGGAAAGCACACCCACATCCGCGTGCGAGCCGATGACGGCGATTGATTTGATGCTTGACGCCTCCAGCGGTAACTGCCCGCTCGCGTTCTTCAACAGCACGATGCCTTGCCCCGCCACGTGCTCAGCCACCTCGGCGCCGGTGAACGGATTGACGGGTCTCGCCACGGGTGGGCTATCGAGAACTCCCAACGCGAACTCCGTCCGCAGAATGCGATGAACCATTTCATTGAGGCGCGCCACCGGCACGTCTCCCTTGTCCGCCGCCGCCTTGAGCCCGGCTCCGAAGAACTTGCCGTCAGGCATCTCCTGATCGAGGCCGGCGAGGGCGGACTTGACTGTGCTGTGCGCAGCCCCCCAGTCCGTCATGACCCACCCTTTGTAATCCCAATCCTTCTTCAGGACATCCGTCAGCAGGTAACTGTTCTGGCAGGCGTAAACGGTGTTGACCTTGTTATACGCGCACATCACGGTTCCAACATCCGATTCCTTGATGGCGATCCCGAACGCCAGCAGATCGGTTTCCTGCATGGCGCGCTTGTCGATGACCGCACTACCGATGCTCCGGCCAGTTTCCTGATCGTTGACGGCATAGCGGTTGATGTCGCCGATGACCTGTTGGTCCTGGGTACCCTTCAGCTCCCGGCCAAGCATCTTTCCCACCAGGATCGGGTCCTCGCCGAAGCATTGGAAATTCCGGCCGTTGCGCGGCTCCCGTATGATGTTGGAGGTCCCGCCCAGTGACACCTGAAAGCCCAGGTCACGCGTTTCCTTTCCGAGTAGCGCTCCAAATTCGTACGCCACATTCGGTCCCAGCTCGCAGCATTCGCCAGGGCGCTAGGCAGCGCAGTCGCATAACGGCCGCGCGCCCCGGTATTGGCGACGCCGGATCTCCCATCGGTCATCTGGAGGTCGGGGACTCCGAGGCGAGGGATTCCAGGAACGAACCCAGCGCCACCCAACGAGCGCTGCTTCGCCATGGGTCCCTCGTCCCCATGCACGAGAAGAATCTTCTCATCCAGCGTCATCTGTTCGATGAGAAGATCGGCTCGCCTATCGGGAGACAAACTCTTGTCCAACCACTTGCCTTTCGGCGCTTGCTTCTTTGCACGGTTTGGACTCTGCGCAAAGAGTCCCGAGAGCAGGCTCGCAAGCAGGATGAATGTAATCCCAAGATGCTTGATTAAGTTCAAAACGATACGGCGTGTATGACCCTGGTTCATTTCCATTCCCCCTTCATATGAATAATCCGGGATTCGCATTAACACTCCCGGCTGGCCGATCCTATAAATGCAGATATCTCCCCACCCGACGGCTACTCCTCACTCCACCACCGTAACCGCGTAGGTGTTCTCGCTTAGGGTTTGGTCGCCCTGCTTTAGTGTCAGGACAACATCGTAGGGACCGGGCGGGAGGTCCGGCGGAGCGCAGGTCAGGCCCGGAAGCGCCATGACAGAATCCGGACTAATGTCGACGGGTTGCTGGGTTGCGCAGGCGGGCATGTCCTTTCCCTGGCCCCGCAGGCGGCCTCCGTACGTCGCTCCGGTGATGGCACGGTGCTCATCGTTCGCCACCCACATGTCGAGCGAAATACTTATGCCAGTCGAACCTTCGTGGTGAATGTACTTCCCTTTGCTCCAAATCGTCCGATCGAGGTCTGCACCAATCAACACCGGTTGATAGGCGCGTTGGATCGCGAAGTACCCCTGCTTCGGCTTGCGGGCGGAGCTTACCACGGACCAGGTGATGCCGGGCCAGCAATCCACGAATTGGAATTGAAAGATCGAGCCGATTTTCTGATATTTCACGCGCCGGAAATGCTCGATTGCGAATTTAAGGAGGTCCGCCTGGTAATGCTGAGAGTTCTCGACAAACTCCTCCCAGTTTGCGCCCATCCTGACGTTAGCGATGTGAAGGGTCTGCTCGTATTGAAAGTCATGGTACGCCATTTTATTCCAATCCGGCGGCCAGTTGGACCCTGCCATGTCCTTCATCTCCTCTACTGAGGGTAGAGCTTGTGCACCAAGTTCGGAGACGATCGGACCCGAGACGGTGGCGACGTAAGCGTGATAATCTCCTCCATACCAGCCCAAATACAGGTGCTCGCTATCGGCCGCAACAGGGCGCACGGGCCGGGAAGAATCTTGCTGCGCACCCACCCGAGCCAGGAAGGGATCGAGCACATTCACGTTGTATGCCGTCGATTCGTTCTGACAGACCCACGTAATAATGCAGGGATGATTATAGAACTGGTCAATCATGTCCGTAAGTTGGCGCCCGGCTTCCTGCAACAACTCGCTGGCGTGTGTGTAGTCCCAGTTCAATGGGAAATCCTGCCACGCCACCATACCCGCGCGATCGAGTGCGTCGTAGAGTTCCTGGCGGTCCACATGGACGCATATCCGGACCCCATTAACATGCGCGTCTTTCAGAAGCTTGATGTCCTGATCGATGCGTTCCGGCATGTAGTGTGCCAGCCAGAGATCGGGGACGATATTGGTGCCTCGGATGAAAAATCTGACTCCGTTGAGCCGCCATTCGCCGGTTTTCTCATCAAGGCTTATGCTTCGGACACCGATGGGAGTCTCACGTTTATATACGATTTGACCATGGGCTTTCACGGATAGTTTACAGTTGTAGAGGTAAGGCTCACCCAAGTCCCATGTCCACCAGAGACGTGGTTTCGCCAGAGGAACGACCAGCGTGACCATTGCCGACGAAGCGCTGAGGTCGACGATGGAAGACGCACTGGAATCACCGATCTCTGCGGTGACTTCGTACTGGCCGGGGCGGGAGGCGAAAACCTCCGAGGAAATGTATATATCTGCGTCCAGACCTATGTCTTCCGCCTTCTCCGAGGCGAGGCCCCTTCGATATAGAAACGGTTGAATCTTTACCGTTCCCAGCCACGCCTGGTCACGCACTTCCAGTCCTACGCTGTTCCAGATGCCTGCGGTGGTACCGTCTTGGCCATTCTTCAAAGAAACGCTTCCCGGTATACAATCCCAATCCGAGAATAATCCCTTGATCATCCGCTTGTGGTCGGGCCACACGGTGCCGGGTTCTTCCAGGGGCGCATCAACGGTAACGACCAGCACATTCTTTCCTGGCCTGAGGAAAGGCGTGACATCAAACTCAAAGCTTTGGAAGTAACCTTCATGCTTCCCCACGAGGTTTCCATTTAGATCTATTTCCGCGAAGTAGTCCACCCCGTGAAAAACCAGAAAGCCACGCTCTGTTGGCGCCAGCGCTCTGGGAAAGCTAAACTCGCGTACGAATTTGACGCGGCCGTTGAAATTGGGCAGCCCATTCAGGTGCCAATTGGAGGGGACAGACATGGTCCCAGGTGGCGGCAAGTTCGACGTGTCTTCGGCGATCGTGCCGTCAATCTTAATGGTAGTCCTGGCGATGGGCTGATACTTCCAGACCCCGTCGAGCGACATCTTCCCCAAATGAACTGAATCTTGGCCCAAAAGACTGACCGTTGAGAAGAACATAAGCGTAATGAGGAGACGAGTGCGATTCATAAAACCTCCCCATACACGTTTAGCGCCCTGTTAAATACTCCTTAAAAAGTTAAAAGTCAAGCATGAATTACGGATGACCTGCGATTCAGACAGTGGGGGAGGGCGCGAGGCTGGCGGGAGGCAGGAGCGGCGAGACGAGGGGAATTGGGCGCAGGAATGGGGGCGTGTTGAGACGGGTGGCGGCTGTGTCGTAGGG
>JBEKLF010000241.1:0-13188 GCA_050010335.1 Terriglobia bacterium
ATATAAATCTGGGCTCAGGCCGGCAACACCCTAGAACATCCGAACCAATCAAATCAGACATACGAGAAAAATCGCTTAGATAACGGTGGATTCAAATAGAGGAGGCCAAAGCACTCGACCGGACACTGCACTTCCAGGGTATTTCCCTGGACAATGTTGGGAATCCGCTGCCTGGCTTGCTCGGCCCGGTAGGCATCAAGCTCAATACCGTAGCGAAGGACCTCAGCACCGCTGGTGATGGCTTCGAATGCCACGCCATCGCCAACACAAGGGTCGATGGCGGATGACGAGGCGTCTGGAAACCAGAGGAAGCTACGAATCCGCTGGGCTTCGGACAATGGTAGTGGAAAGAATCCGAGTCGGCACTTGCCCTGAAAACGCAAGGGTGGGCTCCTTTCTCTCAGACGCCGGCTAAGATGGCCGCAGTTTCACATTGGGCAAGGTGAGCACTTTCGAACAGACAGTACGCAGTCCAGGTGTTAAGTTGGCTGCGTCATAAGAGCGGAGGCACCCGAGTTGGGCAAAGGGAACCTCTAATTATTAAGCCTCGGATGATTCCGCATCCACCGGTAAATCTGCAAGCCCTGAGAAATGCAGGTTACCAAAGCCAAATGGGCACTCCGGCAATCGGTCGGAGTGCCTCCCTCCTCAACAGGCCGTCCGTGGATGGTTGTTTATGAATGGAATGGTTGGGGCGTAAGGCAAACCGCATGCGCCAGAAATAGGCTGGGAGAATACCGGCGGTCGGCGCAGACCTTGTTTTGGAGGGGCTGTCTCAGAAAGGAGGGAGGGAATGGTAACAGGTAATGATAATCCACATCTCCCTTCAACCCAGCCTTGCCTTCCTCGGGGAAGAGTCCTGCTGGTTGATGAGGATGAGAAAGATTTGAAGTATTTCACTACGCTGTTGGGGCGCATGGGTCACTCGGTCCGAGCTTTTATCAATTACCAAGAGGCGGAGGGGTACCTGGAACACGAGCACTTTGACTTCGTCATTGTGAATCAGGGCAGCCCGGCCTTTGAAGCGCACCGCCTCGTGGAGCTTACTTTGGCACGCAACCGGCACACGCCGGTGGTGGTGCTGACACGCTGCCTGGAGATGAGCTGTTATCTCGAGGCCATGCAACTTGGCGCTGCGGATTATCTCGAAAAACCCCTGGCCCCTGCGGAGTTCGAACGCCTCGTCACGACGCATTGCCAGCCACGGCAGGATGAAATTTCCGCCGGCGCATCGTGAAGGAAGAGAACCCAAAATGGCATTATTAGCTTCGAGCCGCGGGTGGGCAGAAGAACAGGTGTCGGGAGACCAGGCCAGAGTCCTTCTGGTCAACAAAGATCCAAAGGATCTCTTCCACTACCGAGCCATACTCCAAGACCTGGGGTGCCAGGTGCGAGCCAGTTCGTGCTTCGCTGAGGGAGTGGAATGCCTTGGGCACGGGCCGTTTGACTTGATCCTTTTGGACCAGGGGAGTGGCAGGTTCGAAGGGCAGGAACTGCTCGCGCAGGCCATGGAAGTCGACGTGGAGCTGCGGGTATTGGTACTGGCGCGATCTTATGACCGGAACTGCTACCTGCAAGCAATGCAATCGGGAGCCTTGGATTATCTTGAGGGACCATTGGGCGCGGCGGAGATCGCTGCTCTCCTGGAAACCTTTATACCGCGCCGAGATAGCGTGCGCGGGACCTCGGTAAACCGGGTCAAGGGCACAAGACGAAGCAAGAAAGCATCCGGAACCGGAGAACGCTATGAAAGCGATGGTGCTGAACAAGCTGGGGGAACGGTTGGAATGGACCGATTTTGACGATCGGCAGCCGGGGCCCGGTGAGATTCGAGTCAAGGTTTCCGCCTGCGGCGTCTGCCGCACGGACCTGCATGTTGTCGATGGCGAACTGCCCAATCCGCAGGTGCCGATCATTCCCGGCCACGAGATCGTGGGCCGAATCGATGTGATCGGGGCGGGCGTCGAAGGATTGCACGTGGGTGAGCGCGTCGGCATTCCGTGGCTCGGCCACACCTGTGGCATCTGTCCCTATTGCCGGGGTAACCAGGAAAACCTTTGCGATCGCCCGCTCTTCACCGGGTATACCCGCGACGGCGGCTTCGCGACGGCAACCATCGCCGATGCCCGCTATGCGTTCCCGCTCGGCGAAGCTGGGAGTGATGTGGCGCTGGCCCCTTTGCTCTGCGCGGGCCTGATCGGCTGGCGATCGCTCGTGATCGCCGGCGCGGGCAAAAAGCTTGGGCTCTACGGCTTTGGCGCGGCGGCCCACATCGTTGCTCAGGTCGCGAAGTGGCAGGGGCGATCGGTGTTTGCCTTCACGCGGCCGGGAGATGTTTCCACCCAGGCCTTCGCCCGGAGCCTGGGCGCCGCCTGGGCGGGCGGATCAGACGAGGCCCCGCCGGAGCTGCTCGACGCCGCGATCATCTTTGCTGTCGTGGGCGACCTCGTGCCCCTGGCGCTGAAAGCCGTCCGCAAGGGTGGTCGCGTCATTTGCGCGGGCATCCATATGAGCGACATCCCCAGCTTTCCCTATCGGCTGCTGTGGGAAGAGAGGCAGATCGTCTCGGTGGCCAATCTCCAGCGGCAGGATGGATTGGATTTCCTGCGGCTGGCTCCTGACATCGGCATCGTCACCCATACCACGACCTATCCACTTAACCAGGCCAATCAAGCTCTCGCCGATCTCCGCGCCGGGCGGTTCGAAGGCGCGGCAGTTCTCGTGCCCTGAGCGCGGTCGAGCGGAAGGCTCAGATAAGTCGTTTCAAAAATAAACTTCTCCGCATGTTCGCTTTTGACCACCCGCCTCATGGACCGACGTGTAAGCTTGTTCTTAAAACCCGCGATTTGAGAATGGAAAAACCTATGACTGCTCAACAACTGTTTCAGCCCTTCCGCCTAAAGTCTCTTGAACTTAAGAACCGGATTGTCATGGCTCCCATGACGCGTTCGTTCTCTCCCGAAGGTGTGCCGACTCCGAAGGTGGCGGACTATTATGCGCGCCGCGCGGAAGGAGAAGTCGGCCTGATCGTGTCGGAGGGCACCGTGGTCAACCGGCCTGCGTCTTCCAACGATCCGAACATTCCCCATTTTTATGGCCAGAAGGCACTTGCTGGGTGGAAGGGCGTGATTGATAAGGTGCATACCGTCGGTGGAATCATGGCCCCACAACTCTGGCACATGGGCGTGGTGGCTCCCAAGCCCTCGGGTTGGCTGCCGCCGGGTCCGTTTGAAGGCCCTTCGGGCCTCGTCGCGCCCGGGAAAATCGGCGGCGTGGCAATGACGGAAGACGATATCTCCGCAACCGTCCGGGCATTCGCGCAAGCGGCGGCGGATGCAAAAACCCTGGGGTTTAACGCCGTGGAGATTCATGGAGCGCATGGCTATTTGATTGACCAGTTCTTTTGGCATCCCACGAATCAGCGCACCGATGGGTACGGCGGGCAAACCTTGGCTGAGCACGCCCGACTCGCTGTGGAAACCGTTCGCGCCGTCCGCAAGGCGGTCGGCCCGGACTTCCCAATCAGCCTTCGCATCTCTCAATGGAAACTTCAGGATTATGCCGCGAAGCTTGCGACCACACCCCAGGAGATGGAGGCGTGGCTAGTCCCCCTGGCGGACGCGGGGGTTGACCTCTTCCATTGCTCGCAACGGCGGTTCTGGGACCCCGAGTTCACCGACTCGGATTTGAACTTTGCCGGATGGGCCAAGAAGCTCACGGGAAAATCCACCATCACGGTGGGCTCCGTCGGGCTTTCAGGAGATTTCCTGGCCGCCTTTCAGGGAGAAACCTCAATGCCCCGCTCCTTGGATGAACTCCTCCGGCGTTTCGACCGGGGAGATTTCGACTTGGTGGCAGTGGGCCGCCCCCTGCTTGCCGACGCGGGGTGGTCTAAGAAAATCCACGAGGGGCGTTCCTCCGAACTGACCAGTTTTAGCAAAGAGGCTCTCGTCACCCTTTCGTAGTAGTAATGCCATGAGCGTTTTGAAATGGGGAGACAATTGTGACCAATCAGATGAGCCGCGAGATTCGGTTGGCCTCGCGCCCCACGGGAATTCCAACCGCCGCTAACTTTACTTTGGAGCGAACCAAGCTGGAGCCGGTGCAAGACCAGCAAGTGCTGGTTCGCAATCTCTTCATGTCGGTGGACCCCTACATGCGCGGTCGCATGAACGCCGGAAAATCCTATGTTCCGCCATTCGAGTTAGGCAAAGCGCTCAATGGCGGCGCGGTCGGCGAGGTGGTCGAGTCCCGCGCCAAGGAATTCAAGCCGGGTGATGCCGTCACCTCCAACTATGGCTGGCGGGAATATTTCATTGCCGTGCCGAAAGAACTGCATCCGGTTAGCCGCGAAATCCAGCCCCTCTCGGTTTACCTTGGCACCCTCGGCATGACGGGCATGACCGCATGGGCTGGGCTCAATTTGGTGGACGTCAAAGCCGGCGACGTCATCTTCATTTCCGGAGCCGCCGGCGCCGTTGGCAATGTGGCTGGACAACTGGCGAAATTGCGCGGCTGTCTTGTTATCGGGTCAGCCGGATCAGCGGAAAAGATCAAGTTCCTGCGCGAGAAATGCGGGTTTGATATCGCCTTCAATTACAAGTCCGGCCCGATTCTTGAACAATTGCATCTGGCGTGGCTGGCTGGCATCGATGTCTATTTTGACAATGTGGGTGGCGAAATGCTGGAAGCGGCCCTCACGGTTTTGCGCGTGCATGGGCGAATCATCGCCTGTGGGGGCATCTCCGGCTACAACGAAGAGAAGCCGCGGCCCGGGCCTTCCAATCTATTCAACATGATTACCAAACGGTTGACGATGAAGGGGCTGATCGTTAGCGATTGGCTTGACCGTCAAGCCGAGTTCGAAAAGGAAGTGGGCGGATATTTCAAGGCTGGCAAGGTGAAGCATGAGGAAACAGTTGTGAAAGGAATCGACAACGCGGTGGGCGCCTTCATCGGTCTTTTCCATGGGCAAAACATGGGCAAGATGGTGGTGCAATTGGCTTGATCCCCTGCCTCTTGGGTTTTCTTATGAGTGAAATCGTGCTGGACATCAAAAGTCTTACTCGCCGCTTCGGCGCATTCACGGCGGTCGATGGTCTGACCCTTTCGGTCAACGCCGGTGAGGTCTTCGCCTTGCTCGGCTCCAATGGGGCAGGCAAGACCACAACGATAAAAATGCTCACCACACTCTTACCTCCTTCCTCGGGCGATGCGAGCGTGGCCGGTTTTTCCATTACCACCCAGGCGGTCGATGTTCGCCGCGCCATCGGTTATGTACCGCAGTCGGTCTCGGTGGACGGTTCGCTGACCGGCTACGAGAACTTGCTCATTTTCGCCAAACTCTACGACTTGCCCCATCGCGAGCAACCGGCGCGCGTCCGCGAGGCCTTGGACTTCATGGGCCTGACGGCCGACGGCGGACGGCTCGTGGGCCAATATTCCGGCGGCATGGTCCGCCGCCTGGAGATCGCCCAGTCCACGCTGCATCGACCGCAGGTGCTCTTCCTCGATGAGCCGACCGTGGGGCTGGACCCGATTGCGCGTGACGCCGTTTGGAAACATCTCGTTGATCTGCGCGCCAATTACGGCACGACCCTGTTTTTTACCACCCATTATCTGGAGGAGGCGGAGAGCCATTGCGACCGCATCGCGATCATGCATCTGGGCAAAGTGGATGCACTGGGCACCTGCAAAGAACTTGAGTCCTCGCTGGGCGGCGGAGTTCACACGTTGAATGACGTCTTTGTGCACTATGCTGGCAGTGCCCTCGAATCCGGCGGGACCTTCCGCGACGTGTCCGCCGAACGCACCACGGAGCAGCGCCTTGGCTAGGCCCAATCCTATGACCACCACATTCATCCACCCTTTTACCGGTTTCATTGACAAGACATTTGTCATCACTGAGTTTGAGTTGCGCAAGCTACGGCACGATTTCACGGAACTCATCACCCGCGCCCTCCAGCCCGCGCTTTGGCTGTTGATCTTCGGGGAAGTGTTCTCACGCAGCGGGGCAATGCATACGGGCAACATTCCGTATCTCGACTTCATTGCTCCGGGCATCCTAGCGCAAAGTGTTCTCTTTGTCGCCATTTTTTACGGCATCAACGTCATCTGGGAGCGTGACCTCGGCATTGTGCAGAAATTCCTCGCCAGCCCAACTCCGCGCGCTGCACTTGTCCTCGGCAAGGGCTTTTCCGCAGGAGTTCGTACTCTCTCGCAGGCCGTTATTGTCTACGGCCTTTCCCTGTTGATCGGGGTCAAGCTCGATTGGAGCCCGCTCGCCCTTCTCAATGTGGTAATCATCGTCATCCTTGCGGCGACTCTGTTCTCCACGTTTTCGCTGATCATCGCGTGCATTGTAAAGACGCGCGAACGCTTCATGGGAGTCGGGCAAGTACTCACCATGCCGCTGTTCTTTGCCAGCAACGCGATTTACCCCACCAGCATCATGCCCGGTTGGCTGAAGATCATTTCTCATCTCAATCCGCTGACCTACGTCGTCGATGCCCTGCGCACTTTCATGCTGGCCGGGAGCACCAGCACCTTCGGTCTCGGCACCGACTACGCTGTCATCCTCCTGACCACGATCATCCTGGTTATCATCGGCGCCCGACTGTACCCGCATTTGGCAACGTAAAGCATTCGGCTGAGCACTTTTGACCAGAAAAGTGAGCGGTATTGGACTGCCCCAGCAAAAGCCTTCGACTATAAACAAATAGGCTGATGGCAGAATCCCTCACTCTTCCCGCGCGGTCCGACGGCGTCTGAACAGTCTAAGGAGATTGTCCTCGTTAATGCAGGTCGAAAAGGAAAATCAGGGAGACAACAACATAATCCATTCACAGAAAAAGGAGAATTAGCCATGTCAGAAACAAACGCAGTGGTCGCCATTTATGACAGCCACTCACAAGCAGAGGAAGCGGTGAAGGAACTCCAGCGGTCGGGGATTGATATGAAGAAACTTTCAATCGTCGGCAAAGACTATCACACCGACGAGCAGGTAGTAGGTTACTACAACACCGGCGACCGCATGAAGTACTGGGGGAAGCTCGGCGCCTTCTGGGGCGGGCTCTGGGGGATGTTGTTCGGAGCCGCGGCCTTCGCCATCCCCGGCATCGGCCCGGTCTTGGTAGCCGGCCCTCTCGTCGCCTGGATTGTTGGGGCTCTCGAGGGCGCCGTGGTAGTGGGGGGATTGGGCGCGATCGGCGCGGGGCTGTACAGCATTGGTATCCCCAAGGACAGCGTCGTGAAATATGAGACGGCGGTCAAGTCTGACAAGTTCCTTGTTCTGGCCCACGGCACGGCGGACGAGGTGGCCAAGGCGAAAGACATTTTGCAGACGACTCACCCGGTGGAAGTAGCACTACACCTCGTTGCACGTGCGCAACCCGCCGCGGCCGGTGCGAGATAATGCTTCGGTAAGGGACAAAATGCCAAGGAGGGCAAGACCATGTTGAGAAATGTCACCCGTTTAAAGGGTTTTACGATCCGAGCCCGGGATGGGGAGATTGGAACATTGGATCAGTTCTATTTTGACGATGAGAGCTGGGCCATCCGCTACCTGGTGATTAATGCCGGGGATTGGCTGGGTGGTCGGCTGGTGCTGCTCTCACCCCTTGCCCTCCGCCAGGCGGAGTGGGAATCCAAGCGACTCGATGTGGCGCTAACGAAAAAGCAGGTCGAGGACAGCCCGCCCATCGACACCCACAAGCCGGTATCACGCCAGCACGAGGCCTTGTATTTGGGGTATTACGGTTATCCCTATTATTGGGGTGGGCCCTATCTGTGGGGTCTTGCGTCGTATCCGGCAGGCTTGACGGTTGATAGGGAAGCGGTGACGGAAGGGGAAGTGCTGCGAGCCAGGGCGGGAAAAGAGTCGCCCGATTCACATCTGCGCAGCACCGATGAGGTGACGGGTTATCACATTGAAGCGTCGGATGGTGAGATCGGCCACGTGGCGGACTTCCTCGTCGATGATGAAACCTGGGCAATTCGGTACCTCGAGGTGGATACGCGGAACTGGTGGCCTGGCAAAAAAGTGCTGGTCTCACCTCATTGGCTCGACAATGTAAGTTGGCCAGACTCCAAAGTCTACGTCGACCTCACCCGGGAGACCATCCGGAACGGCCCGGAGTGGAGCGACTCTATGACCGTCACTCGTGAGTACGAGAATAGGCTTTACGATTATTACGACCGTTCCCCCTATTGGGTGCCAGCATCTGAGCAACCACCTAGGCGGCGAGCAAAGGTTAATTGATGGAAGAATCATGACTCCCGTAGGGTGGCCCAGTACGCAGGGAGAATATACGAATCAAGAGTCTTAACAATTTGGACTGTACGCAAACTTTAGCCGGAGGTGCAATGTGCCGAAAACTGCAGTTGGTTTGTTTGAAAATCCGGGCTTGGCGGATCAAGTCGTCCACAATCTTGAGGCCAGTGGTTTTCCCGATAATGACGTCCGCATTCTACGCGAGTCGCTGGACATGAAGGGCAGTGGGGTCATGGGCATCCCGAACATCGACTTCGAGGTGAGTCTCAACCGGGACCTGCGGAAGATCGGGGCAAGCGGGCCGGAGGCGGAAGCCTACGTCAAAGGAGTGCGGCGTGGAGGAGTCCTCGTTTTCGCGAGCGGGTCGG
Source organism: Terriglobia bacterium (assembly GCA_050010335.1). Taxonomy (GTDB): domain Bacteria; phylum Acidobacteriota; class Terriglobia; order UBA7540; family UBA7540; genus Bog-366. The sequence continues at coordinate 8,641 of JBEKLF010000241.1, forward strand.
GCGAGAGGATCGACGCCGCAGCTGAGATCATGAACCGCCATAGTCCTGTAGAGGTCGAAGAGCTCACTGGCGGCGAACTGAATCTTCCCAGTACGACTGGCGAGAACGTGACTCCCACAGATGCCGGTTCCGTCCAAACCGGCCGGACCCGCCAATCGGGCAGCGGCGCCCGCGTGTTCGCGTGGTAGCTCCTCACGGCGCATCAGGGAAACACAACCGGCGGCGGAGGCGAAGGCGCCGTCAATCGACGTCCTCTCCCCTGTCGTCAGGAGGCGGTCACCTTCCTGGCTTCGTGCGCATCTGCAATCGAATCCGGCCGACAAACTCGTCCGCCTGGGAAAAGGATTCAGCATCTGGGTCGTGGAATAAGAAGGTCTTGCCCCTCTTTGGGTGGCGCTACGCTTCATTGAACTACAACAAAAACGCGGGCCAAGCCTTGGTAATCGTGTGGACTTTACCGCGAGAATCGAGCCGCAGGCGATGGTCAGCGATACTCTGGCAGCGGCACCGGAACCGGAACCAGTGGAGAAATCATGAGCGAACAAATCCCTGTCAGCACCCCGATATACAACCTTCTACCCAGAGAAATCGATGGGTTCGATTCCCTGGCTGAGCTTGCCTTGAATCTGCGCTGGTCGTGGAATCATGCCACCGATGAAGTGTGGCGGCAGCTCGATCCAAAACTGTGGGAGATCACGCATAACCCGTGGGTGGTCCTGCAAACAGCCTCGCGCCACCAGATCGAGAGCATGTTGGCCGATCCCCTTTTCCGGAAAAACGTTGATGGTTTGGTCGAGACCCGGCGGAAGGCGCTGGAAGCACCGGCGTGGTTTCAGCAGAATCATTCGCAGAGTTCCCTGACCTGCGCCGCCTATTTCAGCATGGAATTCATGTTGAGCGAGGCTTTGCCCATCTATTCGGGTGGGCTGGGTAATGTGGCTGGTGATCAACTCAAAGCCGCCAGCGATCTGGGTGTGCCGGTGATCGGCGTCGGACTACTCTACCAGCAGGGCTATTTTCGCCAGGTGATCGACAAGGACGGAGCGCAACAGGCCCTCTTCCCGTATAACGATCCCGGACAGTTGCCGATCAAGCCGCTGCGCCAACCAAACGGCGAGTGGTTGCGATTGGAAATCGCGCTGCCGGGATACTCGGTCTGGCTGCGCGCCTGGCAAGTTCAGGTTGGCAGGGTAAAGCTATACCTTCTGGATAGCAATGACGCGGCGAACTTTCCGGTTCATCGAGGGATTACCAGCGAACTCTATGGGGGCGGGCCGGAGTTGCGTCTCAAGCAGGAACTGCTCCTCGGGGTCGGCGGATGGCGACTGCTCCGCGCGCTCGGGTTACAACCGGAGGTCTGTCACCTGAATGAAGGGCACGCGGCCTTTGCCGTCCTGGAACGTGCCCGCAACTTCATGGAAGGTACAGGGCAGCCCTTCGAAGCGGCACTGGCCGCCACGCGGGCGGGCAATCTCTTCACTACCCACACCGCGGTGGCCGCCGGGTTTGACTGTTTTGCTCCTTCCCTCATGGAGCAGTACGCTGGCAGGTATGCCGAAAAGATGCTTGGCATTCCACTTCACGATTTGCTGGCCCTGGGACGCCAGAACCCAGCCGACTCCTCAGAGCCTTTCAATATGGCGTATCTGGCAATCCGCGGGAGCGGAGCGGTGAATGGTGTAAGCCGCTTGCACGGGAAGGTCAGCCGCCGCCTCTTCCTGCCACTGTTTCCGCGCTGGCCGGAGGACGAAGTCCCGATTGGACACGTGACCAACGGAGTTCACATGCCCACCTGGGATTCGGCCGCGGCTGACGATCTTTGGACCGAAAGCTGCGGAAAGGGCCGCTGGCTGGGGACGACGAAAGGCCTGGATCAAGGCATTCGCCAGCTCTCCGACGCCCGGCTCTGGCAATTTCGGGCCGCCGCCAGCAAGTCTTTTGTGGAGTATGCTCGCGAACGATTGTCCCTGGAATTGTCATTAGCTGGCGCGCCGCCCGAGGGGGTCGAAGCGGCAAAGCATCTCTTTGATCCGAACGCCCTTACCCTGGGGTTTGCACGCCGCTTTGCAACCTACAAGAGACCGAATCTGTTGCTGCACGATCCGGCGCGCTTGCTGCGCCTTTTGGCCAATCCTGAGCGCCCAGTACAACTCATCATCGCCGGCAAGGCGCATCCTGCGGACCAGGCGGGGCAGGCGTTGATCCATGAATGGGTAAACTTCATCCGCCAGCCAGCGACCCGGCCCCACATCATGTTCATGAGCGATTACGACATGCTCTTGACCGAGCACTTGGTGCAAGGCGTGGACGTCTGGATTAACACGCCACGGCGGCCTTGGGAAGCCAGTGGAACGAGCGGCATGAAAGTGCTGGTCAATGGAGGCATCAATCTTTCGGAGTTAGACGGCTGGTGGGCCGAAGCCTACTCACCGGAAGTAGGGTGGGCCTTGGGGGACGGACAGGAGCACGGTGACGATCCGGCATGGGACGCGGCCGAAGCCGAAGCCCTCTATGACCTGCTCGAGCGGGAAGTGATTCCCGAGTTTTATGCCCGCAACGGACAGGGCATCCCCACGGCTTGGGTGGCACGGATGCGGAACAGCATGGCGAGCTTGACACCACGCTTCTCCGCCAACCGCGCCGTACGCGAATACACCGAAAAGCACTACCTCCCGGCGGCGGCAACCTACCGTGAACGCGCTGCCGATAAAGGCGCAGTGGGCAGGAACATTGTCAATTGGGAACATACTCTGAAAGAGAAATGGGCCACGCTTCGCTTTGGCGACGTGAAGGTACAGACCAATGCGGCCCAGCACATCTTTGAGGCAGACGTGTATCTCAATGACCTCGATCCGAACGCCGTGCGAGTCGAGCTGTATGCCAATGGGATCAATGGCAGCAGTCCAGTCCGAGAGGAGATGACGCGCGTCCGCCAATTGGCAGGCGCGGACAGCGGCCACGCTTATGTCGCACAGGTGCCCGCAACGCGTCCGGTTACCGACTATACAGCGCGCATCATACCGCACTGCGCCGGCGTTGCGGTGCCCCTGGAAGTCGATCCCATTCTTTGGCAGCGGTGAATCAACCTCCAACGGAAGAAGGAGGACAGAAGACAACCTATGGAGGAATCAAGAAAACTGAAAAGAAAGCGACGGCCCACGGGCCGGAAGTTGGTTTCCTTAGGCCAGGCGGCAAAAAAGGCGGACGCGGCCACAGGTCTGACTACGTCCGAACGCCCTATGCATGATTACGTGGCAGGGGTTTGCGAACACACTGAGGTTCGGATGGGCGTTCCGTTACCCATGGGAACCCATGAAGATGGGGGGGGAGTCAACTTCGCCTTTTTCAGCCGACACGCCAGCCGGGTTCGGCTGGAGTTGTTTGATCATCCCCAGGATGCCAAGGCCGCCCGGGTGATTGATCTGGATCCCGCGCGCAACCGCACGGGTGACGTGTGGCACGTCTGGATTGAGGGGATTCGGCCTGGCCAACTCTACGCCTATCGCGTGGACGGCCCCTATCAACCCAAGGACGGCCATCGTTTCAATTTCAACAAGCTTCTCCTCGACCCCTTCGCCACAGCGATCACGAGGTTGCCCACCTGGGAGTTCGGCCCGGCTCGGGGATACGATCCGTCTGTGCCCGATGGAGACTCGGTGTGTTCGATGGTCGATAATTCCGGCGCCATGCCCAGATGCGTATTCACGCAGGAGCATTTTCACTGGCATGGGGACCGTCCTCCCAAGCATCCGTGGTCGAAAACAGTGATTTATGAAGCCCATGTGCGTGGCCTCACGATCCATCCCAGTTCTGGTGTGGAGCATCCCGGCACATACCGGGGCCTCATGGAAAAGATCCCCTATTTCAAAGATCTGGGGGTGACGGCTGTGGAACTAATGCCCGTGCAGGAATTCAATGAACACCAGGTGCCAGGCATCAATCCGCAAACCGGCCAGCCACTCGGGAATTACTGGGGCTATGACCCCGTGGCCTTCTTTGCGCCAAAGGATTCCTAAAGTAGTTCGGGAGGCTCGGGTCAGCAGAAGCTGGAATTCAAGGAAATGGTCCAGGGCTTTCATAGGGCGGACATCGAGGTGTTCCTGGACGTGGTCTTCAATCACACGGCCGAGGGAAATGAACAGGGGCCTACACTCTGTTTCCGCGGGATTGATAACTCGATCTTCTACATGCTGGCGGACGATAAACGTTCTTATAGAGACTTCACGGGCACCGGCAACACCATCAACGCCAATCATCCTGTAGTGCGGGATCACATCTTGACCGCGCTGCGCTACTGGGTGGTGGAGATGCATGTTGATGGATTTCGTTTTGATCTGGCCGCAGTACTCGGCCGGGGCCGTTCCGGCAACTTGCTGCACAATTCCCCACTTCTCGAGCGGATCGCCGAGGACCCGATCTTAAGGGGTGTGAAGATCATCGCCGAGGCGTGGGACGCCGCCGGAGCGTATGAAGTGGGTAGTTTTTCGGAGCGGCGTTGGGCGGAGTGGAACGGCCGGTATCGGGACGATGTCCGGCGATTCTGGCGCG
>JBEKLF010000242.1:0-13167 GCA_050010335.1 Terriglobia bacterium
GCGTCCACTCCGAGAAGGGCAGATTGGTGGTCATGATCACGGCCGCTTTCTCCGCCCGCTCGGCGATCACTTGGAACAGAAACTCAGCCCCCAGGTCCGCCAGCGGCACGTAACCCACCTCGGCGATAGCGATCAATTCATAGCGAGACCAGCGCGCCATCACGCGGCGCAGTTGCAGTTGATGCTTGGCTTCCACCAGCTCATTTACCAGCCCTGCGGTGGTGGTAAATCGCACCCGCCGCTTCTGCCGGCAAGCGGCCACACACAATCCCGTCATCAGGTGTGTCTTCCCCGTGCCGCAGTCACCGATGAGTAGGATCGGTTTGGCCCGCTCGATGTAGCCGCCTTCCGCCAGTTGCCGGATCTCCGCTGCCGAGATTTTCGGGGATTGCGAGAAGTCGAACTCCTCCAAGGTTTTCATCCGGGGCAGGTGCGCGTCGCGCAACCGTCGCGTCACGGTGTTGCGTTCACGCTCCTCGATCTCCGCCGCCAGTAACGCTTCCAGGTAATCCAGATGGCTCTGTTTCTCTTTCACCGCCAACTCGGCCAAATCGGCGCACTGTGAACCCACCGCCGGTAAGCGCAGGAACTTGCATTGTTGTTGGACCGCCGTAGCTTGCAAGGCGGCTTTGGAGTTGCTCATCGCTGCACCTCCGCCGCCAGCAATTGGTCATACTCATTCACTTGGGGCTGCGGCCGCGCATAGCGATCCAGCCACCCCACCTCTAGGGCTTCCTGCGGGGGACGACTCGCCGGTGCGGTCAGCAGCAGGTAACGCACGGCCGCTTCATCCCAACAACCCCAAGCCAGGGCAGACTCCGCGGCCGTCTGCAGTTTCGCGTAGCCCTGCGCCATTCCCAACTGCAGCAACCGGATCATCTGCCGCGTCCCCTCGGCTTTCCCCTGGCGCCGCATCAACTCCTGCCAGAGCCGGTCAAAGCTACCCGGCCATCGTCCCTGTTCCCGCCATTGCGCCAGCGGCGTCGATCCCGCCAAAGCTCCCGGCTTCCGCTCCAGCACCTCTCTATTTTTGGACACTACGGGAGGCTCTGGAGCGCCCGCAAGAGGCGAACCAGTGTTCGGAGGCACATCACAATGAATGGAAACATGACCAGAAGTTATAGCAGAACAGAGGCGGGAGGGCGGCAACTATGTTGTTGATTTTCCAGACGGCCAGAGTTTTGGAGAAGCACAGTGCTGTGGTGGCTACGGCTTTGTCGGTAACGTACGGGGCCTTCCCCCCCCGCACCACGTGCCACCTATCTCGCTAGACCCGTCGCCTGAGCCCCATGGACCGCCATAGGGTCGTGCGGATCAAGTGCGAGGGCACGGCGGAATGCTTCGCGCGCCCCTGAACGGTCCCCGCTCTCTAGGCGCGCGGCACCGAGGATGGCGTACGCCTTCGCCTGACGCGGATCGAGCTGGGTCGTTTCCCGCATCAGCCGTTCGACGTCTGTGAAGCGCTTCAACTGCAAGTACACGAAACCCAGGTTGAGCCTCACCGGCACCGACTGGGGTGCTGCATCCAGCGCGCGCTGAAGGATAGCGGCGGCATCCTGATAACGCTCCTCGCGCGCCGCTCCTTCTCCGAGTGCATTGAGCGCAAACACGTCTGTTGGGTCCAACTTCAGCGCCCGCTGAAGCAGCTCTTCGGCCGGCTGGAGCTTGCCCTCTTCAAGCAGCAGAATGCCTAGCTCGCGCAACGGGCGAGGGTTGGAGGGATCCATCTCGATGGCGCGGCGGTACAGCCGTTTGGCTTCCGCCGAGTTGTCCAGTAGCGCTTCCGTCTGGGCCAGCTCGATACAGGCAGTGGCATAGTACGGCGCCGCCTGGAGCAGCCGGGTGTAAGTGGCACGTGCCTGCCGAACGTCGCGGCGTAACAATTGGATGGCACCGAGGTAATCGAGCGCCAACGGCTGCTGAGGGTCTTTTCCAAGCACCTCGCCGAGGATGCGCGTAGCCGCGTCGTACTGACGCGTCTGGAATGCGTGGGCGGCGCGCAGCAGTTGCTCGTGTTCACTGACGCCTTCTTTAGGATCACGCCGCGAAGTTGTGAACACCGGCGCTGCCGCCCCAGCCTCACCGACATAGCCCAGGCTGGCAAACAGCTCGGCGGTTTCCGCGCTCACCGGAGCGCGCGCCGACGAAGGCTTCGCGGGAGCGTGCGTGCTGACAAAGGCTTCAAGCCGATCTCGCACCGCAGCGGCTTCAGCCTGGTGCGACGAATAATCGTTGCGCAACTCCTCCGGGTCGCGGCGTAGGTCGTATAGTTCCGGGTGCGGCGCCTGGATGTATTTGACCCCGTCCCAGACGGCGGGCTGCGCCGCCGTCTGCGAGATCAGCGCCCGCAGCGGATTCCAACCCAGGTGCAGCAGCGGGTACATCGTTTCCGCGTACACGGGATGGGGCTGCGGCTCTTCTCCGGAAATTAGGCTTCCGCTGAAGTCCGTCCCTTGCATGCTGGAAGGCACTTGAATTCCTACGAGACGGAGCAGCGTCGGCGCCAGGTCCACCAAGCTGACGGATGTTTTTAAATCTGCGGCCCGCGCCGGAGAAGCCGGCTTCACCAGCAGGGGGACGCGAAGGGTCGAATCGTAGAGGAAGTAGCCGTGCGTCGATTCACCGTGGTCGCCCAGGCCTTCGCCGTGGTCAGCGGTCAAAGCAATGACGCTCGAGTCATATACCCCCCGGCTGCGCAGGCCGGCAAACAGCGTGCCCAGGGCTGAATCAGTGTAGGCGATTTCGCCGTCGTAGGGGTGAGCGGCAAAGCGGGTGCGAAACGGCTCCGGCGCGCGATAGGGTAAGTGCGCATCGTAAAAGTGCAGCCAGAGAAAGAACGGCTTGCCAGGGGATTTGCGGTCGAGCCACGCCAGTGCCAGCCGCACCACCAAATCCGCCGGCCGCTTGATGCTAGGCAGGCCGGCTTCCTGCTCTTGCGTGGACGCGCCAAAGCGATCATCGTAATCCTCGAAGCCCCGGCTCAGGCCCATGCGCCTCGACAGCACGGGCGAGCCCAACATCGCCGCGGTCGCGTAACCCGCTCGCGAAAAATACTCGGCGAGAGTAGGAATATCGTCCGGCAGACGAAAGCCGGGCTGGTCGCGCACGCCGTTGTAAAATGGATAAGTGCCCGTGAGCAGTGCCGCATGCGACGGCAGCGTCAACGGAACGGGCGCATAGGCGTGCTCGAACTTCACCGATTCCTTGGCCAGCGCATCCATCGTCGAGGTCGCGGCCCCGCGGTATCCATAACAGGCGAGATGATCGGCACGAAGCGTGTCGATGGTGATCAGCAGAACGCCGCCGGCCGATTTGGCCTGCGCGACCGCGACCAACACGCAGAGTGCCGGGAGTACAATGCGGCTCCAGCGCATCAGCGAGAACTCGCCATCGGCAACTCGGCACTTCCAGCGGAACTGTCTTGGCTCAGCGTGAAATGGAAAGTCGCCATTTCTCGATGCTACTATATCCGGCCGCTTCGCAGCGCAAATTCTTAGCCGCCGCGGTGGTGCCCTATTTTGAATGTAGCGCGGCCCTGCCCCAGATCCCGATACGGCTTATCAAAGACAGCGAAAGTGAAAACGATCTGAATCCCAATTTGCGGTGTAGCGCGGGGCTTCCCCTCGACAGGCTCAGGGCCATGCTTCGACAAGCTCAGGACCTCGAGCAAAGGCGAATCGCCACTCTGCATCTGCCGCCCCGGAGGGCGGCGCTACAGTGAAAACAGGAGAGTACCGCCGTCGTCCTAAATGCGCCCGTACACTTCCATAAAGTCTTTTCCGCGCGTCACCCAAGTCCGATCGTCCAAGCGTTCAAAGTTCGGACGTGGCTCGGTCGGCGTGCCCCGCGTGGTGTATTCTATTTTCAGTTCCACCGGCACTGCAGTTCTGTAAGGCTTGTATTCCGACAAATGTCTTACGGCGAGAGCGGCCTTCTCGCGAATCAGAGCGCAGGCCGCCGGGTGTGAAAGCGAGTACCCTCCCGTCCGGCTGACACCCGACTTCACTTCGGCACACTCGGCGTTGGGTACCAATGCCTTAATCTCTTCGCAAGCCGCCGTGTCGCCGGCCAGCATGATGTCCGGAACTCCAAAAGCCCCTGCGTGCATCACTTCTAATCCGATTTCTCCTACCCGGATGCCGTTGACCCAGTAATTTTGAATGCCCTCGGAGCTCTCGGAATGCGCCAGAATGCCTTTTTCGGCCCCAGCCATAGCGTGTTGGCCGATGAAAATCTCGGCGCTATAGGAAGAGTCGACTAACAAGGCACCCGGAACACCGGGGCCCGAGAGAAGTGTTGCCTTTGGATGGATGTCCAGGGTAGACAGGTTTTCGCCGGATGCGTGGCCATCCCAAACCACGACCTCCGTCGCGCCCCCCTCCAGCAGCCCCTCCACTGCCGCGTTGATCTCGCCGGTGAGAAGCTTGCGGGACTCCTCCCAACGCGGACTCTTGTTTGGAATACATTGCAGTTCCGAATCAAAAATGCCGTCCACCCCCTCCATGTCCGTAATCATGAGGACTTTCAGGGGCTTGCGGGATTGGGCACCAGCGGAGACGGCAAGTCCCAGTGCGGCGATCGCCACCAGCACGCGTACCAAATAATTCGGCAGGTTCAACGTCATCGGTTCCTCCTGTCACGTGCACATTCTGATTTTGACTTTCCCTTGGCAGTTGATATGGAGTGATCCGTGGACGGAAACCCCGCTGTCTCCTTTCCCTCTTTCCGGCGAGCGGATGGCCCCTGGCAGATCGTTCCAGTCTACAGTGGCCGAGAGGACATCCCGGAGCCCGCGCCCTTCGCGTCTGCCCCAGCCGTCCCGACCCTAGTTTGAGCTTCGACTAGAAGCCGATCAATCCTCCTGCGTGGCTCTCCCGCGTTCGGAAGCGCCTGGGACGAATGGATGGTAATTCCGCCAGAGGGGAATACATATCGGGCATCCCTCCAGAGCCTGCCGGGCCAGAACTGACAGGCCCAGCGGAGATAGCCGCTGGGCCCGTTGCGCCGACGATCCAAAGCCAGATGCGGAGCTCCCACAGGGGGGAGAAAAGAAGATCTCCGCGCCGCGAAGCGGTGAAACCTAGTACCTTACAAAAAAAGGCGACTCCACGTTTCGCGCTGAACCAAGACGCGACAATACCCCCCCCGGCTTTGCCAGCTAGTTCGGCACGACCGCGAGCATCAGAACAGGACTCGGAGGCCGAACTGGATCCTCCTCGGAGCATTGGACTGGTTTAAGGCCAAGCCGAAGCTACCGCTGTTCAGGTTGGTGTTGATACCGCCAAAGTCGGGGTGGTTCGGAAGGTTGATCCCTTCCGCGCGGAATTGCATTTTCACCCTCTCAGTGACCTTGAAGTTCTTATAGATCCCCGCATCCAGCTCGTTATACCACGGTCCATAGAACACATTGCGTCCCAGCGTCCCGAAACGGACACCCGTGCCGGTCGGATTGGCGAAAAGACTGTTGGGTGTGACAACGCCGTAGGCAGCGTTGCAATCCGCTATGTTGGTGGACTGGGCGCCGGCGAAACCGCAACCGATAGGGTGGTTGTCCTTGAAAATGCCGTCGGCCGGGTTTGCGTGGGAATAAGCGCTGGAAGCGCGACCCCCTATGAAATCGGGGTGGTCGTTGTCCTCTCCGTCCAAGTTGTAATCTCCACCGAGGTTCTCAGGGAGCCCGTTCGCATCCAGGGCGTTCCCTACGAAACGCGATCGCGAGTTGTATACCTCGAGAGGATACCCAGAGTAGCCCTGGTAGAAGCTGGACAGTTGCCACCCGCCCAAAATCTTCCCGGGGATGCCCTGCTGCTGACGCAGCAAAGGCAATTCGTAAGTGAACAGGACCTTGATGGAGTGTCTGTGGTCGAAGGCTCCGTTCCCATACTGCAAATTCTCGTGAGCGTTCGAAATGTAGTAGAAGGGCTGGCTGCTCGCTTCTGCTGTCGAACCCGAAAACAGCTCCGAGTCGGTATCCAGCAAGTGGCTCCAAGTGTACCCTGTTTGGAAATGCAGGCCCTTACTCAGCCGCTTCTGCACTTCCACGCTTAGAGCATTATAGTTCGAGCTCACGTTGTCGGCGCGGTAATTGAACCCCGTGTACAGGGCGTTGGGGAACACGGGGGTCAGAGTCGCGTTGTAGGCGTCCCCGTCATACCGGTTGTAGTACATCAGCACGGGGAGATGCCGGCCGAGCGAACCTTGGTAGTTGACGCGCAGGAGCATGTTCTGAAACAACTGGTGCTCAACGCCCAAATAGAAGTTCTGATAAGAGGCATCCTTCAGGTTGTTCTCCATGGTCCGTAGTGAAACCCGGTGCCCCGGACTCGGGATACTATTCGGAACGTAGGAGGGTTCCGGCGCTGCCGGAACGGAGTAGAAGATCGTATCTCCGGAAGTGGCATCCGAATCTAGCAACGCGTAGAAGGGAGGGTTCCAAGAAGAGTTCGACCAGACCATGTCCTGGAGACGATCATAAAAAATACCGTAGCCGCCGCGCAGGGAGGTTCGCCCGTTCCCGAACACATCCCAGGCGAAACCCACCCGGGGCCCGAAGTCGCCATTGCGCGTGTTCCACATCCTCTTCACGGGGCCGACGCGGGCATCGGCGAGACACTGCTGAAAGGGGATCGAAGTCGAGCCGACGCAGTTGAAATTGAGGAGCTGGGAAATATAGTTGTCACGCTCGGAGGGGGCCCCATAGCGGTCCCAGCGCAGGCCCAGGTTAAGCGTGAAGTGAGGCTTCAGCTTGAAGTCGTCCTGCACGAAGAAATTATTGTCGTTCATGAGGTAGCGGAAGTCGTTGTTGGCCCTTGCGCCGGTGCGGGGATCGATGGAGACTTCCTCGAAATAGGGAAAATCATGCTCAAAGTTGCTCAGCGTTGGATCCGGAACGTTGTGGATGGTGCCGTTCGGGCTCAACACTCCCAGCGTCGCGGGGTCAGGTCCGAGGTCGTTGCCGAACTCGTAATACCCAGGGACGCCTTCGTCGTGGTTCCGGGTGAGGATGCCGTATTGCCATCCCCCCCCGAATTTTATAGAGTGACGCCCCACGAGTAGCGTCGCGTTGTCCTGTAACTGAAAGCGCTCCTGCGTAAAGTTGTAAATAACATAGCCAATGCCAGGTCCAAATCCAAACCCAAGTCCGGAATAGGCGTCGCCATCGATAACGATTCCCGGATCGTAATCTTTCCCGTTGGCTACCGACGTGATCGTGGAGTGGCGGTTATGCGCGATGGTGAGCTCATTGAGCAGTCGTGAGCTGAAGGTGTGGGTTTCCACCAACGCCAGGTTGTGGTAATGCTCGTGGTCACCAAAACTAATCGGGTTGACAGAGGGATAGCCACCGCCGTACTTATCGTTGCTGTCATAGCGATGGACGTTGGCCGAAAAGCTCAGCCTGTCCCTCTCGCTGAAGTTGTGATCGACTCGGCCGTAATAGTTCCGTTCCGGATATTCAATGGGGTCGAAAAAGTGCACGCAGCCAATATGCCCCACAGCCGCTGGAGCATTTATCGCCTCAGCGGGGCAGAGCGCTGTGGTGGCTATCGGAGGATACTTCTTCAAGTAATAGCTAGCGATGGGCCCCGCGCTGGCAGTTATAGCGGCCAACTCCGCAGCGGTGGGCTCCGCCGTAACGGTATCGCTCCCCGTACGCAGCGCGATCTGGTCATAGGCGAAAGCAAAGAAAGTTTTGTCCTTGACAATCGGCCCGTCAATTTCGCCCCCAAACTGGTTGCGGAGGTACTTGGGTTTGGGGGTTTGTGCGCGGTTAGAGAAGAAATCGGAGGCATCCAGAGAGCGGTCGCGATGGAATTCATACAAGGCGCCGTGGAACTTATTGGATCCACTTTTCTGCTCGACGCTCACGACCACTCCCCCCCCCCGTCCATACTGGGCCGAAAAATCGTTGGTCAACATGGTGAATTCGCTTACCGATTCGATGGGCGGAGTAATGTTATTGGACCCAGCTAAGAAATCCTGGTTCATGACGTTGTCGTTGTTGTCCGCACCGTTCAACATGTAGGTGCTGCTCGATTCACGACCGCCCCCTGAGGCGGGGTTAGAAAGGCTCATGCCCTGCACGACCTGGGGTGCCACAAAGGTCAGGTCATATATGCTGCGTGAAACCAACGGCGCGCTCAGGATCGCCAAGTTGTCGACCGTCGACGCTAGATTCGCAGTGGCCGTGGACACCAGAGGTGCTCCGCCCGACACCTCGATGGTGGTGGCTTCTTTGGCCACCGCGAGAGTCATGTCCAGGGCTACGGTTTGGCTGGGGCTGACCACCACACCTGCCCTGATCATGGTCGCGAAACCTTGCGCCTTCACGCTCACCGAATAGGAGCCCGGGGCGACCAACGGAAAACGATACAGGCCATTCGGTCCGGTCACGACGTTCTGAGAAATGCTTGTACCCTCATTAGTGAGGGTAACTGTCGCGTTCGGGAGGAGCGCGCGGGAAGGGTCAAACACTGTCCCCGTAACTACCCCCTGGACGGTTTGGGCATTTGCCGCAAGTGTCCAACTCATGAGAGCTAGGCACGCCAGAAAACTCAGTTTCAGACTTCGCATGACATTCCCCCTATCCTTAAAGGTACCGTTGAGAGCCGTAAACGATTGCGCCCCCCGACCCGTTGCTAAAAATGACAGTACGATAAGCTCAAACAACCATTGTTTAAGTAGAACAAGTGTTTAATGGGTCTCTCCTTTGCAGATTTGGCACTCCGCACCGGAGTCTTTCTGCTCATACTCAATTCAACGTTTCTTCATGGAGTTTCCATAGAACTCTTGACACTACCAACGCTAAACGAACTGCAAGACTTTGCCCCGACTCGGCCTCCAGCAGCGAGCAGAGGTTGCCGCATCGCGGCCCATCCCGGGATCCTTCGATCCCGAAACACCACTGTTTATCGGCATCAATCATCAGTGACTTCCTGCAACTCTCCCAAAATCTCGACCAGCGTCCGGCCGAAGTCATGCCAGTCCTCAACCGTCCGCAAGCGCTTCAGTCTGGGGTTGTACTCCGTGCCCAGTTCGAGAAGAAAAGCCGGAATTTTGTGCTCTCGAAACAGCCATTGATCCACTGTCATTCGCCCCTTCGCGATCAGGCGGCCGGCGGGCAAAGAATCGCGCGGTCCTGAGGCCGAGTAGAAGCTGGTGCGATCCGACAATAAGCCAGCAAACCGCTCGCCGAGCTGACGGAGGGTGGGGCCACCTTCCGAAAGTGGCCCTTCAATAAAGTCCTCGGACGTGTTGTGGACCGTGAGGAAGAGATCGATTCGATTGCCGGCATCTACCCATCCGAGAATTGCCCGGTATTGGGCAAAAATCTCGGGCATGAGCTTCGCGTCGGCGGTGTCCCAATTCCGGTTCAGGTCGTACCCGTAAGCGTTGAAACGCTCACCGCCGCGGGCCACGCCGTCCGGGTCGCACATGGGGAAAATCCTGATAATCATCTGGTCGCGGATGCGCGCCGCCTGCGGATCCAAAGACAGCAGGTACCGCAACGCGCCCTCGCAAACCCAGGAAGTGCCAGTTTCCCACGAGTGTTGCCGGAACATCAGCCAGACGACCCTCTTCCCCGCTTCGGGCGTAGCAGGATTGGTGATGGTCAGGAGGAGCATTTCCCTGCCATTGACCGTTTTGCCGACGACTTCTTTTCGCAGGTAGGGGCTACCCCCGACCGCGGTAAGCAGGCGCGCCAAATCTTGCGTCGTGTACGGGGCCATATGGGCGATCCACATGCGGGGCCGTTGCGGGGTAAAGCAGAGCCGCAGGCTGATTGCCTTGTCGTCCCATTCCACCTCGCGGTCGCTGAAGTGCTTCCACTTCTTGCGGTCGTACGAATAGACGGGACGAGTGTGCTGGTTGATGTCGAGGGGCGCCGGCCGGTAGTCGTATTCTCCCTGCAGATTAACCAGATCAATGATGACCTGGCGGCCAGCGGCGCTGTCCAGACGGAAGTAATACCAGCTTGCCTCGCGGTTGCGGTGATCCTGATCGACTTCCCCTTTGACGCTGCAGCGAAGGTGCGTCGGCGAGAGCACCTCTACTTGACCAAGGCTGCCGCCCTCGAAATTCGTGCTGATACTCGCCGCCAGCAACAGTGCCAACATGTGGACCTCATTAACCGGACTTTCCGTTTTCAATTTTCGACCGACCGATAACATACGCCCGGCCGCCTCTGAACTACTTCTCGCTATCTCCTTTTAATCAGTAGCGCAGCCACTCGCTGGCCTCGGGATGGAAGAAAATCTGCCTCCCTCTTGGGCAAGCGAACCACCCTCCATGTAGACCCATGGGCCACCTACTGACTTTCACTGGCATGTTAGTTTTTGACCCCCGCCTTGTCCAGGCCCAACTTACGGCAACCGCTGGACGTTTTGCGTCACACAGGAAACAACCAAACTGGCCGACAATTCCGCTTGGATACTAACAAACGCAGGGCTATAGTTCCAAGGTGCCCCCTGATTTGCGTCAGGGCCGGCGATATGAAACCCGAGCCGGAAAAGGCATGAAAAGGAGCCACTCCATCACCGTGATCCCCCAGGTGGCCTTATTGCTGGAAACCTCGACTCAATATGGGCGGGGACTCCTTCGCGGCATTGTGCGCTACTCGCGTCTGCACAAACCATGGTCGCTGTATGTTGCGCCCGGGCATCTCGAACAGGTTTTGCCCAAGGCGAAATCCTGGAGCGGAACAGGCATCATCGCCCGGGTTCGCTCGCCTGCAATGGCGAAGATTATCCGTGCTACGAGACTTCCCTTCGTCGCCTCTTCACTGGACGAATTCCGCTCATCCCAACGTGGAGACAAGGTGGGGGAAATCCGCACGAATTCCGCGGCCATCGCGCAAATGGCAGCAACACATCTGGTGGAGCGAGGCCTGCGTCACTTCGCGTTCTGCGGATTTGCCGGGTGTGCGTGGTCCATGCGCCGGGAAGAAGCTTTCTCTCAATACTTGAGGGATCGGGGATTCCGCTGCCAGGCGCACCGGATCGAGTTGGCGAACTGGATGCATCGGCCAAACTGGATCGAGAAATGGGAATATGAACAACCCGTACTCGTGAACTGGCTCAAATCGCTACCCAAGCCCGTGGGCCTGATGGCCTGCAACGATACTTGTGGCCGCGAAGTACTCCAGGCTAGTGCGGCCGCCGGACTGCGCGTGCCCGACGAAGTTGCAGTAGTGGGTGTAGACAATGACGAGTTGATGTGCGAGCTGTCCACTCCTCCTCTGTCCAGCGTCGTCTTGGAATTGGAAAAGGCCGGGTACGAGGCCGCCAGCCTCCTCAGCAGCCTGATGTCTGGCCACCTGACCGGAAATCATCTTGTGCAGGTCGAGCCGGTCTGTGTCGTAACCCGGCAGTCCACTGAGGTCATTGCACAAGATGACCCGTGCGTTGCAACCGCTTTGCGGTTCATCAAGAATGCCACCGGGCAAGCCATCAACGTCCCGGCTGTTGTCGAACAAGTGGCTCTATCCCGGCGAACGCTCGAGAGGCGGTTCTTTCGTGCCCTTGGCCGGTCCATTCTTTCTGAGATCACACGCTGCCAACTGGAGCGGGCCAAACGGCTCCTCCTTGAGACCGACCTGCCGTCCTACCGCGTCGCGGCGGCAGCCGGGTTCGGAACCACGAAGACATTCAACCGCGCCTTTCGTCGCGCGACGGGTGTTTTTCCCACTCGCTTTCGGCAGAACCCAAAAACCTGGCATCGTGTAACATCCCCTGGACCAGGGGATGTGCTACTAAGCAATTTCTGAAAATGGTTGCCCAAGGGGGCTTTCACGGGCCGATCTCACTTCATCTTGAATATGAGATCCCCGGCGTGTCCGACGACCAGACCGCTTCGCAAATCCACGGA
Source organism: Terriglobia bacterium (assembly GCA_050010335.1). Lineage (GTDB taxonomy): Bacteria > Acidobacteriota > Terriglobia > UBA7540 > UBA7540 > Bog-366. Next base: position 11,866 of record JBEKLF010000242.1, read on the forward strand.
GCACACTATTACTCCATTGATGTGCTGCTGCGCAGTTTGAGACAAGCGCGAAGCCGGGGATACGCTGTCGACAACGAAGAGACAGAAATCGGCGCGCGTTGCGTAGCTGCTCCGATTTCTGATTCGGAGGGCAGGCCGTTCGCTGCCATCAGTGTCTCCGGAACAAGCGGTCATATTACCGGCAAGAAAATCGACGAGGTGGGCCGGCTCTCTGCCAGTTCGAGAGCCATGCAAGGTGATCTGCCTCCGCCAGCAGATGTTTAGGATCGCTGGATTCAGAAATCCTGTAATACAGGAGCGCGATGAGCAGGAGCACGCACAGCAACCCAAACGTCAGAAACATCCGGCTCCGGCCATCTGTCAATCCGTTGCGGCGGTCCCGGAATGAGAGAGTTTTGGGGCGCATGGGGCAAATCACCGAAATTTAGGGAAATCCGAAGACAGAACGATCTTGAGTGCGCTGGCAAGGTATCGAAGAGCTCGTTTATTCGCGGCATACGCGCTTGCCGTCATCACCGGAGAACCCAGCATTACTCGAAGAGCCTTGCCGCTGCTCACGCTGCCATCTGGGTTGAGCGCGCGGTTGAAGTCCGGTAGTTCGCGGTCGAAAGAATCTGATACAACGCGAACGACGGTTGCAGGGATGCCCACTTTGCGAGCTGCTGAAAGAATCTCGTAACTTTCCATGTCTACAACTTGCGCTCCGGCTCGCGCGAGGCGAAGTTTGTCGTCCTTCGTAATTGCGATACGGGGCGAGGTAATCCCCATGACGGATTTGCAGGCCACGCTTTGAGCATTCAGAAGTGATGTGATTTGTGCGGAAAGCTCGGGTGTGCAAGAGCACGGTATTCCGCCGTTCACCGTGGAGAGGCAACCGGAATACGTCACTAAACTTGTCTCGGGAAGCGAGTCGGTCAGTCCTGTGGTTTGCCAAAACTCTGGCCGACCGCAAAATCAATAACATAGCTGCCGCTCTCCCGCCTCTGTTCTGCTATAACTCCTGGCTATGTTTCGATTCATTGTCCTGTCCCTCGGAACACTGGTTCGCCTCTCGCGGGCGCGTCGGAGCCTCCTCCTCGAGAATCTCGCGCTACGCCAACAACTCGCCGTGCTGAAACGTCGGCATCCGAAGCCCGGAATAGGCCCGCTCGACAAGCTCTTCTGGGTTGCCGTCCGTCGGTTCTGGCCCGGATGGAAACAATCGCTGCTCGTGGTTACACCCGAGACTGTGGTCCGGTGGCACCGGGCTGGTTTCCGCTTGTACTGGCGGCTGATCTCCAGGGCCAGGACGCCGGTGGGGAG
>JBEKLF010000243.1:0-12977 GCA_050010335.1 Terriglobia bacterium
CTCGGAATCACCGTCCCGGATCGGCTCAGTCTTGATCGCGAATGTAGTGTAGACTTGGCAACAGCCTGAACTGATTCCAATACACTTAGCTAATTCTTCGATGCTCTCGTGACGAACTTGGGTTAGCGTTCTATTAATCACACGATAAAGCACGTGTCGGCAGCGTTGGTGATAAGTTCTATCTTGAGCGCACGGAAGCCATAGCCTCGCGCGATTCTTTGGGGTGGGGGATGGTAAGGGTTCCACCACTTACAAGAATTACCCCCCGTTGCTTCCAATCGCTGAGGATGCGGCTGACGCTCTCGCGCGAGGCGCCAATGTTGCGAGCGATTTCCTCATGGGTCATGTGCAGGGTGAGGCGCAGGCCGTCAGCCGTCGCCTGGCCGTGCTTGTCTGCCCATCCGAATAGAAATTGAATGAGTTTAGCATGCGTATCCGGGGCCAGCGCCAGCATGCGCGTCTGCTCCCACGCCTTACTGATTTCCATGCTCAGATGCTTGGCCACACGGAGGGAAACATCCGGATGCGCGCGCATCAACTGAAGAAAGGAAAGTCGGGGGAGGAAGCCTACCTGGCTGGGACACAGCGTTTCAGCCGTGACCGTGTAGGGTTCATCCGCAATCAGCGAGTTTAGACAGAGGACTTCACCCGGCTCGACCATCCGCAGCGTGAGGCTCTGTCCCTCGGCGGAATTCACGTAGAGCTTTGCTTGCCCCGAGCAGATGAGGAAGAGCCCGCGAGTAGGTTGTCCTTCGACAAACAACAATGCCCCTTTGGGATAATAGGCAGTTTGGCGGAGAGAATTAAGCGCGGCCAGCGCAGCTTGGGGAAGTTGGCAGAATAGCCCTTCGTCCTTTGCCACGCACCCAAAACAGTTTTCGATGACCTTCAGATTATAGGGGCCGCGTGGTGTGTCATCGGACATGTGGTCACCTTGCTAGTGCTATTATGTTGCAAGGCTCAGCATCAAACCTAGCGAAATAATCAACAAAAGACGATTATTTGCGGAATCCAAGTCAGAAAAGCCCCATTATCGGGCTTTGTGTCTGTTTTGGTGAGCCCGTTGTGACGCACGTCACAATGCCCGCGGTTGCCCATCACTGACCCAACCCCTTTCTCCCAACTATTCTCAGTCCATCGTGCGGTTGCTGCTTGAGGCAAAAGGCTGCCGATGTCCCCCGTTTATGGGGGTAGTGAGGAGACAGTCGTTATCTTGAATTTGAGGTGAAAACATGAAGAAAAATCTACAACGGGTACTTGCGCTCAGCTTCCTGTTGCTCAGTTTCGGAGCCTTGGCGTTTGCCGGGGAAATCAAGGGCAAAGTCGCGGTCCATGGCCTGCGGTCTGCCGAAGATATCGCCGTCTATGTTGACGCGATTGCCGGCAAGACGTTCGATGCGCCCTCCAAGCCCGCAGTGGCGGACCAAAAGAACATGACCTTCGTTCCGCACGTGCTTGTCGTTCTGAAAGGCACCACGGTGCAATTCTTGAACAGCGATCCGGTGGGGCACAACGTTTACTGGCCCTCCATCAGTGGCAATAAAAAGCTTGCCCACAACATGGGCACTTGGCCGCAGGGTCAGCAGAAGTCGTTCGCATTTAACGATCTCGGCGTCGCCCCGCTGCTCTGCAACGTGCACCCGGAGATGTCCGGCTATGTGGTGGTCGCTCCCACACCCTATTTCGCCGTGACGGACAAAGACGGGAATTTTGAGATCAAGGATGTTCCCGACGGCAGCTACACGCTGAAGACCTGGAGCGAGACCGGCAAGCCTGCCACGCAAACCGTTTCGGTTGCCGGTGGATCGGCCACCGTCAGCATCACCGTGACAAAGTAATCCCGACGTAGCGCGGACCTGTTCTATAGGTCCGCGGTTCGTATCCGCTGGGCAAGGAAGAGCTATTTGGGCAAGGAAAAGCCGCAGACCTCCAGAACAGGTCCGCGCTACACGAATCGAGCAGCAGCGTGACCGAGCAGCAGACAAAACTCGTTGACCTGGACTGGCTGGAGTCGAACTTCCCGTGCATGCAGGCCTGTCCCGTTCACACGCAAGCCGGCCGCTATGTGGCGCTGATTGCGGAGGGCAGATACGAGGAAGCCTACCGTTACGCCCGTGGCCCGAATCCACTCGCCTCGATTTGCGGCCGGGTTTGCGGCCACCCATGTGAAACCGCCTGCCGCCGCGGCAAGTTTGACACTCCCATCTCCATCCGTGCTCTCAAGCGCTTTGTCACGGAGCGTCACGGGCCGGAATCACGCAACCCCGTGGATCTGCACGCCGAGAAGCCCCGCGTGACGCACTCGGAGCGCGTGGCGGTGATCGGTTCCGGACCCGCGGGCCTTGCAGCCGCGCACGACCTCGCGCTGAGGGGTTATCCCGTCACCATCTTTGAAGCCGCGCCGGTGCCCGGAGGCATGTTGCATTTGGGGATTCCTGAATATCGTCTGCCGCGCGACGTGGTGCAAGCGCAAGTTCGCGAAATCCTCGCCCTGGGGCCGGATCTGCGCCTCAACAGCCGTCTGGGTGACTTCTCCCTGGAAGACCTGCGCGCGGAAGGGTTCGAGGCCATTTTGTTGGCCATCGGACTGCACCGCAGCCGCGAGCTGATGCTTCCCGGACGCGAGCTCGACGGCGTCATCACCGGCACGGATTTCCTGCTCAACGCGAACCTCGGTTACCGCTTTTCCATCGGCAGTAGCGTGGTGGTGATCGGCGGGGGGAACGTGGCGATTGACGTTGCGCGCACGGCGCTCCGCCAGCAGCAATCCCAGACCCTCGATGCGCTGAGCAAATCCCTTCTTCCTGACCGGCTCACCGACCCCGAGCGCGACGTGGCCATGAAGGAGTTGATGGATGTCACCCGCACCGCCCTGCGATTGGGCGCGCGGGAAGTTCACATGGTGTGCCTCGAGTCTCGCGCGGAAATGCCGGCCTTCGAGGAGGAGATTACGGAGGCTCTCGACGAAGGCCTGAAGATTCACCCTTCGCGCGGCCCCCGGGGATTCGTCGGCAAGAACGGGAAGCTCGCCGGGCTCGAAACGATTCACTGCACATCGGTCTTCGACGCCCAGCACCGATTCAATCCGGTCTTCGAGCCGGGAACGGAGAGCATTCTCGATGTCGATACCGCGATCCTGGCCATCGGGCAGACCTCCGACCTCTCGTTCTTGAAGCCCCAGGACGGAGTGGAGACCACGCGGCAGGGAACGGTGAAGATCGACCCCGAGACGCTCAAAACCACGGCGCCCGGCGTATTCGCCGCGGGCGACATCGCCTTTGGCCCGCGCCTCATCATCAGTGCGGTGGCCGACGGCAAAAAGGCGGCAGAGGAAATCGACCGCTACCTCCAAGGTTCCGATTGGAAGCCCCAGCCTCGCTATGTGCAGATCACGGTGCTCGACCATCATCAGATGGCCGCGGGCTACGACGAATACTCGCGGCTCAGCGTCCCCACGATTCCGCTGGACCGCCGCACCGGCGTGGCGGAAGTCGAGACCGGCTACACCGAGGAACAGGCTCGCGAGGAAGCATCCCGCTGCCTCAAGTGCTGGATCAATACGATTTTCGACGGCAACGAAACCAAGGGTTCGGAGTGCATCCTTTGCGGCGGCTGCGTGGACGTCTGCCCGGAGAATTGCCTGCAACTTGTGCCACTCGGTCAATTGAGCATCTCCGATGCGGACAAACAGCAGATCGTTGCGGCAGTGGGATCCGATCCCATCACCTTTCAACATCTGACGCCCAGCGAACTTCCCTCCGCGGAAGGCTCCGTGATGGTGAAGGACGAAACCATCTGCATCCGCTGCGGCCTCTGCGCGGAACGCTGCCCCGCGCACACCATCACCATGGAAGGTTTTGAGGTTTTTGACCACGACCCGGACAGCGCGCAGGAAGAAATCAGGGAGAGTGAATATGCCCGGTGAACTGAAGGCTCCGGGAAAGCCGGAAGAAAAGAATACAGTCACCCGGCGCGATTTCTTCAATGAAATCGCCGGTGGGGCTCTGACCATTGCCGGACTCGGCGCCGCCGTCGTCACGGTAAAGTATGCGTCGCCGAACGTTCTGTTTGAGCCGCCCACCACCTTCCGCGCCGGTTCGCCGGATGACTATCCGGTGAATTCCGTCACTTACCTTCAGGACCAGCAGGTTTACCTCGTCCGGACGGACAAAGGCATGTGGGCGTTGTCCGCCGTGTGCACGCATCTCGGGTGCATCACGCAATGGAAGCCGGAATCCGACCAGATTGCCTGCCCGTGCCACGGGAGCAAATTCCAGAGAACAGGAAACGTGCAAGCCGGGCCCGCTCCCCGGCCGCTCCCGCACTTCTCTTTGGTTTTGAGTGAGGACGGGGCCCTGGTGGTCGACAAGCTCGAAGTCGTCAAGGATACGGAGATTCTGAAAGTCTGAGGACGCATGGCCACAACTGATTGGACCCATCTACGGCTCGAACACCTCCGGCAAACACGCGTCTGGCGCTCCATCTTCCGGCGCGGCCCAGCGCGCACCAATCGCACCCGCAGCCTGGCGGTATTCGGCAACCTTGGGCTGCACATGATGCCCGTGAAGGTGCGCGAAAAATCCCTGAGCGTCAGGGCCACTTACTATCTCGGGTCGATTTCGTTCTTCCTTTTTGCGGTGCTGACCATCACCGGCGTGCTGCTGATGTTCTATTACCATCCCGCCGTTCCCGATGCCTACCGCGACATGAAAGATTTGATTTACGCGGTGTCGAATGGAGTCTTTCTCCGCAATCTTCATCGCCTCGCGGCCCAGGCCATGGTGTTGGCGGTGTTCTGGCACATGTTCCATGTGTTCTATCGCGGCGGGTACAAGCCTCCCCACGAGTTCAACTGGGTGGTTGGCGTGGGCTTGTTGATGGTCACTCTTTTTCTAAGCTACACGGGATATCTGCTTCCCTGGGATCAACTGGCCTTCTGGGCGATCACGGTGGGGACGAACATCATCAGCTACGTCCCGGTGCTGGGGCGGCCCATTCGTTTCCTGCTGCTTGGCGGCCACATCATCGGGCAGAACGCGCTGTTGCGGTTCTACGTTCTCCACTGCGTCATCCTGCCGCTGGGCGCGGTGGGCCTAATCGCTTTGCATTTCTGGAGAATTCAAAAGGACGGCGGACTTACCGTGCGAGACGATCATGAGTGAGAAAAACACAGTCGAAGTTGGCATAAGCTCGGACGCTCTCAAACAGCCGCGGCGCGTTGTCTTTATCACGCGCAAAACCTCTGCCAAGGTGAAAGGCGAGGTGGGCCCACAGCTCATGTCGTTTCCGCACGTCGTTCTGCGAGAAACGATCGCGTTTCAAATTCTCGCCATTGTCCTTGTCGTGCTGGCGCTTTTCTGGGACGCGCCGCTCGAGCAACTGGCCAACCCGCTGCTCACCCCCAATCCCGCCAAAGCGCCGTGGTACTTCCTGGGGTTGCAGGAGCTGCTGCACTATTTTCCGCCGCTCGTCGCCGGAGTTCTGCTTCCCACGCTGGTGGTCCTGGGCCTTGTGGTCATTCCTTACTTTGACGTGAACATCGAAGGCGAGCCTCTCTGGGCCCACCGCAGCACTCGGCGGTTGCAGGTCTATGTGGGCGTCTTCGCGGCACTTTTCGTTTTGCTAGCCCTTTACGACGCCTGGACCGTGCTTGTTCCCACCGTTCTGGTGGGGGCGCTCGGCGTCGTTCCGTATTTCAATACCACCGGCAACTCGCGATTCCAAAAATTCCTGGGATCGCGGCCGCTGCCGTGGTGGGTAATGACCTGGTTCATCGCCGTCGCCCTGACGCTCACGGCGGTAGGAACATTTTTCAGGGGCCCGGGTTGGTCCTGGGTCTGGCCCTGGAGCTGAAATGCCTGCTGAAGAGATGGGTAAAGTCACAAATCGCCTGCGTTGGATCTTCGCCGTTTCGAGCGTGGTGTTCCTGGTCGTCCTCGCCATCTCCCCGATTCGCGACTACCTGAGCGACTGGAGACGCTACGAGAGGAATTACGTCCGCCTGGCAGAAACGCGACCCGACACCAAGCGGCTGCTGGCCGACTTTCGTCCCGAGATCGACCAAATCTGGATTCCGCAAATGCAGGTGGTGGATCGCTGCACGACCTGCCATCAAGGTATCACTCGTCCAAGCCTCGCGGACGCTTCCGTGCCGCAACCCTTCCGCGCCCATCCCGCTATTCCGCACCGCGTACGGGATTGGGGATGTGTGGTGTGCCATCGCGGCCAGGGCCTTTCCACCAGCGTTCGCGACGCGCACGAGACCACCCTCGCCTGGGAGCAGCCGATCCTGCCTGTCCGTTACATTCAGGCCTCTTGCGGAGTCTGTCATCGCTCAGCATTGCCCCAGACGCCGCGGCTAGAACAAGGCCGCAAGCTTCTTGCCACGCTCAATTGTGTCGGCTGCCACCGCCTCCAGGGAATTGAGCGGCCGGCGATGGTGGGTCCAAACCTTACCAACATCGGCACCAAGGTCAGCCGCGCCTGGATTTACAAGTGGCTGAGAGATCCCCGCATCATCCTGGCGAGCGACGGCAGCGTGCAGGTGAACGGGTACGAGAACTCCGATGAGCCGCGCATGCCCAAGTTCCGGCTGAGCGAAAAGGAATTGCGCGCCCTGTCCGGATATCTGAGTACGTTGGCAAGTGACCCCATCCCCGCCTACAAGTTTGATCCCAGCGTGGTGGCCGCGTGGGAAAAACGCCCCGACGTGATCGTTCAGGGCGAGACGCGCTTTCGCCAGATGTTCTGCACAACCTGTCACTCACTCGCCGTCACCCGCGCCGGCGAAACCAAGTTGATCGGTGGCGATATCGGGCCGGAACTCACCAAAGTGGGGAGCAAGGTCAATCCGGATTGGCTGGCAGCGTGGTTGCGCAACCCACAGTCCTACCTGGCCCACGCTGAGATGCCGCGCTACCAGTGGTCGGACCAGGACCTGTACGTCGTAACGCGATATCTCCAATCGAAGCTGACCGATCCCAGCCTGTTGAGTGACGTCCCGAAGCTCGATGCGCCTGCTCCCGATGAAATCCAGCTTGGGCGGCGTTTATTTGCGGAAAAGGGCTGCTCTAGTTGCCATGTCATCAAAGGCCTGGCGCCGCAGACGGACTTCGGGCCGGACCTTGCAAGCCTGGGCGGCAAAACCGTATCGCAACTGGAATTCGGCAACTCGAAGATTACCCGCACGCCGGTTGCCTACATCGAAGCCAAAATCACCGATCCCGTTTCGGTGAATGTGGCGGCGCGCATGCCTCAGTATTCGCTCGCCGCCGGCGACCTGGATGCGCTTACCACGGCGCTGTTAAGCATGACAGGGAAATCCACCACGGCGGGCTTGGAAGGCCTGATTCTCCCGGCGCGCCAGGCCCAGTTTCGCCCTGCCGGAACGTTTGGCGAAATCTATGAGCGCTACAAATGCTATGTCTGCCACCGGTTCAACGGCTACGGTGGCACCCTGGCGCCCGATCTTACGAACGAAGGAAGCCGCGCGCAGAAAAAGTGGATTGTCGAGTTCTTGAAGAATCCTCAAACCCTCCGCCCCACGCTCACTTTCCGCATGCCGCAATTCAACATGACGGACGATGAAGTCTCTGTTCTGGCGGATTACCTGAGCATGGTGATGCAGACCCCGGCCGTGAATCCGGCCAGCGTCGACTCCCAAAAGCTCACCCCGCAAATGGCCACCCTCGGCAAGCAACTCTATGAGGTGAAGTATCAGTGCCAGTCGTGCCACACCATCGGCTCCGCGGGAGGCTATGTTGGGCCCAACCTGACAAACGCCGGCAACTGGGTTAACGCCGCCTGGATCGAGGAATGGCTGAGGAATCCGCAGTCTCTACAGCCTGAGGCGATTGAACCCCACCGGGATTTCACTGACGAGGAGCGCACCGCCTTGACCGCCTACCTGATGACACTCAAACAGACCGCCTCCTCTCATGCCGGCGGCGGACCGGGGAAAGGCCAATGAAACCGCGACCGTCCGGATTCGCAAGCTCTTCCGCAAGTGACACAGCCACTCCTGGCTGTGTGAGGAGAGGCACAGGCAGCAGTGCCTGTGCCACCATTGCCCTCATCCTGATTGCGGGATTGGCCACATCCTGCCGCCAGAACCGCGCTGCGGTCACTCCTGATCCCCTGGCACAGGCCTATGATAACGAGCCCGACTGGAGCGATTCTTCCAAGGCCGTTCCGCTCAACTATCAGCAGGCGCAGGGCAAGCGCGTTTTCTACCAATATTGCGTGTGGTGCCATGCGGATTCCACGCCTGCCGGCCCCTCGAACCGCTCAAATCTGAATCCCAATCCTCCGCTGGCGAACGATGGCGCAACCCTCAACGCTCTCAGCGACGATTTTATGCGCAACGTCATCACGATGGGTGGAGCCGCCGCGGGCAAGTCAGCCTCTATGCCGCCCTGGGGAAAGACGCTCAGTCAAGACGACATCGAGGCGGTTATCGCCTTTTACCGCGCCATCGCTCAACCTCCCTACCAAGTTCCAGCGCGGCCAGGACCCAAATATTCAGTGAGGTAAACCGTATTCCTCCCCTTCGGGGAGCTTGGGGTGTCTACCCAAACAAGGAGATGGTTATGAGAAAAGTGGTGATTACTCTAGTTGCATCAGTCCCTGCGCTCTTTATCGCGTTTCTGGCCACACTGAATCCGCCCAGCGTGCGGGCTGTCCCGAGCTTCGCGCGCCAGACGGGATTGCCATGCAGCGGCTGCCACACCACCCCCCCGGAGCTCAACGCCGCCGGACGAAAGTTCAAGCTGATGGGTTACGTCGATAAGGATAAAGAGAAGAAAGGGATCACGTCCGATGCAAAGGGGCGGCATGCGGCACTCGACATGCTTGCCTCGCTGCCCCTTTCCGTGCTGTTCGAGACCTCACTGACGGCAACGAACTCACCCCAGCCGGGGACCCAGAATGGCAATTTTGAATTCCCTCAGGATGTGTCGCTCTTTCTTGCAGGGGCATGGACAACCCACGTCGGCAGTCTTCTGCAAGTGACCTACGATGCCCAAGACGACCATTTCAGCATCGATAACACCGATGTCCGCTACGCGAACAAAAGGAATGTCGGCGGCAAGGAACTCGTCTACGGCTTGACCCTTAATAACAATCCGACCGTCGAGGACCTTTGGAACGACACCCCGGCCTGGGGTTTCCCGTGGATCGCCAGTGATTCCGCACCCACTCCCACCGCCACTCCCATCATTGACGGCGCTCTGGGGCAGGATGTCGCGGGGCTCGGTGGCTACGCCATGTGGGACAATCATCTGTATGGGGATCTAACCGTCTATCGCTCCGACCACATCGGTATTTCTCAACCTAATTCCGGAAGCGGTTCTGCCTACAACATCCGGGGGGTTGCGCCCTACTGGCGCGTCGCTTGGGAGCAATCGACGCCCACGACCGAGTTTGAGGTTGGCACCTATGGAATCCACATGGAGTCGACCCCCGGCGCCGTCGTCGGCCTCAAGGATGGTTACACCGACTGGGCAGCCGATTTTCAGTACGATCGGACGGTGCGCAGGAAGGACGTGTTCTCGCTGCGCGGGACGTTCATCGACGAAAATTCAAATTTGATCGCAACCTACAATGCGCTGGGAGCACAACAGACCAAGCACCATCTGGACACGATTCTGGCAAATGCCGAATACCATTTTGGCAATCGCTACTCGGCCACGTTCGGTTGGTTTGATACCGGAGGGACTGTCGACCCCTTGCTCTATACCCAGAGTGCGTTAACCGGCAGCGCCAACGGCAACCCTCGAGGCGCTGGGTATAACCTCAATTTCTCGTATTGGCCAATGCAGAACTTGGACCTCGCCGTTCAATATACCGGATATACGCGATTCAACGGGGCGGCGATTAACTATGACGGCGCGGGCCGCAACGCGAGCGGCAATAATACGGTGTATTTGCTCGCGCGATTCGTTTTCTGATCCGCACATACGCTATAGCCGCGAGATTTCTTCCTGTGGCTATTGAAGAAGGCGAAGTGCCATTCGGTGAATGGCGTGAGGGTGGCGCTGAACCTTCAGCGGGTGGAATAGCGGAGGGTTAGTAACAGCAAGCTGGCAGCATGGGGCAGGATGCGAGAATGCTTGTCTCCGCGAAAAGTCAAGCCGCCCTTTACATCATAAGTCTACGTGCCCGAAGACAGCGATGTCATTTCAGTCAATGAGCCTCCAGAACGGCGATCGCATCGCCATCGTCGGCGGTGGGCCTGCCGGCTCGTTCTTCGCTATCCATCTGCTTCGGGAAGCCCGCCGTCTTAATCGACACCTGGACGTCGTCATCGTCGAGAAACGTGGCCCGACCGACCAGGGCTCGGATGACTTTCAATGCAAGGGATGCAACTTTTGCGCGGGCCTTATTTCCCCGAGGTTGAATGAGATACTCGGCGCGCAAGGTCTCGTCGTTCCGGACGAGATCATCCAGGGGCACATCGACTACGTCTGGATCCATGGGCAGTGGAAGAACTTCCGGCTGCGAGTTCCCAAAGACGCGCAGATGTACTCCGTATTCAGGGGCTCGTTACCGGGCAGAAGAATGGGCAGACCTGCGGGGTTCGATGGGTTTCTGCTCGGTGAGGCGGTGAAGGAAGGCGCCCGCATCCAGTATGGCGAGGTCCAGGCGATTGGCTACGGTGAGTCGGGGATGCCCAACCTGACAATAAGGGCGCCATCCGGAGAGAAGGCCTCGCTCGATGCCAGCTTCGTGAGTATCGCGACCGGAATCAATGCGCACTGTGGCCTGGATTATCGTGACGATGGGCTTATCGCCTCCGCTCAGCGAATGAATCCCGCGTTCGTCCCTGGCAAGTCCCGGAAGGCCTTCATCTTCGAGCTCGACGTGGGTGAGGACTATCTCAAACGCAATATTAACCGGGAGATCTACTTCATCGAGTACGGATCAAAACACCTCGCCCTTGAGCATACAGCCCTCATTCCCAAGGGCAGATTCTTAACCGCCGCCATGATCGGCAAGTGCATCGACAAGGCGGTCTTGCCACGAGACAGTCAGCAGATCGTGCGCGATTTCCTGGCGCTGCCACAGATTGACCGCATCTTGCCAGGCATCGCGGCAGCTCCGCTCGCCTGCGTTTGTGCTCCCAGAATGACCGTGACCACTGCGACATTTCCCTTCGGCGACCGCTTTGCCATCATCGGTGATGCGGTCGGGTCACGGTTGAACAAAGACGGTCTCTACTCAGCCCACGCGACGGCGAGCCGGCTGGCCGAGACCGTGCTCCATGAGGGAATCGACCAGCAGGCTCTCGCCCGGGGATACGGCAAGGCCATCAAATGGCTTGTGGCCGACAATCGCTTCGGACGGATGGTATTTGCCGCGAGCCGCGTAGCGTTCACCATGCCCGTGGTGAGCCGCATCGTGTATCAGGCGTTTGCCACTGAGAGCAAGGTGCGAGAAGAGCGAAGTCGGCCTTTGAGCGTCGTGCTGTGGAAGATCTCGAGCGGCACGGCCGACTATCGGGAAGTGCTCCGCGAAATGCGCGGCTACGACGTCCTGCGATCCATTTGCATCGGTGCGATAGTCACGCTGAGGAACGTGGCGTTTGAGGCGCTCTTCGGCCTGAAATGGGGGGAGTACGGACGCTATCCGACTGTGGTGCTGAAGGAGAAGCGCGAAGCGCTCAAGGAGCAGCTTGCATCTGGCCTGGGAATGGAGTTTGACAACTCGCCTGACTTCGAACGGATGTACGCGATCAAAATCCGAGGTTCTGAGGAAGAGATCATGGAGGAGATGACCAAGTTCGGCCAGCCTCACGCGAGGTTCGTCAAGCTGCGATTCGTCGACATTCGACAGGTCCAAGGGGTGCCCAACCATGTCGGATCAGTGATTCGATACCGGATACCGTTCGTTGGGTTGGGCGCGAAACTGCGGCTGACCAAAAGAGTCGCGTGCGAAACCTTGCTATATCAAGTTGACGAGCGGCTTGTGGACCACGGGAAACTCATCTTCAATGTCACGGCGACCAAGGATGGAAACCGCAGGCTCTCCATCTACACGGCGTTCGACTACAAGAAAGGCAAGGGCTTCGCGAGTCGGATGATGTGGAAGGGTGCCAGACTGTTGTTTCCAGGGTTTGTACATGATGTCGTGTGGAACCATGCCCTGTGCACCATCAAGGAAGAGGTCGAGCGGAAGCACGACCACCCCTGATCGGGTCGGGATTTCCCACACTTCGCGTTCCTGCACGCTTCATGGCAAGGGTTCTGTGGAGTACTACGGCGGGGTACGGGGAATCACGGCCTCGATGATCTTTGTTCACCTGGACCTAAAGTTGCCTCCCCGGAAATCGTACCCTGGGCAAATTACATTTCCCCATAACGCCGTTTCGTTGGCCAACTACGAACCGGGAAATTGCCGGGCATGCGTGATGAGAAACCTGTCATCCATCTGCTGTTGTACCCGCCGGGCCTGAATCAGTCGGTAAGCGGCAAGCTGGCGGTCACGGACGTTATCAGGATTTTGCGTTGCCGTTGCGCCCTACGAAAAACCTCGATTTGGCGGCACCGCAAGTCCTCGAGCTTGGTGACGTGTTCATTCCACATGGCGATTCGCCACGCGCGCGTCCCGTCGCAAGCCAACTCAAATTGCATTTCCGCAGCCGTCATGCCCTGGCAGAGCTTCTTCTACGCCTGGACTAAAGCGTTCGCCCGATCCAGTTTTGCTTGCTCCCGCTGCTGTTGCGCCTTCACCAATTCGCGGGTGACGATTTCCAACCGTTGTCGCTCGCGCCGCTCGAAACTCTCGCGCCAACGGAGGACGGCTTGTAACGAAAAGCGGAACGGCATGGGGTCACAAGATTTTGGATTTTAGATTTTGGATCAGTACTGTCCGGTAAAAGTTTCGTTGATTCGTTCTAACTGCATGAATGCGCGAAAGTAAAGTGCCCGAATGAAATTTTTCGATTTCAATTTTTTGCCTCTTTATGGCGACCATAGAAC
>JBEKLF010000244.1:0-12860 GCA_050010335.1 Terriglobia bacterium
AACCGCGAAAATACGCACTTGGAAAATAGACGCCGGCTGGCTGTGCCACCGCGATCAGCCCTCCCACGCACCCCAAGCCGAGACCCAACGGCTCCCTGCGTGGGGATTCCGAAGCTGCTGCCGCCGTGCCATGCGCGTCGATCCCATGATCGCTTTGAGGTACGATTAGACTTTCACCCAAAGACTTCCGAGAGTTGCGGGCTGCAGCTCAACCTATTTCGTTGCCGGGGCTGCTGCGACCCCCGGCGCTTTGCGCCCTGCATCCAGATGGTCATAGTTGAGCACGGCATTCAGTAGGAGCATGAAGCTGCCCCGTGTTTCCTGACGCCACATGGGATTGTTGGCAAAAAGTACAACGTGGCCGCGGCCGAGGGACACGTCGATGATCGCAGGAGCCCCAGCCAGGTCGGGGCCTCCTGCCAGCATGCCGCTGATCCACAAGTCTTTCTCGTCGGCAAAGCGCAGAACGACCCGCGGATAAAGTGCCGGCGGCGGAAGCTCGATGCTGTCGAACGCGCGGTATTGTGGGTCGATGTAAAGCTCCTTTTCCGCATGGCTCCGGTCCGGCGGCGGCTCCGGTCGCGTCCAAGTGCGCCCTTGCGGGATGTCGGGATCAGTTTTTGAGCCGCGACCGCTGGGACGCGTCGCTCCCTCCTCCTCGTCCGGGAGGCTGCCACCGCCGGGCAAGGAAACTTTGAAGACCGGCGCCTGGTTGAAGTACACGCCCACGGATTCGTCATAGCCGTAGGCAATCGGGCTTTTGGCGTCCTCGACATTAGCGCGGAAGATCGCTCCGCGCGCCTGGAGTTGAGGCTTGGGCGTGATGGTGACGGAGTCTGTCAAACCCAGTTCGACGGGTAAGTGGGTGCTCGAGCCGACCGGAATGAACACGCCGCCGTCTTCGACGAATTGTTTCAGGTGCGTAACGCCATCAAAACCCAGCCCCCCTCGGATGTCTGGAGTTTCGTCGATGCCTCCCCAGTTCGGCGTGATCTCCGATTTTTGCCACGGAATAGGGCCAGCATCCGTGCCGTCGGGCAAGATACGCTTGGGGAAACCGGCCAGGAGTTCGCGCAAATCGGAAAAAGTAGGTGGGAAGAGAATCACGTCGAATTCCTCGCGCAGGTTGGGAGTGGTGCGGACAACCGTGTCCGAAATGTACGTGTAGGGCACACCGGTTTCTTCCAGCCCCAGACGAAACCACCCTTCATTCTGCGTGCTTGTCCAAGTGTGCAAGAGCGCGATGCGCGGCACGGCGAGTTCGTGGCGCGCCACGGTGGGCACTTGCACGGCGCTTACGACCTCGATGCCGAGCTCACGCGCGGCTTGTTGCAGATGCGTTTCCAAATCGGGCGAGTTGGCGTCGGCGGGCAGAAGGAAGGAGCCTGCGGCAAATTTTCCTTCCGCGGCGTCAAACGGTTCCTCGGCGGCGAAAATCTTCGTGTCCTTCAGGCGATACCGCAAACCCGCAAGATTCGGCTCGGCATTCGCTTGAATGATGTAGCACTTTACCTGGGGGGATTTGCCCTTGACAGCGGGCAGAGCCACGACACCGGAGTTGGTATTACGCGCAGGTACGTCGATGAGCGTCATGGGCGCCTTCATGACGGCCGCGTCGGTGATACGCAATGTCTTGACGTTGCGCAGCGGCCCCAGCGTCCATCCGGTGTCATCATAGGGACGCGGGTCGGAGGTCGAGTAGTATTGCGTGTCCAAAAGCATGTCGGCAATGCGGCTGTAAGGCTGATCCATGCGGATGATGTAGCTGCCCTGCGGGATCTTCGTCGGTTTGGTTTCTTCCTTCTTCGCGCTGGCCAGGTCCTTTGACTTGTCGGGTGCTTGCTCGGCCGTTTCAGTCTTGGTCTTGTCCGCAGGGTTCGCGTCGGCCTTGGGTTCGCTCTCGGCGGCCTTCGGCGGCGCATTGACAACTTCCTTCACTTCAAACTCCTGATCGAGCTTGTGCACCTCCGCGCCCTGTCTTTGCAAGAGATTGGCAAGCTGCGCGGCGAGCGCAGGGCGGCGCCCGTCGTTTAAAATGGCCCAGGCCGCCGGACCCTCCGTGGTCGCCTTAGCGACGGAACGTTTGCTCATGATATAGAAATTGCTGAGAAACTCCTGCGGATGCTGGGCCATGTAGTCAAGACCAAGAATCAAACCGCTCTCCTGAAGGTTCGTGTTGTTGCGCAGCGACCACTTCACCTTGGGAAGCGGCGGATTCGGCCGGTACCACGCGCGGGAGGTTTGCGATGCGGACAGGGTGAGCTCCTCGGTCTCCGGCTACAAATTGCCGAAGGTTTCGTAGAAGCGCCCGATGGAGTTGTGGCCGTTGGCCACGTAAAACATGTAGTTCGGCGCCCAACCATCATAAAAGCCATGGGTCCATACCCCCACGACGCCACGTTCTGTAAGTTGCTCGACCTCGTAGTACGCCATCTTCTGCCATTCGCTGACGACGATGGGGTCCAGCCAGGCGTTGTAAGGGCCGGTGCCGGTCGAGATGTACAAGTAAGGAATGGACTCGTGCAGATCGTGCAGCACCTGCGGATGCCAGTCGAGGAAATTCTTCATCGTGACTTGGGATAGCTTGAGGGCCATCGCGATGGCATCCCGGTTGTTGTCGTGTTGAACGTAATGTCCCCAATAGACCAGGTCGGGCTGCGGCTTGTCGGGATGCGCCTTCCGATAGTTCGCCCAGTCCACGGTGCGGTCGTGGCCGTCCACTTCCAGGACCGGAGTGATTAAGAACACCACGTTCTTCCGAACGTTTTGAATCAACGGCGTATTCTCCACGGCGAGGCGGTAGGCCAACTCCATGAGCATTTCCGGCGACCCGGTTTCCGGTGAGTGAATCGAGCCGGAGGCCCAGTAGATCGGTTTGCCAGTGGAGATGAGCTGCTGAGCCTCGGCGTCCGAAATCTTGCGTGGGTCGGCGAGCTTGGCGGTGATTCCCCGAAGGCGCTCGAGCTGAGAGATGTTAGCTTCATCACTCACAGCGACAAGCAGGAAGTCACGCCCTTCTTCGGTTTTGCCGACGCGAAAAACCTTCACGCGCGGAGAGGCTTTGGCGAGCTCGTCGTAGTAATGGTAAATGTCCTTCGAGTAGGTGAGAACGTCTGGGGCTCCTATGATGTGCCCGAGAATCTTCTCCGGCGACGGAACTGTCGCGGAGGCGGGAAGATGATCCACCAGATTGGTGAGAAAGAAAGGCTCTGTCGTGAACTCGCGAATCTTTTTCGTATAGCCCTCGTCATTCGGCGAGTCACTTTGAGCCTTCACAGAAACCCCGGAGAAACCCATTAACAACGCCGCGACGGCGACCAATCCTAGCCCCGGCCACAACCTCTGAACCTTCCCGACAAATGCACGCTGGAATTTCCGCCGATTCATCATTGCCCTCTCACGGTTGCTGCTCGTTCGCCAGCCGAGACTTCTCAAGCTACGCGGCGCCTTCGCTGCAACACATGTTTAAGTTTGGTTTTTCATTTTGACTTCGAAAGCAGCAGCCATTGTACGCCCGTTCCGCCTTCTCGCGACGGTATGATATCGATATTTACAAGACGGTTGGGCCTCCCGTGGCTGCCCTTGGACGCCCAGGCTCCATAGTCATCATTCGTACCGCAATGCGACCATGGGATCGACCTTGGTCGCCCGGCGGGCGGGGATGTAGCAGGCCAGCAGTGCCACCAGGATCACCAGCAGCGGAACGCCCACGAACGTCACCGGATCGAACGGTTGCACGTCGAATAGCAAGGTTTTCATCAGGCGGGTGAGCGCAAATGCTTCCACGAGTCCGATCCCGATGCCGATCAGCACCACGCGCAGCCCCTCGCCGACGACTATTTGCAGCACTCCACAGCGCGAGGCACCCAGAGCCATACGCACTCCGATTTCTTGGGTGCGGCGGCTGACGACGTAAGCCATGACGCCAAAAATTCCAACCGCCGCCAGGATCAGCGCCATGGCGGCAAAGATCCCCAGCAGGAGCGTGCGGAAGCGCGGCTGCGCCACCGAGTCGGCCAGCAGGTCGTTCATGGAGCGCAGTTCGAAAGGCATGTCGCGGTCCAACCCCTGAACGATGGTCCGCAAGCTGCCCGCTACGGCCTTCGGGTCGCTCGCGGCGCGGACAACCAGGAACATTTCGCGCGAGAAGTCCGGCCAATAGGTTTGAAAGTAAGGCACGTAAAGGCTGGGCTCGGGCGCGCCGTCGAGACCGGAGTACTTCACATCGGTTACCACACCAACAATAGTCTCCCAGGGCGAGTTGGGATTCAGATCGCCCGTTTTGATCCGCTGACCCACCGGGTCCTGCCCAGGGAAGTATCGCCGCGCCATGGCGTCATTGATGATGAGGATCGGATTGCTTCGGCCCCGATCGGAATCTTCAAAAAAACGCCCGCGCAGCAGAGAAACTCCCAGCGTGTGAAAGTAGGTGGGGCTGACGCTCATCTCCACCGCCATGGGGAGACTTTTGCCCGGCACTATCGGTTGGCTGGGCACCCAGAATGGATTGCGCATATTCAGCAGGTCGGGCGGCAGGCTCATGGTGATGCCTGCTGAGGCCACGCCCGGCAGATTCTGCACGCGATCGAGAAGTTGGTCGTAGAAAGAAACGATATGCCGTTCATCCGGATAACGCGCCTGCGGCAGCGAGATCATGGCCGATAGAAGCGGCTGCGGATTGAACCCGGGGCTGGTACTCGAGAGCCGCTCGAAGCTTCGCAGCAACAACCCGGCGCCGATCAGCAGGACGAGTGACAACGACACTTCCACTGCCACCAGCGCCGTGCGCAGACCGCGCCCGCCGCGTTGTTCCGCCAGGCTCTGCGCCCCTCCGCGCAACGATTCATCGAGGCGCCCAAACCCATGCAGTGAGGGCGCCAATCCGAACAATACGCCGCATAGCAGACTCACCACCGCCGTGAAGGCGAGCACCTGGCCGTCCACGCCGACCTCCTTCATTCGGGGCATCCCACCGGGAGCGAGCGCGAGAAGCGCGTGCACGCCCAAGTAAGCCAGGAACAATCCCAAGACGCCCCCGAGCCCGGCCAAGAGTACGCTCTCCGTCAAAACCTGCAGCGCAATGCGGCCGCGGCCGGCGCCCAGAGCGGCGCGAATGGCCATCTCTCGATGCCGTGCGGCCGACTGCGCGATCTCGAGATTGGCAACATTCACGGTAGCGATCAGCAGGACCAGACCCACGGCGCCGAGCAGAATCAACAGAGGAGTACGAACCTCGCCCACCACCCGCGTTTTCAGCGGAACGGTGAAGGCAGATGAAAGATTAGAGTCGGGGAATTGGCGTTGGATGTCGCGGGCGATGGCGGAGAGGTCGGCTGCGGCCTGAGTTTCCGTGACGCCGGGCTTCAACCGTCCGATGGGCAGTATCCAAAAGGGGTAGCGCACATTCCGGGGCGCGATTTCCAACACCGGCCAGATGTTGTCGTTATTGTGCCATCCGAAGTGAAACTCCGCCGGCATCACTCCGACGATGGTGTAACTCGCGCCATCCAGCGTGAGGGAGCGGCCAATGGCCTGGGGGTCGGCGCCGAAATGCCGCTCCCAAAAAGTATGGCTCAGCAACACTTCGAGATCGTGTCCAGGCGCGTCGGCTCCCGTCGAAAAAGCCCGGCCCAGCATCGGCTGCACGCCAAGCACGGAGAAGAATTCGGCAGTGACCGCTGTTCCGTGGACTCGAATGGGCTCTGCTCCGCCGGTGTAGGTGAAGGAGCCTTCCCCTTCAGCGAGGGCGGCGAATGCGGCAAAGCTTTGCTCGCGATCATGGGCGGCAAGGTAATCCAGCGCACCGTAGGGGGCGCGAGCTTCCTTATCGTGAGGATTCACCAGTCCCGCCGCCACCAGCCGGTCGGGCTGCGGATAGGGCAAAGGGCGCAAAACGATCGCGTTGACCACACTGAAGATGGCTGTGTTGGCGCCGATCCCGAGCCCAAGCGTCAACACCGCCGCGAGCGTGAAAACAGGATTGCGGCCGATCTGCCGGACCGAGTAACGGGTGTCCTGAACGAGAGTCTCGACCGAATTCCATCCCCACATTTCGCGGCTCCTTTCTTGCGACAAGGTCACGTTGCCGAACCGGCGCAGCGCCGCATAGTGAGCTTCGTCGGCTGGCATGCCGGTTTCCAGGTTTTCCTGCTCTTCCATTTCGAGATGAGCGCGAATCTCTTCCGCGAGATCGTCCACCGGCTTCGACCGGCGAAACAGCACACCGAATTTGGCAAACTCGCGCCGCCAGCTCATTGCCTCTACCTCCTAACGCGGACCTGTTCTTTAGGTCGGCGGTTTTTACGATCATTAGGGGACGAACCGCAGACCTACAGAACAGATCCACACTACACGCTTCGCTTCTCCGGCAAGCGACAATCGTCAATCCGTCAGCGGGACGGGCCTTTGGTCGAAAATCGCCAATCCCTTACTGCCCCCCCGCGGGCTCGGCAGGCCGCAGAACGCCGGTAATGGCCCGTACAAAGCGCTCCCAACGCGAGGTCTTCGCCACCAATTGCCGTCGTCCCGCCGCGGTCAGGCGGTAGTACTTGGCCCGCTGTTTGTTTTTGGACACGCCCCAATCGGCCGAAATCCAATCTTCCTGTTGCAGGCGCTGGAGGGCAGGGTAGAGCGACCCGTGTTCCACTCTAAGGGTCTCCTCCGACAGGCGCTCAATGGACTTGGCAATGCCATGTCCGTGAGTAGGTCCCCAGCGCAAGGTGCGCAGAATCAGCATGTCGAGCGAGCCATAAACAAGTTCGATTCGGTCTCCGGAGAGTTGCCTGGTCATAGTGGCAGATAATCTACCGCGGGTAGTGGTAGATTGTCTACTCAATAAGTGGAAACTTGTTCTCGATTAAGCCGGCGCTGACACGGGGCAAAGGTCTTTTGCCGACTTTGCCCGTCAGCCCGTTCTAGGACGCGCGGCTTTTCAAATCCGCCCGCGAAACGTGGTAAGATGCGATGGCAGGACTTTCCACTGAGGACCCACCTACATGTCCATAAAGAGCCGCGGCGTACTGGTGGCTTTGACTTTGGCGCTGACTTGTTGCCTGTGCTCTTGTGGCCAGCATCACACCGACGGGACACCTGAGTCGGTGAGTTCATCCGCAGCAAATGAACCTGCACCAGGGACGGTCAGGGCGAACCCGAAAGACGGACTCAGGTACGCACGGATTCCGCCCGGGACTTTCATGATGGGCTGCTCCCCCGATGAGACACACTGCAACGATGACGAGAAACCGCCGCACCCAGTGACCATCACCAAGGGTTTCTGGCTGGGGCAGACGGAAGTGACGGTGGCGGCGTACAAGAGGTTTGCCGGAAGCAAAGGGGCGCAGATGCCGACCCAGCCGGTTTTCAACGAAGGCTGGAAGAAACCGGACATGCCCATCGTGAACATAAATTGGGAGGAAGCGACGGCGTACTGCGGCTGGGCAGGAGGCCGGCTGCCCACCGAAGCGGAATGGGAATATGCTGCGCGCGCCGGGAGCACCGAGGAGCGATACGGCCCCATCGATGAGGTGGCCTGGTATATTGACAACAGCGCCCAAAAAAACCATGATGTGGCCCAGAAGCGCCCCAACGCTTGGAACCTTTACGACACGCTCGGAAACGTTTTTGAATGGGTGAACGACTGGTATGGGGACACCTATTATCCCGCCAGCCCCGGACGCGACCCGCGAGGCCCGCACAGAGGCAAATACCGCGTTATTCGTGGCGGGTCCTGGTACCTCGGTTCCGGGTTCGCCAGCGCATCCAACCGCACCGGGTGGGATCCAGCCGGCCGGGACTCCGCTCTCGGCGTTCGCTGTGCGCGGGAAGTGGATATTCCTGCTGGGACCGCAGAGGCGCCTCTCACTCGTCAGGGACAGATAAAAGGAGACGCGCCTTCGTCAGCCCCAGCGGGAGAATCCAAGGTGAAGGTGAGGGTCAATCCCAAGGACGGGCTAAAGTACGTGTGGATTCCTCCGGGCAGCTTTCAGATGGGCTGCTCGCCCGGGGATAGCGAGTGTCTCGCAGGAGAGAAGCCCGCTCATCAGGTAACGATCACGAAGGGATTTTGGCTGGGCCAGACGGAAGTGACGGTGGCGGCGTACAGCAGGTATGCTGGGAGTACGGGAACGCAGATGCCGGAAGCCCCGAATTTCATGAAGGACTGGAAGAACCAGGATATGCCCATGGTCGAGGTAAGCTGGAATGACGCGGCGGCGTTCTGCGGCTGGGCAGGCGGCCGGCTGCCCTCGGAGGCGGAGTGGGAATACGCCGCGCGCGCCGGCAGCACCGAGGCTCTGTACGGGCCCATCGATGAGGTTGCCTGGTACTTGAACAACAGCGGCCAAGTGACGCAGGAAGTATCCCAGATGCGGGCCAACGGCTTCGGGCTGTTCGACATCTTAGGGAACGTCGAGGAATGGGTGAATGACTGGTATGACGAGAACTATTATCAGAGGAGCCCGTCTCAAGACCCCGCAGGACCGGCAAGCGGAAAGGTACGCGTTCTGCGTGGCGCGTGCTATGCCCATGAACTCAAGTACGTCCGCGTATCGTTCCGCGACGGGAGCGCCCCTGCCTACCATAACGACGATGCCGGGTTCCGTTGTGGCGGGAAAGTGTTTAAACCCTGACCCTTTTTTCTTATCTCCGTGCTCAACACAGACTGTTTACGCGTGCGGGGCATCGAGTACAGTAATCATCAGAAAGGCCATGTAACCGCAGGGCTGAATTCCCGCCCTTCCGGCGGCCCCCTGCAAGCTTGGTGAGAATAATGAGCTAGGCCCCAGCCCCGAATCCCATGTCCCGCGTCCCGAGTCCCTACAGGACCTCGCGCAGCCGGCGCACCGCGTGGGGGATTTCCGTTGCCGTCGTTCCGCCAAAACCCAGGATGAACCCTGGGCGGGATGCCGGACCCAGATAGGACGGCGAAAGCGGCCACAGCCAAAGGTTCTGGCGCGCGGCGCGGGCGGCAAGGGATCGGTCGCGGTATCCCTTGGGCAGTTTCACCGCGAGGTGCAGGCCGGCCTCGGCGCCGTGCATTTCCAGTAGGGAATCCATTTCCTCCCGGAGGCAGTTCACCAGGACCTTCCGGCGCTCGCCATAGGCAAGCCGCATTCTCCGCAGGTGGCGCGAGAAATGTCCCTCGTTGATGAAATCGGCGAGCACGGCTTGCGAGAGATGTGGCGGACTAAGGTCCATGGTGTGGCGGATGGAGACGAAGCTATCGACGAGGCCGGATGGTATGACCAGGTAACCAATCCGCAGCGAGGGAAACAAAACCTTGCTGAACGTCCCAATGTAAATCACTCGCGAAGTCTGGTCGAGGCCTTGGAGGGATGGCAAGGGATGGCGGTCGTAGCGAAACTCACTGTCGTAGTCGTCTTCGACAATCCAGGAGCGCGAACTTTGCGCCCAATCCAGCAATTGCAGGCGCCGCGCTCATCGTCGCACCGAGCGGGTACTGGTGGGAGGGCGCGACATAGGCGGCGCGCGCCTTGCGGCACCCCCCGGTGCCCTCGGCCACATTCAGCCCTTCGTGATCCACGGGAACTGGCACCAGCTGGCAACCCGCCGCCAGAATCTGTCGCGAAAGCCAATATCCCGGCTCCTCCACCCACACCGGGCTTCCTACCTCCAGAAGAACGCGGGTAGCGATATCCAGCGCCTGCTGGGAACCGCTCGTGATCATGATCTGCGCCGTGTCGCATCTTACGGCGCGCGCGGCTCGGAGATACCTGCCGATCGCCTCACGCAATTCGATGAGCCCCATCGGATCGCCGTAGTGGAGGCCGCTCGGACGCAGATTCCGGCAATAGCGCGCGACGAGCTTTGACAACACCGGGGACGGAAAGGCTTCCATAGCCGGCTGGCTGACGTTGAATGCCCCCCGGCCGCGCATCCAGGGAGGCCGCTCATAGCGCGGAAGAAGCGACGAACGGAGCGCAATCGGGGCAGGCATCCGGCGGGCTCGATCGCTCCCAGCGGAGGGATCTTCCGGCGGCGCCGGAGGGGCAGGAAGGGAAGAGCACACCAACGTCCCGGCTCCCACACGGCTCTCAAAGTAGCCCTCCGCCAGGAGTTGCGCGTAAGCGTTCAGCGCCGGAATGCGCGAAATCCGCAGTTCCAAAGCAAGCGCTCGCGTAGAGATTATACGCTCGCCGGCACGCAGGTTGCGAGCCAGAATCGCGGCACGGAAGGCTTCATAGATTTGCGCGTGCAGGGGAGCGCGCGTCTCGCGATCGATGGCAATAAGCGGCGACAAACCGGCGGCTGCCTTCCTCATGACCCCATCATAGTGGTCATAACAAAGTTGGTTCAAGAGGTTATTGTGCCCGACCACTTTTGGGGAGAGACTACGTTCTGGAATCAGGGGGGGATTAGGAAGGATTGAATGCAGATGTTGAACGGCGGTTTCGAGCAACTCGCTCACGCCCACGCTGCCACTGCGCTGGTGGCCCTCTCGATCCCGGGGCGGGTATTCTGGCCGTATTTCGCTGGAGCGGTTCTTCTCACCATCGGCTTGATCATTGTCGTGCGCGAGGTGCCGCATGCGCAGGGGCTCGACAAGGTCATGCCGTTTGGCCGTCTGTTCTATACCGTCCCCATGGCCGTCTTCGGTGCGCAGCACTTCACCGCAACCCGGTTCATCGTATTCATCGTGCCCGCCTGGATTCCGGCACATCGGTTTTGGGTCCTTCTGGTCGGCACGGCTCTCCTCGCCGCCGCTCTCGCCATCATGGTCAACCGGCTGGCGCCTTTGGCCGCGGCGCTTTTAGGAATCATGCTCCTTCTGTTTGTCGCGCTGATCCACATTCCCAATGTGGTAGCCAACCCCGGAGATCGAATCGCGTGGGCCGTAACGCTAAGAGATATCTCCTTTAGCGGTGGCGCTTTCGCCTTCGCAGGGGCTCATGCAAAAGGAGGGCGCGCACGGGGCCTGGCGTGGCTGGTGACCGTTGGGCGCTTTTTAACTGGTATACCCGCAGTGTTCTTCAGCGTGGAGCACTTTCTGCACCCCGAGTTCATACCCGGCGTTCCCCTGGGCAAGGTTACACTCGCCTGGGTTCCAGGGCGACTCCTCTGGGCCTATTTTGTGGGCGCTGTTCTTTTTGCTGCCGGGACAAGCATCATGGCGCGGAATAAAGCACGATTGGCCGCAACCGGGCTGGGTATCGTGATCTTCCTTCTGGTAATGTTTGTTTACCTCCCCACCCTGGTTGCCCATCCCTCCGACATCGCCAACGAGCTGAACTATTTCGTGGACACTTTGGCCTTCAGTGGGGCAGCTTTGCTCCTCGCGGACGCCTTGCCAAAAGAAGATCATCCGCACGTATGAAAATCCTTTCCTCGGCCAACTCTAAACCGCAACTCGCAATCTAACGGACTAAATGTCATTGCAGGGCGCTTAGGGCTTCGGCTAGAGTAACTATTGCCGGGGAGCAACGCAGAGTTCGGGGCATTAAGCACTGAATTGGCCCGTCCGCCGGTTGGTGAAAGAGGGAGGAGGCATGAAGACGGTTGATCTGATCCCGGCCTGGGGCCGTATCTTACAGGGTCAGAAGCCTTTCTTGTCGATCGAGATCACCAAGGAATGCCCCCTGCAATGTCCGGGCTGCTATGCCTATGGCCCGGACCATTTGGGTGGCTCAGCCACCCTTCGGGAACTTCGCGACGCCAAAGGGGAGGCCTTGGTGTCGGGAGTCCTGGGATTGGTTCGACGCTTCCGTCCGCTGCACGTTTCCATTGTGGGGGGAGAGCCGCTCGTCCGTTACCGTGAGCTGAAGATCTTACTTCCCAAGCTGAAGGACATGGGGATAGAAGTGCTGCTGGTCACCAGTGCCGTCCGGCCCATCCCCGAATCGTGGCGTGAGCTTTCCAATCTTTACCTAGCCGTCTCGATTGACGGTCTTCAGCCCGAACATGATCGCCGCCGGGCCCCCGCCACTTACGATCGCATTCTGAAGCACATTGCCGGGCATCGGATCAATGTCCACTGCACGATCACCCGGCAGATTATTCAGCGCCCGGGCTACCTGGAGGAGTTTGCGAGTTTCTGGTCCCAGCGACCGGAAGTAAGGAAGATATGGTTCAGCCTATACACGCCCCAGCAAGGGGAGGTGAGCGAAGAACGGCTGACCCCGCAAGATCGCGCCAAAGTGGTTGAAGAACTCCGTCGCCTCCGCCGGATCTTCCCTCTCATGGAAATGGGGGACCGGGTCCTGAAAGGATTCCAGGACCCGCCCACATCGCCCCAGGAATGCATTTTCGCCCAAACGACGGCTAGTGTTTCCTCCGACCTTACCACCGTCATCAACCCCTGCCAGTTTGGCGGTCGTCCCGTGTGCAGCGAGTGCGGCTGTATAGCTTCTGCCGGGCTCGCCTCATTCGCAAGATACAAGTTAGCAGGATTGGTGCAGATTGGCGCGGTCTTCACCGCCTCGAGAAGGTTCGGTGAGCGGCTGGCCGGCGAAACCGCCTGACCTCCTCTGCGTCTCCACATCCCAGCAAATCTGGTCGCAGGTTAATCTGACGTAGAGGCAGTTTTACGCCGGCATTTGGTAGTATGGATGAGCCAAATGGCGGCGTAAAGCCGCCTCTACGTGCGCCTGAAAGCGCACTTGATCGGAGAGGTGAAAGTCCTCTCCAAGTTGACGTAACTTGTAACCGACTGCAACTGCGTCGTGGTGACACGGGGTGGGGAGCAGCAGGAGGTGAACGGCCAGTCCGTAAGAAATCTCCCGAGCGAGGGAGAAGCCTGAACTCGATTCGGTCGGCGTGGTGCAGCGAGCCTGCGTAGAAATGGCGAAGCTCCGAGATCCCCAGGATGGGATGCAATCTTGGTTCGATCCGCCGAGGGCTAACGT
>JBEKLF010000245.1:0-12791 GCA_050010335.1 Terriglobia bacterium
ACAACCCCGACTCTCCGCCTGCTCCATCGGGTAAAGATACCGCATCGCGACTCGGTTGTCCAGAAGAAGTTACAAATATCTAAGGCTTATTGCACTTGGAGGATTGAACAAATTCACCCTGCCCGGTGCGCCAACAAGGTTTCCCCAATCGTGCCGGTCGGTGTACACTGGCGAGTCTTGCCATGGACGACACTCGATTCCCACGAGGAGTGTTTGATGAACCCGCCGGGCGCGGATAAAGTGCGCGATGTGCTTTCCCAAGGGCACTGGGACCAGGCGGTCGCGTTGCTGCAACAATTCGATCCCGCGGTGGCCGCGGATGTCATGATGGAGATCCCGTTTGAAGAGCAGCGGGTTCTCTTCCGCATCATGCCGGATGATTTTGCCGCCACTTTAGTGAGCCGCTTTCCGTACTACCACTCTTACGTCCTGCTGCACACGCGATCGATCGACAGTTTGCGCGCGATTATCGACAAGATGGAGCCTGGCGAGCGGCTGATGTTCTTCGATGAACTGCCTGGCGAGGCCTGGCAGCGCCTTATGGATGAACTCTCCGGCGAGTATTCCCCCACCGGCCAAGGGGGAGAGGGTGCGGCCGCAGAGGCCACGGGCGCCATTGCCAAGCCTGCCCCGGCGGCCGAACCCATCGCCGAGGCCGTGCAGGTTGAAAAGTCTTTCCTCCAACCCGACGGCCGTCAGATTCAAGTGATCGCACCCACGGACTTATCCCTTGAGCCCAATGCCATCACCGCTCTCCTGGGACCTTCGGGTTCGGGGAAATCCACACTCTTACGAATCCTCACGGGTTTGATTCAACCCACCAAGGGCATTGTCCTGTGGCACGGTAAGCCGCTACACGATTGCGCTCCCAACCTCGCGATTGTTTTTCAGAGTTTTGCCCTCTTTCCATGGCTCACGGTCCTCGACAATGTGGAAACTCCGCTGCTGGCGCGGGGCATGGAACATTCCGAGCGCCACGATCGCGCCATGCGCGCCCTCCACGCCGTAGGATTGCAAGGGTTTGAAACGGCATATCCCAAGGAACTCTCCGGAGGCATGAAGCAGCGCGTGGGCATTGCGCGGGCCCTGGCGGTGGAGCCGGAGATCCTGTTTATGGACGAACCCTTTTCGGCCCTTGACGTCCTGACCGCGGAAAACCTGCGCGGCGAACTGATGGAGCTGTGGCTGGGGAAGAAAATCCCGACGCGCAGTATTTTCCTGGTCACCCACAACATCGAAGAAGCGGCGCTGCTGGCGGACCGCATCCTGGTGCTGGGGCGAAATCCCGCCCGCATCCGCGCGGACTTCCGCATTCCACTAAAGCAGCCGCGGGACCGCAACTCCGCCGCATTTCTGGTTTACGTCGATTACATATACAAGTTGATGACGCAGCCCGAACTTGAGCCGGCGCTGCCCTCCGCAAGGGCGCGGGCGGCGAAAGCGCCCTACCCCATGTTGCCTCATGCGAGGCCAGGCGGCATCGCGGGATTGCTCGAACTGCTGAATGACCGGGGCGGAAAGGACGACTTGTACCACATCGCGGACGAATTGCTGATGGAAGTTAATGATCTTCTCCCCATCACCGAAGCCGCGACTCTGCTAGGTTTCGCGCGGACGGAAAAGGGCGACGTGGAAATTACGGACAAGGGACGCGAGTTCGCGACCGCGGGCATCACCACGCGCAAAGCCCTCTTCCGCGAAGCCGCTCTCGCCCATGCCAACCTTCTTCAGCAGATCAGAAACAGCCTCACCAGCAAGTCTGACGGAGCGATGCCACTGGAGTTTTTCCGGGATATCCTGGACGAACACTTTTCCGAAGAAGAGACGAAACGCCAGATCGAAACTGCTTTGCACTGGGGCCGGTACGGCGAGATCTTCTCTTACGATTCAGAAAGCGACAAGCTGTTCTTGCACCGGCTTGAACACCGGGGAGATTCTGACCGTGACCTGCTGCACCAGGAATAATGCCACCACCACCCAAAACCTCTTCCGGAGTTCCGCCGTGGGGAGTTTTTCCCGCTGCGGTTCCCTCCCTTTTGCGAGACCTGCCGATCCTGATTGCCGGATTTGCGCTCTTTTACGGCTTGCTCACCTTTGCGCGCTACGGCATCGGCCCCGTCAATACCCAGGCAGAAATTCAGCTTTACCTCGGCGCCTTGCCAAAGTATGCCTTTTTCTCTGTTGTGCGGATCGCGATCGCGTATTTTCTCAGCCTGACTTTTACTTTGGTTTACGGATATGTGGCCGCATACAATGCCAGGGCGGAACGACTTATGGTTCCGCTCCTGGATATCCTGCAATCCATTCCTGTCCTTAGTTTCCTCCCCCCTGTCATGCTGGCGATGATAGGGTTGTTTCCTCACAGCCAAATAGGAGCGGAGTTGGGATGCATCGTCCTAATCCTGACGGGGCAGGTCTGGAACATGACCTTCAGTTTCTACTCTTCCCTGAAGAGTATTCCGCGCGAGATGCACGAAGCCGCTCAAATCTACCGCTTGAGTTGGTGGCAGCGGCTGTGGCAAATGGAGCTTCCCTACGCGGCGATCGGGCTCATTTGGAATTCCATCATGTCGGTGGCGGGCGCCTGGTTTTTCCTGATGGCGTGCGAGATGTTTGTATTGGGAGATCGTGACCTGCGGCTTCCCGGGCTGGGCTCTTACCTTCAGACCGCGGCGAACGCGGGCGATTCACGGTCCATCGCCTGGGGCTTGGGAGTCATGGTCGCGATCATCGTCCTCATCGACCAGTTAGTTTGGCGCCCCACTATAGCCTGGGCGGAGAAATTCAAATTTGAGCAGGTCGAGGCGGCCGAACCCACACACTCACCCATCCTGGACCTCTTGCGCCGCTCGAAAATCATCCCGCTTGCCGCGCGGGTGTCTATCTGGCCGGCGCGGGAGGCGTTGAACCTTCACTTTGCCAGAACCAACGCGAGGGCCGGCGATCATCCCCGCAGGGTTCCCCTCATGAAATGGGCGTGGCGAGCGCTCTTGTTTGCCGGACTGGTAGCCGTTGCCTATGCGGCGATCCGAATGAGCCAGATGCTTCTGGGATTGTCGAGCGCGGAAGTTTGGGGAATCCTTCGAGGAGCCGGAGCAACATTCCTGCGCGTGGAAGCTACTCTGGTGTTGGCCGGGCTTTGGACAATCCCTGTCGGCATCTACGTCGGTTTGCGACCGAGACTTTCCGCGCTTGTGCAGCCGCTGGCCCAAATTGCTGCCTCGGTGCCCGCAACGGCTTTGTTCCCGGTCGTTCTCCTGATGCTGGTTCGGATCGGCGGCGGGATGGGGATCGGTTCCATGGTCCTGCTGCTGCTGGGCACGCAATGGTACATCCTGTTCAATGTCATCGCCGGCGCTAGCGCCATTCCTACGGATTTGAAAGAAGTGTGCGGCTTGTTCCGGCTGGGAAAAGTCGAACGATGGCGGAAATTGTTCCTGCCAGGGATTTTCCCTTACCTGATCACGGGGTTCATCACCGCTTCGGGCGGCGCCTGGAACGCCAGCATCGTTGCCGAGTATTTCCATTTTCGGGGAGAAACACTTTCCACTGTGGGGCTGGGCGCCGTGATCAGCCACGCCACTGACACGGGAAACTTTCGCGTGCTGCTGGCGGCCACCATGTGCATGGCCGCGATGGTGGTCACCCTGAATCGCCTCATTTGGCGCCGCCTTTACGGCTTGGCATCCACGAAGTTCAAGCTGGAAACCTGATCCGCAGATCTCACAGAACAATAGCAGTCTCGATGGCCTTTAGGCCGCCTGTTGAAGACTGGGTCCCGCGGCACCGCCGAGCGTGGTCACCTGTCGCGATGCGCAATCGGGAGTTCCACGACGCGCACTTCCACGTCGCGGTCTCGCAAGATTCCCAATACCTGACCTGAGCCATCCGCCACGACACTGGCTCCGCCGTAAGTCTGTCCCTTCCAGGGGCCGTGCATGATGACTCCCACCAAGTCCGTACCCACCACCGGGCATCTCCACGCCTCGGCGCGACGAGCGACGAGCTGCTCAAGGTCCTTTTCGTGTTGGGGCCACTTGTCGAGCTCGGCGGCCCACCCGTAGGGCACCAACACCAGGTCAGGTTTGAGTTGGTTGATGCGTTCGGCGTATGCATCCACAAAGGTGTCGGCACAAATCAGGATGCCGATTCGACCATACTCCGTATCCACGGCGCCAATTCCTTCCGGTGCTCCGACCGCGTACGGCGGGTCCATCAGGTTCGCCAGGACGTTCAGCTTGCGATGCTTCCACAGCAACTTTCCGGTTTTGTCGACGAGGATGGCGGAATCGTAAAGCTGCTCGCCGTCCTTCTCATCAAGTCCCAGCGCGATCATCAAACCGTATTGGCGGGCCAGCGCGGCGATGCGGTCGCTGTCCGCGCCGGGGATGGGTGTGGCCAAACGATGCGAGTCAG
Organism: Terriglobia bacterium; assembly: GCA_050010335.1. GTDB lineage: Bacteria > Acidobacteriota > Terriglobia > UBA7540 > UBA7540 > Bog-366. The sequence continues at coordinate 4,417 of JBEKLF010000245.1, forward strand.
GATTCTGCCAGCCCAGAATGACTGATTCAGGAAATGCGGCAATGTCCGCCCGCTCAGCGCGAGCTTGCTCAAGCGCATACTCAATGCGCCGGAAATTACCTTCCCGATCGCCATCAATCGCCAGGATTTGGCATACGGCAATTCGCACCATCGGAGGGCCCACTTTGGGCAGGGCGAGCCCCGGGAGCAAGCTCAACAGAATTGTCGCGCCCATAGGTTGATCCCTCGAATCTGCTTCTCCATAGTTTTGTGTAACTGCATCCCTCGCGCTCGCGGGCAGGCGAGGTCCGTGCTGGGCCGCCCTGCTTGCTCCCTGGGGGCTTCGATCCTTAGTGATGACTCTGCAAGTAGTCTCGCTCGTCCAGGGCCGTCCAGGATTTTACCGAGCGGATTTCCTCGCTTGGCCGATGCGGATAGACCACCGCCTTGCCGTCGATGGCTTGCGCCTTGATCATTTGCAGGAAATCAGCGGCATGGGCAAGATCGCCGATGCGCGCAATGTGATCGCCCGCGTCGATCTCGCCGGCAGCCATCAACTCCAGCGTGCGCGCGACATCCCAGGGCGAACCGCCGCTCGAGCCCGTGATGTTGATTTCCTTGTAATGCACAAGGCTGGTGTCAAATCCCACTGTGTCCTCGTCCTTCTTCAATCCCCCGAATAGGTTCAGGACGGCGCCGCGGCCCACCAGGTTCTGAGCGTCGGCAATAACCTGGCGAGCGCCGACGGCGACGATCACATCGTCAGCCCCTGCGTAATTGGTCAAGTCGCTGACCGCTTGCTTCAAATCCTCGTGTGAAGGATTGAGGGTGCGCAGCGCGATGCCCAGTTCCGCGGCGCGAGGGCCGAAGAGTCTCCTGACCACTTCCAGGCGCGATTCCACCAGGTCTGCGGCCACAATCGCGCGCGGACGATAGCTCATGGCCAGGGCCACGTGCATGCGTCCCATGGCGCCGGCTCCCAGCACCACCGTTACCCCGCCGGCCTTCAGCCCTTTCACGACACCGCGCGGGCCGAGCGGACTGCCCTGGGTCAAGTGAACGTGGTGATCCTGCGCCGAGATCACGCAGGAAAAAGGCTCGCTCAACGCCGCGTGGGCGTAAGGCAGGGCGGGGTCGGGAAGCGGAAGCAGGCAACCGGCGGCGAGAATCTCCTCGGTAATCAGGATGTATTCCGCCAGATGCCCACCCAAGGTGTAGCCCACCGCCACCTTGTTTATGCCCCGCGCGTGGTCACGGTAGCGCTCGCGATGGTTGATGGGCGCACTATCCACGGCGGGTTGGACCACGTACCTCTGCCCGGGGCAGTAGCGGGCGCGCAGGTCCGAGCCGACCTCCACCACGGTTACGGAGCCTTCGTCCCCAAGAATGAGGGGGAAGCGCGTGATGTCCCAGCCAGAGAGGAGGGGGTGGTTGGGCCCTTGTTCGATCAGTTTTATGAGCGAGGTGCATATCCCGGCGGCGTCCACCCGCGCCAACATCTGCTGCGGGCCCGGGCGGGGCGTCGGTACCTTGCGCACAGCTAAGTGGGAAAAGCCGGCCCCGTCCAGAACGACGGCGCGCATTTCATCCGGAATATTAGGCACGGTTTGGGATCCTTCTTCCACCTTATTGCTTGCCATAGAGGGGTTCAGTTTAGAGCATTTTCCGTGCGGATGCCGCCGAAAAATCTAGTTGATTTTTTGGGCCGCGACAGCGCGCTCTCTGGCGCGCCCGACGAGGGTGTCGAAGGTCGCTTTTCGTCTGGCCGACCCTCCGTGCAGGGCCGGTCCAACTCGGGCTCAGGATTGCCAGCATCGCCATCCTGGCGACCCTGTGTCGGCTGGAAGCCCGCGCTACACCCGAAACCAGGACGGCTCATCAATCGCAAATGGGTTGTATGATGCACGAAGAAACCCGTGAAAAACCGAATTGATCTGACAAACTGTCGTTCAAAAGCCGCAATTTTCTGCAAAATGGGCATCGGTTAAACAAAAATGTCCGAATCTAAGACATAAATGTCCGACTTTTTCCCGGGCAATGTGCCCGAGATTTGTTTGTTTTCATAGACATTCCGGCTTCGAACGTATTTTTTTAACATCTTTTTTTCTACTCACCTGCCGGAAATGGGCCACGGAGTGGGTGGCTTCGGCCTCCGGCGTCGATCCCTCGGGGGCCCTGGAGGCGGCCGATCTCGGAGCCCAACTACCTTTATTTTCATGAATATCGTGGCTATACCGACTTAAGTCTCTTGTTTTCATGAATATCGTGGGAGTAGCCAAAACTGACATTTTTTCTACACGTGTTTTCAATAACATCGTGGGAGTAGCCTCATTTTTTAATTCCCCTTTTTCACTCTGCTCGCGACTCTGAAGCGAAGTAAATATTTTTGTATCATATACATACATTTTTCAGAATTTCCTCGGCTCGGCGCCTAAGTACCTTCTTTTTCTAAGATATCGTGGCATACCTCGCTCGTTTGCGGGAGTCGCGCTTTACTCTTTCGGCGCTGGATACCGGGGGCTAGGTGCCGGGCTACGGATCTTCTCTAGCACCCAGTCCCCAGTACCCAGTACCCAGCGACAGTGTGTTATTTTACCCACCCGACAATACTCCGCTAGATATGTAGCACGATGGCGACCAGAGGCTAGGTGAATAGGGACAAATTTTCCGGCGGGAGGGACTTTCTGTGGAATTAATCTCGGCTCGGCCGCTCACTGGACGCCGCGTTCCCCGTACGCTGTCATTCTGACATATGCGGATGTCATCCCGAGCCCTTGGGCAATCAGAAGATCGAGTGATCGGGTCATGGAGCCATTGAAAACGTTGCGGCAACGGACATTGGTTCATCTTCTCACCTGACAATACCGATAGCCGGAGGCGGTGGCCCTCCATCACCGAATCCTCGTTGCTGCCCTTTTGCCGATCAGTCTTTTCCTGGGGGGTAATCCCGCTTCCCAACCTCGCCACGAACGTGGGTGGGTTGGCGTGGATGTTTCGGACGAGTCACGTGTCCAACACGAGGGTCTCTCTGCGAGTGGAGGCCGCGCGTGTGCCCTGGGCGGCTCTGCTTCACAATCTCGATGGGTCCTATTTTAATGCGTTCGACTTCCTGGCAATCAAATCGATCCAGGATTCGGCGGAGGGGTCGGTGGAAGACCACGAGTAGGGCCAAAGTCGCCGTAAAGCCGATCAGAGGCCAGACGATTGTTATGAACTGCACCCACCTCATTATTTCCACCCGCACAGTTCCTCCCGCTCCCCTTGAGCGCAACCGGCCTTGAGAAATCCAAAGGCGGCAAGCCGATTGGCTCACGTTCAAAAATTCCGCCGCTTTGATGACCTTGACAGAGATGAACGGTTGTTTCAATTGGAGGAAAGGCCCATGGGCTTTATTCCGTGGCAGGAAGGCTTGTAGGCTTTTTTCCGGTCTTGTGGACGTGGTGGATCCTGCCGTTCTTGAACTCGATGCTCGTGCCTTTGTACCGAAGGACCAAACTATCTCCGAGGGCTTCTCGCACTTCTGGAGGGCCAAGGATTTGCTCGACCTCCGATGGCGTCATTTGTCCGAGAGCCTCTCCCAAATAAATCGGCAAAGCTTCATTGATTAGCGTTCGTATGCCGGAGCCGGGCTGGACCATCTCCGCGACAACCAAATACAAGTCCAGGGTGTGGTCAAGCATTTGTCGGACTGTCCAGCCCATACGCTGTCCTAAATAGAAATAGGTATGGGTGACCTCCTCTAATTTTTTTTCTGGCCAATTGGGGTCTGGGGGGCTCAGAGCCGGACTACTGAGTTGCGCGGGGCCGAAGAACAGCGCGACCTTAAAGAGGTCCAATTCTTCTGCCGTTGATTCCTTAATATGCTCAAGGCTCTTAATGCCCTTCCTGATTCTATCGATTGCGGCCCTGGAGTTGCGCTTAAAGTTCTCTGGGTCCAATTGCCTTGCGGGTTGTGCCCATGAAAGCCCTTTTTGCGCTCGCAGCTCGGCTGCGTCACTGTATCGGCGTTGCGCCTTGATATTAGGCCGCGAGTGGGGCACGAAGAGGACACGCTTCCAGTGCTTCTTTATCTCCCTCAATCGGCGGTCTAGCCATTTGTCGATCTTGGAAAATTCCCCTTCATCGCTCGCATGAATCAAGCCGACCAACTCATCATCTTTTACCACAACGGGCTGTGAAGCTAGGATTCCGGCAGCCGATCGGAAGGCCTCTTCCCTAAGGCCTCCTACTCCACCCTCGGTAAATTGGAAGGCGTCTCTGAGCTTGGTGTCCAGATTGATGTTGGAGTTGGTCCGCCGACGACCCTCGGACCCGTCAAGCCCACTCTGTGGTTTCATACTGCTACCCGACATCGCGCCCGCTTCTCATTCCCGCTCGGAAGGGTTGGACTGGCCGCCGGACGGAAGCGGGAAGCGACGCCTTTCGCCCGGTTCATGACGCCGGGCTAGGCGGCCAGTGCCGAATCAAGGTGATTCTAACAAACAATATGGTCATGCGCCGGACATCCCGAGTACGTCTTCCGATACAAAGGCTGCAATCACGCCAAAGGCCATTTGGGGATGGCCGCGTCAATCGCGGCCATGAGGTGGAGGGTTCCGCTCAACATCAAAGAATGGAATTAAGGCTCCTGGTCCGGGGAACTAACCTTTGGCAAAAGGTGCAGCTCTATGAGCTGTCTCTCCGCTTGCTCTTTTTTCTCCTGCTCTACGCGGGCGCAGACCTGCTCGCTAGACTTTTGTAAGAGAGCAGCAAGATCTTGAGCCTGCTTGTCATCAAGCTTGATTTCGTGAATCATGTGGGTATCGTCTTTTCCGACTTCATGGCGGAGCAAAATCCGGGGATGATCCTCATAAAGCACTACCATATCTTCCGACGTTAACTTGACTACGCCCACCTTCTCCATGGTCCTTTCTCCTTTTCTTATAGTGATCGTGACTGTTCGCTGGCTAGTTGATTCTCCTTTCTTACTCCATCGGCCACCTGGGGATGACCGCCTCGATTTCCCCTATGAGGCGGAGGATTTCACTCAAGGCAATGACGACTTTGCAGGAGTGCTCCACTTCCAGATAAGTCATGGTGCAGAGGCGGCGCGGTCATTCCTTCCACGGAAAAGTGTGCGCCTTCACGTTCACGTAATTTGCATTTAGCGCTGGTTCCAGCAGCAGTATGGCGGCGATGCGGCGGGCCGTCTCCTGCACGTAGCGGACTTCCTCTTTGCTTAGGGGGCGGCCCAGGAGCTTTTCTTCGCGGTAGGAGAGCCACTTCTTCATCACTTGATAGCCGCCGATGGTGTATTCCCAAACTCGTAGCGGAATGTTGGACCAGCGGGCAAATTCATTTAGGTAAACGTCGCAAGTGCGCTCCCCTAGCAACTTTATCGACTCGCCTAAACTGACCCGCTCTTTCTCCGAGTAATCGCGGTCGGTGATCTTTCCTTTGCCCGGCATCGTGACGCCGCCCTGGCCCGCATGTCCCCAATTGGCCGTGACGGCGAAATGCCTCGCTTCGTCCAGAATCATGCCTTGTGGCAAAGTGAAGGTGGCGATTCTCTGTAGGGGCGACATTATGTCGCAATCCGGAACTTGGCGGGACAAACCCACCGCTACATCAAACAGCGTTTCGGTGTCGAGCAAGGCAGCAATCTGTTGGCCCAGCTCTGCCGACGCGAGCAACGCTTCCTTGGTTTTCGGCAGCGGAATGCGTGGCCAGTCTTGGCGCAGCCCGCCGGAGTTTTCCGTGCGGTAATTGGGAGCGTGTAGAATCGCGAGGGCGTGATAAAAGGTGCTCGGGGCGTCGTCTATCGTCGCGGTCTGCACCAGGTAGGCGACGAGCGAATCGCCAATATTGAGCCGCGTGCTATTGGGAAGGCTGCGCACGTCATGAGGTTCATGCGCCCCAAGAAGATGCTTTTGGCCCCTTTCATCTTTCAAAAATAGAGGGAAAAAATTGGAAAGACCATTCCCGAAGTTGTCCGCCAAAATGCGGGTAAAGTATCCCCGGTCAAAGCGCTCCATCGGTTGTTTCTGGCGCGCTTCGATCCACAAATTCGTCGGGAACACGTGCGGGAAGTACTCGGACCGCTTCTCATCCAACAGCTTTGTCTCTGGCTCCCAATAGAGCCACCGCACGTCCAAGGGCCGATAGCAATAAGGGACGATGTTTTTCGGCAAAAAGCCTCGGTTGCGAAGCTGGTCGCGGACCGCTTCCGCCCTAAATCGGCCGGTGCTCATCATGGCGCTGGGAGAAATGCGCCGCATTTCTTCGTTGCTGATTTCCAGATTGAAATACTGCTTCATCCGGTCAACCAACCGTTCGCGGTTGATGTCCACGACTACGTCATCACGGCTGGTTTTCACTCCAGGAAACGAAACAGGAAACAACTCTGGCAGCAGCGGCCATTGGAGGTAAGCCGGCGCAAGGGCGCGAGGTTTAAAAGGCAGTCCGATCCCGATGACTGGCTCCAATATCGCATATCTTTCCGCTAGATGGGTATCGCTGAGGCTGGCAATCAGAGATTGTCTGCGGTCGTCCGCTCTGGCTTTGTTCATATCGCGATAGAAAACCTGGCCGTCCTTTGACTTGTTGAAAGCATGTTTGGAGACGAGCAGGCTTATGGCAGTCCCAATCTTTATACCCGGCGACTTGCCTTGGACCGCAAAGACCGTCTCGCTGGTTCGGCCGTCCGGTGCGTACTCGGAAATGATCCTGTCGCCGTGCAGGTTGTCGATCCAGATTGTGTCAAACGCTTCCAGATACCGCTCTCTCATTCCCGTAAAGGAAAGGCCATCGAGCCACGAGTAATTGGAAATCAGGCATACCACGCCCCTGCCGGTCTTTTGCACAATGCGTCTTTCAGCCATGCGGAAGAAGCGCACGTAGAGATCATTCAAGCCCTGGCCTTGGGGGGCGGGAGCTCGCCGTGTGGTGCGGTAGGCTTCGGAAAGGTCACGCTCTTCCTCCATCCTGGCAATTCCCGCGAAACTGTTGTAGGGCGGGTTGCCGAGAATGACGAGGATGGGTACATCAAGCTTGACGCGCTCGGCGGCATCGCGCTCTTCTTCCAATTCGGGAAATATAAGGCGCTGTTTGGGACCTTTGGGCGGTTCCCAGCCGGTTAGAGCGTTGGTGAGATAAACGCCAACCCTTTCCCTCGGCCTCTCGGAAAGCGGCGCGCCCATGTTTTGCAAAAATAAGCCGAGCTGCAAGTGTGCGACGACGAAGGGCGCGGGCAGAATCTCGAATCCGAAGACTCTTTTTTGAGCGGCTTCTTTGAGATCGCTTGCGGTCAGCGCGTCCTCACCTCGCTCTCTCAGAGTGCGATGAATCCGGTCGAGGACTTCTACAAGATAAGAACCTGTGCCGCAGCACGGATCGAGGACATAAACATTCTTGTTGGCCAACCCGTCTGGCAGATTCAATTCCTCACGCAGAACCGTGTCCACGCGTTCTACCATGTACTTCACAATTTCCGGCGGTGTGTACCAGACTCCCAGTTCCTTGCGCAGTTCGGGGTCAAAAGCTTCCAAAAACGGCTCGTAAAAATACTGCACCGCGTGCGATTCCTGGAAATTGTCAAAAAAGGAGGGGCGGTCAACGCGGTTCAACACCATCGCCGCCCAATCCAGCACCTCCGTGAGCTTAAGGGCATCAAGTTCTTGCGGGTCGGCAACCAGATGAAAAAGTTTGGAGATCATCGGCACGCGCAGATATCGGGCCGTGGTGTACCAGTCGAACCGCGCCTTGGAGGTCGGCGCGTTTTGCTTGGCCCACAACACCCAGGCGGAGAAGACTCCGTAAAAAAGGGTTTGAACCAGGCTGGAACGGAAAAAGTGCTCGCCCTTCTCGCCCTCGAACTTCAGGCCCAAGGCTTCCTCAAGCGCCGTGCGCACCGTTGCCAGGGCGGCGAGTTCCACACCCTCAAGGCGCGCACGGCCGTCCCGAGCGTAAGAAGCCAGAAACCACGCAACGTCTTCCGGCGCGGCGAGTTGGGCAGCGTGCCGCATGACGCGCAGGAGGTACTCTTCGAATTGTGCTTCGACCTTTTTGGCAAAGTTGCTTGGGTGCGCAGCAGCAGCCCAGAAAGCTCTCTCGCTATCGGCGAGATGGAAGGATTCCAGCTTGGCAAATTTGCCCTCGGCGTCCTGTCCCACTAAAACGAAATCGCGGTAGTTCGTCACCAGCACTTGCCGGTATTTGCCCCAGTAGCGGGAAACCTGTTCACCGTCAGCAGTAACCCACGCATCGTCCCTAGTGGACTTGACTTCAATGACCCCTCGCGCGGGGAGTTGACCGGGAAGGGGCTCGGCCTCGAAGGGTTTCTGGAACTGGTCAGGCGTGAATAAGCCTCCATCCGGAATCCCCGCGCCACGGTTTGCGAGGTTGATGATGCAACGTAC
>JBEKLF010000246.1:0-12762 GCA_050010335.1 Terriglobia bacterium
CGCAGTCTGCGGAATCCACATCTCTTCCTGTTGCTCTTGATCCTTCCGTGTTCCCATCGCCATGTCAGCATTATAGAATAGGCCCACTATATTGCAATACCTATTAACCGATTATCGTACTTATGATACCAGCCAGACCCCCTACCGCAGGATCTGCGTTGGGCTGACTTTTACCACGGGCTGCTAGGGGTTGGGTTTTTCGAGAGATTCGGCGCCCTGGGGAGGCTCCGCCACCGCCCCGCCTGACACTACGCAGCTGCCGGGCACCGCAGCCTACCGCGAATCAGGTACAGATTCGCCAGCGCGCACGTTACGAACGGCCGCTGCGCATTCTCGGCCAGCCCCCTGTAGCGAACCTTCGTGGATCCAAACTTCAGCTTCATTACCGCAAACACGTGCTCGACCTTCGCGCACACCTGCGACTTCACCCGGTTCTCCCTCCGCTCCACTTTGTCCACGCGGCCTTTATACCGATAGCGTTGGTTCGTGAAATCCTGAGCGCGTGGAGCGACCGCGTGAATAACTTCCCTCTGCCCGCGATACGCTTGGTCGCCCCGCACTCGCGTCTCCTCACCGTGCAGCAGTTGTGGCAGAACTTGTGAGTCCGCGGTGTTCGCCGTCGTCGTAACGACCGCGTGCACCAGCCGAGTCTTGCTGTCCACCCCCACGTGCGCCTTCATCCCAAAGTACCACTGCTTTCCCTTCTTCGTCTGATGCATCTCTTCATCCCGCTGCTTCGCCCGGTTCTTCGTTGAGCTGGGGGCGTGAAGGATCGTTGCATCCACGATCGTGCCGGTGCTGATCCGCTCCCCACGTTCCGCCAGATACGTGTTGACCTGCTCCAGCATCCGCGCCCCCAGGCCGTGAACTTCCAGCAGACGCCGGAACTTGCACACCGTCGTCTCATCCGGCACCGGCTCGCTGCCCAGATCCACCTGCGCAAACCGCCGCATCACCGGTGAGTCGTACAAAGCTTCCTTCACCGCCGGGTCCGACAGATTGAACCACTGTTGCAGAAAGTAGAGGCGCAGCATGCGCTCCAAACCCACCGGGCGCCGGCCGTTTCCCGCCACCGGATAATACGGCTTGACCAGGGCACACAACTTATCCCAGGGAACGACTTGCTCCATTTCCTCCAAAAAGAAGGCCCGCCGGGTCTTCTTCCCGAACTTCTCGAACCCCTCCGCCATCGCCAACGTTTGTTGCTTCATCAAGCCCCCTCCGTCAGTATCATCTACTTTCATAATACATCAAGATGGGGTGCTTGATCAGAGTTTCGCTAACGGCCCGATGCACATCATCCTCATTGGTTAACTCTCTTTGATCAGACTAGCCCCTGTTCCCTCCTTATCCCTGCCTTCCTCGATCAACCCGATTGGTCCCTCCGCGGCTGATGTCACATAGGGACATTATCTCCCGCTGTGCGAGGCGGAGCGGCAGTGGTTAGAACTTAGCCTTAATGCGGATCTCGCCGGCCTTAATGGGCAGCGCGATCCGCTCCCGGCTGGGGTCAAAGTCCGTCCACTCCTTTCCGTCTACCTCCACTGAACTCAGCTGCTTTCCCTCAGGAGCGCGGAGGACTAACCATGCGGCTCTCACCGGATTCCGAGTCGGCAGCGTCACAAGGGCGTCCACCCCCTCCACACTCGCTTCCAGGCTGTAACTGACGGGGCCGAAATAGGTCGGCCCGGCACGGACTTCCACTTTCTCTCCAGGGGCAAGCCACCTGCGAGGGGTTCCCGCTGCCAGCCACAAAGTGTCCCCTTCCTCACGCACTAGCAAATCCCGAACGCGGTTCACGAACTTTGCTTCGTCGGGAATCTTGTAGAATGGCCCGCTTGGGGAACGCCACTGGCGATATTCCTCGGTAAAGGCATTCACGGAAGGGTAGTAGCATGCGACAAAGTCGTTATACAGGTTGCGAATGGCCGCGGGTACTTCGTTACGCCGGAGATATGTCAAGGTGGGATTCTGAAGATTCGCCTGGAATACCATTCCCCCTTCACTGAACCATAGCTTGTCATCCACCCACCCGTGGACATTAAGGCCCAGGGAGGAAGACATCGTGGCGTTGTCCTCCCAATCATCTAACACCCAATTCGCCAATCGCTCATCGACGCCGAATATATTGGTGGTCAGCAGAATCATGGGGCCGTAGAGAACCTCGCGCGTAGCAGAAAGCCGATAGGTGGGCAAGACATTATGGGGATAGCGCGAGTAATATGCGACGCGAATAGGGCCAAATAGTCGGATGCGCTGATAGGGGCGGGTGGGCAGGTAGGGAATATACGTGTTGTCGCGCAACCTGATGACCGGAGCTAATCGGGAGGCCCGGAGCACGGCATCGCGCAGGTCCGCTGTGTACGCCGCGGCTTCCTGGGCATAATGGCCGGCGTCATCCGCACCGGCGTCTGCCAGCGCTCGAGCCAAGCCTGTCATGCCGGCCGCCGCGAAGGCATTCACCGAAAACCAGTGGCCCCAGTCGGCGTTATCTTCCAAGTCTCCCGCGGGAAGCAGACCATATTCGGGTATCCGTTGCTCTCCATCCTGGAGCATGGTGATCTTTCGCTGCTCCACTACCCAGTCCGCGGCGCGCTTCATGCTCGGGGCAGCATGTTGCAACCACTCCTTATCGCGGGTGTAGAAATAATGCTCACCCAAAGCCCAAAGCACGGTGCCATGATCGAGATTGTACTCGGCCGCGGTGTAATCGTATTCCTTGTCGACCCGCGCCCCATGATATACGTCCTTCTGATCGCCGGTGAAAGTTCCGAGGAAAGGCTTGGAGCCCTGCAGGCGAATGAATGCCTCCAGATACTCTTCTGCGAGTTTGTGGTCACCGAGCGCATCGAGGAGCACGCATTGGAAGGCTGCTTCGTTATCAAACACCGCATAGCCGTAGCTGGCGGCGGGCACCATGTAGATCCCGCTCTTTGGGTCCTTGGTGGCGCTTATCCGGATATGAGGGATCACCGCTTTCGCAAATTCCACGAACCTCTTCTCCGGCACCTCGAACGGAACGACCGTGTCTGTCACCTGACGCCAATAGTCGATCATGCGGGTACGCTCGTGGTCGTAATTCAGCTTTCCCAGTTGCTCCTGTTCGACGGGCGACAGCCTCGGCACAAAGGGCAGGGAAATCAGCACGCTCTTTTCCTCACCCCCACCGAGGGAGATCTCGGCGTGGATACCTTGCAGCTTCTTGGCCCCGTCTGCCACCTCACCCAGCGAGACGTGGGCTGACTCTGGGAAGTTCACTCGGGCGCGGACCAACTGGCCGTCATTGGCAAGAAGTTCGCCCTTTTCAAGTGAGACACTCTCCCCAGGATCGGTGGCAAGCCATAAATGCGCCGTCGTCGGCCGAGAGCCGGGATTGCGGGCCCGGATCTTCAGCATCAGGACCGCAGGTGTCTGCTCACTCCGCCCTGGATCGTCCGGACCCAACGGCCCGGAAAGCAAAGTGGTAAATCCCTCTTCGTCGTAATTGATCCCTTCGGTTGACCATGTTGCCGTGGCAACTGGCAGGTAGCCTTCGAGAACAGAGAGCTGGGAGTTTTTTGAAGCGGGCCGGTACTGAGGGTTTGCGCCAGTTCCTATCCGCCAGGAAATCCGATCACCGGACCACTCCAGCCGCTCCCTTTCCCGGCCCTTTGCCTTGGTTCCGTCTTTGGAAATCGCGATGTTTCCGCCCCATTCGAAAGCAAATTTCTGCCAACTGGCGTCGGCCGCCAACGGCAAGTAAAGCCGTCCGCCTTGTCGTATCACCGGGTCCAAGGGAGGAATCTCTTTCGAGGCTCGCTCATAAGTCTGTTCGGGCTCCCGGGCAAGCTTGTCGCGAATCTTCGCCCCGGATTTAACGATGGACGGGGAGAATGAATTCGGGTCGGAAGCCAAGCTCACGTAGGCGTGAAAATCGGGAATGTAGACGGGGGCCTTTTGAACGTCCGGAATGCTGAAAGAGAAAGTTCTCTCTCCGGCTACGAGGGTCACGACCGTGACGTCATGAGAACCCGGGAGCGAAGGTTCCGCAGCCATTATCGCCAGATCCAAACCCTTTAGAGCGCTGGACGTGGCAAGATGGAAGGAGTCTCCCAGGGCCGAATCTCCCTCCGATCCTTTCCATAGCTTTAGACTCCGGATTCGTCCGTTATAGACAAGCACGGACCCGTCCCAGGTATAAGCCGTTGCTTCCCCTGCCCCCAGCTCCAAGCGCAGGTTCACGGCTTTCTCCTGCGAGCCACTCAAGACCTGCACCACGTGGATATGGGGGTCGGACTCAAAGACGAGTCGCAGTTTCAGAGTCCGGCGGTACGCCAATCCGGGGAGGTTTGGTGCCAGGGGATTTTCCTCCTTTCCCAGAGGCCCGAAAGTGTATCTGCATTCTGCTCCCTGGCAATCCACCTTCGTGGATGCCTTCAACCAGCGCCCCTGCCAGGGATCGTCGATTGGGTCTTCAATGGTTGGCATCTGCGGGGGCGAATACGGCCAGTTTCGGAACCAGTATTCCAGGTCCGCCTGCGGCGGCTTGCTGCCGGCCCGAACTCGCACCAGGACCTCCCGGATGTCCCGTTCCTCCGCCCACTGCAGGCCATAGATGTAACGACCGTCAGCGGCCCGCTCGGCATTCTGCCCGGCGCTCCTTGCTTCGTCATAATCGAAGGCGACTTGTGCGGTGTGTTGATCCCGGACACAGCACCGCTTGGCAAAGGGTGCAATGTCCAGGCTCGGGGTCTCTGCCCAAGCAGAGGAGGTCAGGATACCAGCAAAGCAGCAAGCAAAGATCAAGCGACGGATCCGCATGTTCGCTCCCTCATCAGGTGGCAGAGTGGGGTGACCGTGCCTCTCTCTTCCGAGTGGGATCGCCCCTCCGGATAAAACATGACCATGTCGGTATGACTCGAGGCAACTTGCCTACCTGCGAGGGGGAATCACCGCGGTGATCCCCACCCCTTCCCGATCGCGGACGCCCCACCCTTCCAGGTAGGCCAGGGCTGGACGGACTTACAATGCGTCGTGGGCTCTCTGTACCCCCAACGAGACAATTCACACCAACAATAAAAGGCCCAGTTTTCATATCACTTTCAGCGAGTGAGATTCCGCGGGTCTGAGTCCTAGCTCGCACCCTTGCACAAAACGGACAGGCACCATAACTGACATCAACGGATGACGGTTGATCGGGCAATCCCTCTTTCCCACGGCACCAGGTTCATGGTTGTTTTTCGTTGCCCCGGTCGTCTCCGCACAGCGGGCCATCTCGAAATGCGACGGAGGTCACCGGGTCCCCCGTGCAGACGTTGCTTCCCATCATTCGCCCTCCTTCCCCGGGGCACATTGTAGCAACACAATCCCCCTCACCCTTCCGACAAGTACCCGCGCGCAATGAGCGAGCATAGTTGGTAGCTCTCCCGTGAGTTTTCGGCCCAACTTGCTCTGATTCTACTTATTGCATCTTAGCCCGACGTGTATAGGCTTCCGCGTGTGCCTGGCGGGCCGCGTCGATCAATTCCGGGTAGGGGGTATCTGTGACATTGACAAGTCCAATGGAGAAGTTTTCACCATCATAGGTCCGGCCAGTGAGTGGCTCATCCATAAATTGGAACCAGCCGCAGCCAACGAAGGCGGGATGGTCAACAACTGAGTGGATAAAACCAACAAATAATTGAGCGCGCTCTTTCTGATCATGAGCAGCTACCAGTCCTGTATGGAACATCCCGCGATCCATTGCGCCGAAATGGAATTCCCCAATGATGCACGGTTTGTTAAGCTTCAAAGCAAATGCCCAATCCTCCGGGTTCAATTCTCGGTCATAGATATTGAAGCTCACCACATCGCAGAATTCCGCCGCGGCATCGACGGCTTCAGGGATGTACCACGCAAAGCGGCAACCAAGATAGAGATGGTTTGGATCAGTCTCAGTTAGACACTCCTTGATGGTCCGAAAATACTGGCGGGCGAACTCTTCGAGGAATGAGGTGAAATCGGCTTTGACCTTCTCGCGCGAGAAATCTGGTGTTGGAGATTCTTGAGTTGACAATTCCCATGTCTTAAATTGAGTTCCCCACCCTGCATTCAGCGCGTCGATCGAGGAGTAGCGCTGCTTGAGCAGATTAATAAATGCCTGCTTGGCGGGAGAACTTGCACGTTCTCTTAAGGTCCCAATTGCTAGACCGAAATGTTCCACATCACTACTCGTACCTCCCCAAGATATTTCATTATCGATGAAATAGCCGATACACCAGGGGTCATCATGATATTTTGCAGTTTGCTTTTCGAGATTGTAACGAACTGCCTGACGGAACTGAGGATCGAAGGGATCGGTCATCTTTTTTTGGTGCTCGATGCCGTTCGAAACTCGTGCGAAATCTCCCTCAATAGTGATGGTGGCAGTGTAAGGCACCTCATGATAAGAATAGAGGCGTGGATCAGACCAATTGGCGATGGTATTAAATCCCCAGGAACGAAGTCGATCGTTCACCGTCTCCAAGAACCGCGGAGTATAATCTTCCCCATATTTCCGTTGCAAATTGGCTCGATAAAAATTGAAACCTTTCCCTTGACGGACGGGGCCATACAAAATATTCTTCGCATCGCTCAGATGTCGGGCCAGCGGGTCTTTTTCTCCGGGGAGCCACGAAAACATGGATTCGCGGCTTGTGATCAGGGTCTCTGCCTCATCGGTTCGAATGGCATTAACCCCAAACGAAAGAAACAAATGGCCTGAAGGTGTCACCAGCCACCACTTGCCTTGCTGCTGGCAGGTATAGAAGAAGCCGCGTGCAGGGAGCTTTGGACCACTGCTCCAACCACCATATTCATCGCGGTCAGGGAGTGCAGGTACCCTTTTGAATTCAGCCTCTTCACTCTTTCTTTGTTGGAGGAATTCATCCTCATTGTGGATCTTCCCAGGCCATTCTGATCGGGTATATTGCCCAAACCGGTCGACAATTTTATCATATGAAACCGTGGGCAGCAGCACCAGCCGTTTGAGGACCAGCGTTCTGCGAGGCTGCGTCCCTCGAATCTCGATTTCCAAAGCCGCTATCTTGGTTTCGTCAATTGGAAACATTGCGGTAAGGGGAGGCGGAATGAAACCGGGAAAAGGAGGTCCGCCGCGCATCCCGTGGCTCATCGGGAGAGCCGAGCCAATTGGAACAGCAAGCGCAAATTGACTCATAGGTCCCAGCTGTCCGCCGTTGCCAGAAGACCGCGCATCCTTCCCTCCGGCTTCTCTGAGTGAAATGCCAAAAGACGTAGGGTGGTCCGCGGGATTCTCCAGTCCGACTCCAATTGCACTATAGCCGCTCCAATTCCATGAACTGGCCCCCGTGGGCATCAGCTTGATCGTGGCTGGACCATTGCCCTCTGCCACTATTTTCAGAGCTCCCCCCTTGTTTCCGGATGCAGGCACAAACTCCGCGTTAGCTCCAATCGCAGTGAACTGCTTAATGATGGCAGGATTATTGAAATTGAGAAGTTCCTTCTCTCCGCGTTCAGCACTCAGCATCAATGTGCAGAACATAAAAGAACCTAGTACAACTGAACTGTAAGCCAGAACGTTTTTTGGATAGGATCTAAATTGCATGCGAAAATCCCTCCCTTTCTCACATCAGGGCTCCAGCCCGACATGTCAAGCATTTGAAACCATGATTGCATCCGCATAATGGACTGTGGTCAACCGCAAGAAAACAAAGATTCTTGATTCCGTGCTGCACACCCCCCATACGTCTGGTTATATTCCTCGGTAGTTTCCCATCGGTCCAAATCACTGCCGCTAACCGGAGTCAGCTAATGACAGCGCGCCAGTGCCCCTGCGGTTAGCAAGGGCGACGCTATCCGCGGATAGCGCCGCCCATTTACTCCTGAGTCGTATAGCAGCTAGAACAGAATCTTCACAGCCATTTGGACATTCCGCGGGTTAGACACCGAGCCGTTCCATATGCCAAACGAGGGACTGGCAATGTCAGTACCGACGGCTAACCCACCCGAGTTCGAAGAATCGAAATAGTGCCAATTCCAGACATTGAAGCATTCCGCCCGAATCTGCAGGCCAACTTTCTCGGTAATGCTCGTCGTTTTCACCAACGCGAAATCATGGTTTATGTAAGGGAAACCCCGTAAGTTGGACATGCGAGGTCCCTGGCCAGCATAGAAGTTGAAACTGCTGGCAGGCTCGAAGGCGTTCACATTGAATAGCGGCAGGCTGGGGTCGTAATGCGATTTACTCTGAGCCCAAGGGTTGGCACCTGGGAGGATCGCCGGAATGCAACCCATCCCGAACTGAGATGGGATGTTGCAGCTACTGGAGGTGAAGAAAAAGGGTATTCCCGCGGAGTAGTGGAAGATATTGCTGGTCTCCCATCCTCCCAGTACCTTGTCAACCACACCACCCTGGTTCAACCACCGTTTCCCCTTGCCAACCGGCAGTTGATAAATCAGCGAGACCGAAAGGACATGCGGAGAGTCCGAGTTGGCGAGGCCCTTATTTCGCCTTCGCTGGAAGGGCGAAATTACCCCGTAAGAAGCCTCGCCATTGGCTGGTTGCTGGGTCTCATCGGAACTGGTAAGCTCTTTGGAAAGGGTGTACGAGCCGAGAACCCACAACCCGTGCCCGTATCGCTTTTCCACCTTGAGTTGTAAGGCATGATAGGTCGAGTTGCCCGCGTTCTCGTTTACCCCTCCTATTGTGCCGCAATACTGGGGATAGGGCAGAAGTGCCTGAGCTACGGTCGGCGGGCATCCCGTCATCTGGTCCACCCAACCTGCGTACGGAATCGGGATGCCATCGCGAGAGCTGTCGCCTGGCTGGAAGATGTCATAAAGTTGCTGCCCCATCGATAGAAACTTGGGATTGATTGTGTTCACTGGATTATAGGTTGAAGGCAGGCGCGTTCCCTTATTCCCGACATAGGATGCGTTGATATAGAAGTTGCTAGTAAACTGATGCTCGACAGTCAGGTTCCACTGCTGAGCATTCCCCAAGCGGTTGGCGTCAAACGGCCGGTAGGTCGGCGCACCCTCACCATTAAGAAAGCCGCTGTTGATAAATGGTGGGTGGTTGAAGTTTGAAGGGAACCCCTGGTTCAGGAGAAAAGCCGCGGTGATCCCACCGTCAGAGCTGGTAAACGAGGGATTAGCGTTGAAACCCGATGTGTTGAGCCCTCCGCCCCACCCGGGGTAGAAAGCCTGGTTATAGAAGATGCCATACCCGGCGCGGATCACGGTTTTCGGGGTTAGGCTGTAACCAAACCCCAGACGAGGACCAATGCCGTGATCCCAAGTATTTTCAGGATGTCGTGATCCGAAGCTTGCCGGTCCATACGAGCTGCCTGCAAAAGCTAGCCGGCCCGGAATATCACCGGCATCTGGGTTAACTCCCACGGAGTCAAAGAACGCCATATGGTTATACTTCTCGGTAGAAGGAGTGTCTCGGTCCCACCGGAGTCCGTAATCGAGGCTCAACTTCGGCGTGACCTTCCATGTATCGCCCGCAAAAAAGCTCAGTCCGAACTGTCGCATGTACGTCGCGGCGACGGTGTAGAACTCGGCGTTGGCATTGTTAACTTGTCCAAGCAAAAAGCTCGCGACGTCGTTACCGCTGGGGATCTGAGGCAAACCCGTGTTGATGGCGGCAAAGTTAAAGGTCCCCGATGCGTCTGATTCTGAGACCGAGTTAAGTTCAAGATTCCGAATGTCGGTGCCGAATTTTAAGGTGTGTTTCCCCCGCACCCAAGTCAGGAGGTCATTCGCGGCAGTCGTCGGACGGCCTCCTCGGCTGTCATTGCCGTAACCGTATGGGAAGAAATTCTGGAATTGGATCAGCGGGCTCTGCGAGTAAGACTGGAGACCAGGGATGTGCGGCAACTCTTTGACATATGCGTCGCTCTCACCGACGGCGCCGCCAGACATATCCATATAGCCAATATTGAAGTTATTGATCAGTGACGGTGTGATAGTATGATCCCAGTTCACGCGATGTGACCACGGTCCTGTCCCGCCGCCCCCGGTCCCATAATTGTTGTTGGAGATTGGCAGGGGCAAATAACTCTGGATGAGGTAGCGTGGTATGTGGTAATGGATGTTCACCGCAATATGATCTTTTTCACCCAGGTATTCATCAAACCGAAAATCGAAAGCGTCCTTGTGATCCAGGCCGCCGCCGCCCTTGCTGGGCACAAAGTTGTTCAGTGCTCCGGGAAAGGTTGGAGCGGGCAGGTACTTGAGGAACCCCGAAGCCACTGAATTCTGCAATCTGGGATCGCTGGGACAAATCACATTCGGTGTACTGCCATTGCACCCCATGAATTGTTGGCGAGTGAAAGGCCCATTACTCGCGCTGGGTGGGAGGTTAGGATTATAATTAGGGTTAACTTGTGTGGTTGCAGGGTCGTAAACGGGAATCAAGTTCCCGTTGGTGTCAACCCAGTCGGAAAAATCTCCGACCCGTTCTTTCATTGACGGGATACTAAGGACAGGGGTCTCGATCGCCCCACGAAGATAATACCAGTCCAGATTCGCAAAGAAATACAGCTTGTTGCGAGCCGACCAGAGCTTGGGAATCTTGACGGGGCCGCCGATGTTCCCCCCGAATTCGTTCTCGAGGTCCGGTGATCTGCTGGGCGCGCCAAACTGCCGGGCGTTCAGAGCAGTGTTACGCAGATATTCGAAGCCTGAACCATGGAATTGGTTCGTGCCCGATTTCGTGACCAGCGTCAGTACGCCCGAAGTGGTGTAGCCGTATTGGGGCTGGTAGTTCGAGGTCAGCACGCTGATTTCGTCCAAGGACTCCGGGGTAATGGGGTAGTCTGAAAACATTGCCACCATACCGGACTGGCTCATCAACCCTTCCACCACGGTCACGCCGTCAAGAGTCGCCTCCATGCCGGAGGTGAGCCCGCCATTCACGCGCGCATTATACGGGTTGGCGCTGGTCCCCGCACTCACACCGGGCATCAATAGAACAAAGGATGACGCCGCTCGCTGGTTGCCAGAAGCGATCAAGGGGAGTTCCGATAACTGATTGGGTGCTACCACCCCTTTCATCTCACCATTCTCCACGTTGAGGGGAGATGCTGTCGCGGAAACCTCGACTGTTTGTGTTGCGGCGCCCACTTGCAGCTTCACAGGGACATTGACCGACTCGTTGATGTTGACCGCGATCCCTCGTTGTACGAAATCACTGAATCCTTTGAAGGATACGTGCAACTCGTACGCCCCATCTTGCACGTTGGGAAAACGAAAACTTCCGTCCGTACCCGCCGTGACTGCCATTGTCCAGGCAGTGGACATCGACCGGAGTTCTACCTGGGCCTTAGGAACTACGGCGCCGGACGGGTCGGTAACAGTACCCAAAATGGTGGAATTGGTGCTCTGCGCCCGCACCACGAGGGACAGGTGACCAAACACCAGAAAAATAACGAACAACGCTCGGCACACTAAGGTTCTCATCTGCTGCTCCTTCGGTGGGACAATATCTCCGTCCGTCTGTTAGGCCGATATGAGGGAATCCTCACTTACTGGACCCGGCGAAAATCGCCCTGCGTTAAATCCTGCAACCCAGGGCTTAGACCTATTGAGAACATCTTCCGTCGTAGATAACCTAAATTCTCATTGACGAGAAGGGGAACACCACCTTCCCTGCTGCAACTACCATTGGATTCGACTCTAGCCGAATCTTAATTGGGATCCGATGCTCGTGCTGGATTCCCTCCCTTTCCTATCAGCCGGGCACGCAAGTACCCATGCTGCGAGGTAAGATACAAAGCGAAGTTCGCCCGTGCTATAAGAATCAGAGAAACTTTTCTGATAAAACGCTTACGATGCTACAAATATTAACCGTGCTGTAGTACTCCGACCCCAAGATACTCAAGGGGAGAATTCTGCGCTTGCCCAGGGATTGACGGTCGGGCTTGATTTCTCCAAGTGAGGACAGTCATGGCAATAGAAAGCTTTCTTCCCCTCTATGCCCGAGATGTTAATGAATGCGTCAGGTTGGACGGCGGAGGAGTCCTATTCGCAAAAACCCTTGCCGGTGAGGGCGGCAATCGCTTCCCAGCCACGCTATGGCGCATTCGTCGGGTCGGGCGACGCGGAGAATCTCACCCAGAATGCGCGGCGGCGCGGTGTTGCCCCAGTGCTTTATCAGTCGGTTGCAGCCCTCGACGAAGATATTGGTGATTGAGCTGCCACCGATGTCCAGGGGGGGCGCCGTCGGGTTCGTTATGATAGTTGGCACCTAGTACTACTGTGTTATAAAAACGGCGTACCGCAGTAGGGACAACCCTTAAGATGGCGCAGCAAAATTTGCGCGATCGTCATGCGCAACGTGGCGATCGACCACGGATGGTGCCGCGCGCTGCGGACGGGCAGCACCCCGCGGCCGGAAATGCGGCGGGATTTGGGGCAAGGATAATCCCAGTTGACCGGCTCGGGCGGAGGGGGAAAAACGGCTCCTCTCGGCCACCAGGAACCCATACGCCGCGATGCATAAGGTCGCATGATGATGGAACCCGCGCCAACCTCGTCCCTCGAAATGCCCCAGCCCCAATTCCTGCTTCAATTCTTCATAGTCGCGTTCGATGATCCAACGCAGTTTGGCCAGGAAGACCAAGTCCCGGAGTTTCGTTCCTGCGGGCAAGGTGGACAGCCAATATTTGGTGGGTTCGGCTTCTCCCTTCGGCCACTCGATGAGCAGCCACTCCTCGGGACGAGGTTCCGTACGCTTCTCATCCCGGTGCGCCGGACGGACCCGGACAGCGGCGAACC
>JBEKLF010000247.1:0-12611 GCA_050010335.1 Terriglobia bacterium
AGCTAAATGTTTAGTACAGTTCGTCACTATTTTCCGATCATGGAAAGGGCCCGCTCAAAATAAAAGCCTTACCTTTCGGAACGGGCGAAAATTAGGCCTATGAGTGGCGAAGTTGGGCTAACGGCCAAACGAAAGACATCAGCCAACCTGCCCATCGGGGAGGGGGAAAAAATGGGGGGCGACCGCACGCCCGAAGACCTTTAGAAAGGCGCCTCCACGCATTCACTACGTTGATGATCTGTGCGGCCGGCATTGCTTGGGTGTTTCATACGGCATGGACCGATCGCCCAATGGGGGAGCCCGTGACGACGGCTGAGGTTGGAGCGAATACTCAAGCCCTCACCCTGCATCAGATCAGCCACTTGGACCAGAAGGCCTTCGAGCATTCTTTAGCGCAATTGTGCCACGCCATGGAGAATCCGAACCTCCAAAGTCCGGCGGATCAGGAAACGTTAGGAACGATAGCGGGTAAATTGCGACAGGTGGCCGAATCGACTCCGGATTATTGGCCAACTGTTCTGCGGTTTATTCAATTCGCAAGTTCAACGATGCGGAAGAATGCGCCGCCGCCGGGCCAGCAGCCCAGGGTTTTAAGCGATATCTTGTCGGTGGGCTTGATGAGGGGAATACGCGAGGTGGATAAAACCATTCTGCTTGACGACGGCTATCTGGAAAATGGCGAGTTTACAAATTGCCGGATCATCTTCACTCAGAATCCGGTAAGACTGACTAGAGCTCATTTTAGAAACTGCGCCTTTGAGATTCCAACCACGGATCCGCCTAACGCGTACATAAGAAAAGTCAGTCGGACATTACTCTCATCAAATCTTCAGTCAGTTTCAATACCAACTCTTTGATTTGCCTCCCAGCAATCGGTAGTGCGGACCTACAGAACATGTCCGCGGTCCACCCTTTTGCCTTTTGGCTTTTGGACTTTGCCTTTTGACTTGCTTTTGCGGCTCCCAGGCGCTGTGCCGCCCGCTCCCGCCAGGGTAAGCATCGCCTGAAGCAGCGATTGGTAAACCGGCTCAAACTCCGGCGCTGTCCGTCTTAGTGCAGCGAGGTGACGGCGGATGGTAACCTGACACTAACGGGGTCGCTGCACACCATAGCGCGTCCCGACAACGTCGGGAGCCCAACCCGCCTATGTTAATGGTACGCGCCTTATTCCGGCAACTTGTCTAGGGTTCCGCCCTGAGTTTCACACCTTTTCGCCATCAAGTGATGCAGGTTTTGGGTAGTGGTACAGTTTGAATTTTCGGCGGTTGGTCAGTTTGAAACCCAACCCAGCCGATTGGTAAACAATGCGACTTTTGGCGGGCAATCTGGGATTTGATTGCGTTACAACTTTTAGGGCCTTCGATCACGTTTCCGATTAGGCGACAATACATCCGAGTGACGGGGAATCGGTAAACCCTTCGCCGTTAGAACGAAGCCGCTGGTGACAGGCTCTTCTACTGCAATCCTGCGCCGGCGTAGAGGGCACTTATACCGGTAGGCCGTTTATGGCAACTTCGAAGCGAGCCCCGCAATCACTGGAAACAGTCGCGTGCAGCCACTGTTCTCGGAGCACCGTTGTACGTTCCGCAGTCAGCGAGGTGCGTCTCAGGTCGGCATTGGTCCGGTCACCGTACTGCACCGAATTGTGCCCAAGCTTCCCGATACTCGAGCCACTGCATTTCCGTTTCGCGCAGGTCCTTCACTGTGAAAGCCTGACATTACTGACATCCTGCCAAGCCTTACCGTAGGTGTATTGCACCGTGCTGATTGCGCGGAAACTCTTTCAATAAACCCGATTCACTCCTCGCGCAGCAGTGTCGCAGGATCAATCGCGAGCGCGCGTTGCGCGGGAATCCACGTGGCCAGCAGCCCCAGCAACAACATCGCGATAAGCACACCCGCCAATACCAGCGGATCGCGGGGAGTTGCCTGATACACGATGAAAGCGAGCACCCGGGCCGCCAGAATTCCCAGGAGCAATCCTGCCACCGAACCCAAAGCCAGCAATTTGAGTGGCCGTCCCAACGCTGCCTGTAACACTTCCTTACGCTGGGCGCCGAGGGCCATACGAATTCCCAACTCCCGCAGCCGCTTGCTGACCGTGTAGGCCGCCATGCCGAAGATGCCCGTGATTGATAGCATTGCGCCCATCATGCCCAGCACACCCAGCGACACCGTCGCCACACGCGGAGCAAAAAGAGCGGTGTCCATTTGCTTGTTCCACGTTTGGATGAAAGAAGGCAGCCCTGCGTCCAAGTCCCGCAGTTTACCCTTTATAGCTGTCGTTAGCTGCTGCGGATCAAGGTTTGACCGCACCACCATCCACGTTTCGCTCGAGGGTGATTGCAGGATGGGGAGAAACATTGCCTGCTGGGGATCTTCGGCGAGGTTCGGGGTATATTTTCCGTCTTCGACAACACCCACCACTTGGATGCGCGTTCCATCCCGCCTCTTGTAATATCGGCCCATGGCGTTTGCTACGGAGCCAAAGATCTTGCGCGCAAACTCCTGGTTGATCACGGCCACGCGCGGCCCCTTTTTGTCGTCGTGCCATGTGAGGTCTCTGCCCGCCAACAAGGCGGTGCTCGCCGCATGGAAGTATTCGGGAGAGATGCTGTAGATTACGGGACTAGCCGCGGCATTCGATGGCCGCAGATCTGCCGTTTCATCGGTAAAGACAATCGAGATGTTCCAGACCAAAGCTGTTGGCGGGTACTGACCCACCAATCCCACGGACTTTACCCCAGGAATCGTCTCCACGGCATCGATCATGCGCCTTTGCATGGCGGGCACGCCGTCGTCACGGTAACCCGCCATACTCAGATCGGTATCTACCAGCATGGCGTTCTGCGGCTCAAAACCGAAATTGCTGTGCAGCGAGCGCGCCAGTCCGCGCACGGCAACCATCGAAGAAGTGACCAGCACGGCGCAGATCGCAATTTGCACGCCCAGCAACAGGTCTCGTGCCGTAATCCGCCGTCCCACCCTGGCGCTTGATCCCCACTTGATCACCGCATAGGGATCCGTGCGGAGGATCTGCCGCATGGGGACGGTGCCAAAGAGAAATCCGCTCGCTAAACTCAACAGCAAAGCGAGTCCATAGACGTTGGCGTCTGGGTTCACGGGCACGTTAATGGGAAATTGGGGCAAAGGCTGCCACACGCTTAGCCCGCGCAACAGCACGACGCTACCCGCTAGTCCGACAGCACCTCCCATCAGTGAAATCATCACGGCTTCGGTAAAGAGTTGCCGCAAAATGCGCGTGCCGCTCGACCCAAGCGCGAGGCGCAGAGCCACTTCCCGGGAACGGTCCGCGGCGCGCGCGGCAAACAAGCTGCCCAGGTTGGCGCAGGCGGCCAGCAGAATCAGCCCGGCCAGCAGCACCAATCCCGTCATGAATGCGCGCACGGGTAGGCCAAGATAGTCGCCCAAAAGACCTGGACGCGCCAAGGCAAAGGTCATTTGGCCGTCGTCCTGGGGATAGGTCTTTTCCAGATAGGAGCCAATCGAGTTCAGATCGGCAATCGCCTGTGCCGGGGTGACTTCCGGCTTCAGATGTCCCATCACCATAAAAATCCAACGCCTTCCGCGCGTGTTCAGGAGATTCTGCCCGTCCACCTGTTCCTGGTCCACGATCGGCATAAAGAAATCGGGATTGAAAAACATGAGGGTCCCGCGGAACTCCGGCGGCGCTACACCGACGATGGTGAATGGGTGCTTGTTGACTTGAACTATGCGGCCCGCCACGCCGCGATCATCCTGGAAATGGCTGTGCCAATACGCGTAGGTGAGCACGACATACGGAGCGCTGTTCGCGCCAAGCTCATCGGCGCCGTGGAAGAAGCGGCCCACGTACGGCTGAATACCCAAGACGTCGAAGTAGTTCCCGCTCACTTCCTCCACCCAGATTCGGGATGGACTTTCGCCCGTTTCCAGCCCTGCCTGAGCGATGCTATAAGCTGCGAGACCCTGAAAGCTGCGGTTGTGATCGCGCAGATCGAGATAGTCGGGATACGACTCCACCGCGTCCTTATCGCTCCCGTGCTCGATTCCGTAGAGGCTCTCGGCCCGCGGCACATACTGCGGGTGCAGGATCAGCGCATTCAATACCGCAAAAACCACGGCGTTGGCGCCTATCGCCAGCGCCAGCGTCAAAACGGCGACAATGGCGAATCCGGGAGACTTGCGCAACACGCGAAAACTGAAGCGCACATCCTGGATCAGAGTCTCGACGAAAGTGCCACCGGCCGCTTCGCGGCATTCCTCTTTGAACTTTTCCTGGCCGCCGAACTCGATGCGCGCGCGGCGTTCGGCCTCGGCACGCCCCAGGCCGGAACGTTCCAGATCGTCCGCGCGGTGCTGGATGTGTGCGCGCAGCTCCTCCTCGATCTCGACGTTCATCCGGGAACGCTGGAAGAGAGTGGCGAAGCGGAAGCGCAGCCAATCGACGAGTTTCATATTTCCTCCGGTTGCTGAGAGAGCGCGGAAGCGATGGCAGCCGCGAGCCGATTCCAGCTTTCGGTCTCTTCCCGGAGACGCCGGCGGCCCGCGGCGGTGAGTTCGTAGAACTTGGCGCGGCGATTGTTCTCCGATGTGCCCCAGCTCGCTTTGAGCAGTCCCTGACGGACGAGGCGAAACAGCCCGGGATAGAGCGCGCCCTGTTCGATCAGCAGCGTATTGCCGGAGATCTGCCCGATGCACAGAAGGATGCCGTAACCATGCCGCGGGCCGAGTGAGACCGCCCGCAGGATGAGGAGATCGAGAGTGCCAGGAAGCAACTGAGCTTGGTCATTCATACGTCCTCCTAAGATAGTTAGGAGGGTAGCGCTATCTCTCCTAAGCTGTCAAGGAGAAAATAAGCTCGCCATAATCTTGCGTTGCTAGTCTCGAAGGTCGTCGGCTGCAAGCGTACCGAAGCCGAAAACGACACACTGCAAGTGCTCGCCCGCCCCTATCTACTGCCAATCTACCCGAAGCGTGACAATGCAACACGAATCCATACCCTAGGTGGAAACCGCCTTTTCGCTTGGGACTTCGAGTTAGCCACTGGGCCGAGTAAGCTAACCGGAGATGTAACCCTCCCGATCCAAATGGGGTTCAAGAAAATAGATCCTCCCTGGTCGCCAAGGGTTTAGTAATCGACGCTCCTGCCGCCCCACCGGTCACTTTGCCGTATAACGCCCTTGCCGCGGAAGTGCCGCACGCCACCCGCAGGCCCCCACCAAAGCGTCTGTCAAGGGCGATTACCCGCCATCAACGGCATCGCGGTTTCAGAGATGTGCTACGCCGCTGGGCAGCAAGCATAAGCGCAGGTGTGTTCCCGACGTCCGCGGCTCATTGGCAGGGATCTTTGAACGGACCGCGGAATCGACGAACCGGTGCATGGTTCACTCACGCTTGCTTTCGCGAGATCAAAATGACTATCATGACTATATTGACTGCTACCGCAAGGAGGTTACACCGTGGGAGTGGATGCGTGGACAGTCGCCCAAGCCAAGGCGAAATTCAGCGAAGTCATCGACAAGGCGCGATCCCTGGGGCCGCAAACCATTACGCGGAACGGACGCAAGGCCGCCGTGGTGGTTGCCGCTGACGAATGGGAGCGCAAGACCCGGCGCAAGGGGAACCTGGCGGAGTTCTTTGCGTCGTCGCCCTTGCGGCGGTCCGGATTGAAGATTGACCGCCTGCGAGGTGGGGTTCGTAAGGCGGGATTATGACTTTTCTGGTCGATACCAACGTCGTCTCAGAATGGGTGAAGCCACGCCCCAATCCGGGCGTCGTCGAGTGGCTGGCCGATGCCAACGAAGACCAAGTGTTTCTCAGCGTGGTGACTCTCGCGGAACTGCGCCATGGCATCGAGCGGATAGGCACGGGCCGGCGTCAAAGACAGTTGAGCGCATGGCTGGAGAACGAGCTGCCGATGCGATTCGAAGGAAGGGTTCTGAGCATTGATGCGGCTATCGCCGACGCATGCGGCAAGCTGGTGGCAAGGAGCGAGGCGGCGGGGCGGCCAGTCGAAGCCATGGATGCCTTCCTCGCGGCCACTGCCCAAGTTCACCAATTGACCCTTGTAACCCGCAACACTGCGCACTTTCATTCGATTTTGAAGGCCCTCCTGAATCCCTGGGCCTAGAGGTGGTAACGCGGTGTTTCCCCGTTCTGGATACTCCGCGGCTCGCCAGTCCAACCCACTAGGCCGTACGGCCTATCCGTGCAAGTGGCGGCGCGGTATCGCTGGCAATTCGGAGAGCAAGCTGGTAGCGCGGAGGTAGGCGCATTTTGCCTTCCTCCGCGGTTCTTAAAATGATAACGTCCACATAGGTATTAATACCCGATGGTGAAAAGCCGCAGACGAAGGCAAACTACGCCTACGTCTACGCTACCAGCTCCCCCCGACACTCCTCCATCGGAAATCCTCTCCGCGGGGAGACCATAGCGCAGCGCGGCCTATGGCGGTGCCGCACTACTCAGTTTTGCCTTTTGCACTTTGCCTTTTGACTTGCTTTGGCGGCTCCCAAGCGCTGTGCTGCCCGCCCCCCGCCAGGGTAAGCATGGCCTCGAGCAGAGACTTATAAACTGGCTCAAACTCAGGCGCTGAATGCCTAAGCGCGCTCAAGTGACGGCGGATGGTTGCCCAGTCACCCCGAACCGCAGGGCCTGTCAACGCCCAGCGCCCCCCCATATCCGCAAAGTTTTTGGCGGTCTCGGATACAAACTGCCTAAGCATCGGGCGAGAGATTCTCGACGGCACTCCCGCTTGTTTGAGCAAGGCCGCGGCTTGGGCCATCAGTGTGACCACGGTCGGGCACACGATAAACGCGGAGAGGTGGTAGAGTGTTTTCGCCTCGGGCCCGATCGAAAATGGGATCCCTCCCAACAGCTTGATCCAGCTTCTGGCCAAGCGCACGGCACGCCGGTCACCCTCGACAGCCCAAAAGCATCCGCGCAGGTTTCGCACCCCGGCTTGTGGGCTCGGCACGGTCTGGAAGGGATGGAGCGAGCCGATGGCCGCGCCCCGCAATTGGAGGGGGCGAAGTACGGCGCTGGGCAGCGAGCCACAGACGTGGAGCACCACCTTGCCCCGCCAGGCCTCCTCACCCTTCCCTAGTCGGGCGAGATCGCGCGCAACCTGAGCAATAGCCGAGTCAGAAGTGGAGATCAGAACAACCGATGCGCCCTGCAACCTGGGGTCAGACAGCCCGGTAGGAATTCCCTTTCCAATAAATCGGACGGCACGGCGCGCTGCCGCCGGGTCGCGCGCGGCAATAAACGCAATGGGTACGCGCGAATGCGCAAGAAGTCGACCCATGGCCTGACCCATGCGCCCCGGACCGATTATGGCGACGGTTCGAATTGGTTGCTGTTTCCGCATTTGAAGGTTCAAACCCACTATGCCGCAGCGGCACTGAAACGCAGAACAGGTGTCAGGTATCAGGGTTTTCCTGGCGCCTGGAACCGGGAACCTAACACCTTCGTTACTCTGCGCCTCCGTGCCTCCGCGGTGAATAACGCCCTATAACATCAATGTCGTTTTTACTGAGTCCCGGACATTTTTACACTCGACTCAAAGCTGATAATCCTTCCTAAGCCGCCCCAATTAAACACGCAATTAACTGTAAACACAGGAGAAAGACTTTAGCACCATCTCCCCGACAATCTAGGGACCCACTTTTGCAAATGCAAAGTCGGTGCTTGTCGTCCATGACCGAGCTTTTTTCGACAGCATTCCTTGCCGCTTTCCTGCTCTTCTACTCGGCGCTATTCCTCGTGCTGCTGGCCCTGGGCCTTCGACGGGCATTGCCAAGCCGCCGTAAAAGAGCTCGCGAGGCCAGTTCGTCCGAGCGCCTTCGGGACTTGGCGTTGTCCACCCAAGCGGAACGAAATTGAGAAAAAACTACATTTCAACTCGCTCTTCGGCGACCCCCTCCCCAGCTACATTGGCTGACGGACTCTTGAAAACGCAGGTTGTGGCCCCCGCTCCGTCGACGTGGCGACTCCACGGGGGCGTTGGCGATCCAAAATCAGTGTCCCGCTCGGGTACTACGGTCGCGAGAGATTTCAGGAGTGTGGCATTTCACGCATTAACTTTGCCGTT
Organism: Terriglobia bacterium; assembly: GCA_050010335.1. Taxonomy (GTDB): domain Bacteria; phylum Acidobacteriota; class Terriglobia; order UBA7540; family UBA7540; genus Bog-366. The sequence continues at coordinate 8,096 of JBEKLF010000247.1, forward strand.
TCCCACTTGCTTTGCTCTTGCCAACCTCGCGCTCAATGCCCGGGAAAGCCGCTTTTACGAAGCCCCCTTCATTCTTCCACTTATATCGGATGAGATAAGGTCAAATAAACCACTGCGAATCAATACGAAGTCAACGGTAAACTCAGTCAAGAGGATTTGGCGATCTTTCCCCGACTGTTTGGTTGCACGCTTGTTTATGTACTATCGAGTACCCGAGCAAGTGCTAAGTAACTCTACTGACATTCAGGTGATCTGACCCATAAAGGAGGAACTTCCGATGCCATCGAATACCAACGAGCATGCCCGTCGGTGTGAGCGCCAACCCAAGACAACGCCAGTCAGTCTCGTACTGAAGGGCGACCAATTCAAGTCGGACGGCTCAGCCTTCACCCTGGATGTTTCCCTGAGCGGCGCCAAGGTACGAACCAAGCTCGAACTGGTTCCAGGAGAGTGGGTGGGAGTCGTCCCCAAAGGGGAAATCTCGTATCCCATCCCTGCTCGCGCAGTTTGGGTGCGGGAAGACGAGTGCAAGTGGACCTATGCCGGGCTCGAGTTCCTGGACGCCCAGGGAGCTTAGGACCGCACTTCCTTTTCCCTCAGCCCTTTGATCCGGTCCCGCAACTGCGCAGCCTTTTCGAACTCAAATTGTTTTGCCGCCTCGCGCATGCGGGTTTCCAGCGTGCGAATCAACTCGTCAAGCTGATCGCCCGTCGCAGCAGCATCATCCTCGCTTTCGAGCGGCACGGTCACGTAATCGGCTTCCACGATGGAGGCCAGGGCCATATCCACAGGCTTGATAATACTCTCGGGCGTGATGCCATTTTCCTGGTTGTACTGGACTTGCTTGGCGCGGCGGCGATTAGTCTCCGCAATGGCCTGTTGCATTGAATCGGTGCGACGGTCAGCGTAAAGAATCGCCTTGCCGCGCAAGTGGCGGGCCGCCCGCCCCATGGTTTGAATCAGCGCGCCGGCGGAACGCAAGTAGCCTTCTTTGTCAGCGTCCAGAATTGCCACTAGCGAAACCTCAGGCAGATCCAACCCTTCACGCAGCAGGTTGATACCGATCAGCACATCAAACTCGCCGCGGCGCAAATCGCGCAGAATTTTGACGCGTTCAAGCGTCTCGATCTCGGAATGAAGGTAGCGGCAGCGCACTCCCACTTCCGCGTAGTACCCTGCCAGGTCCTCGGACATACGCTTGGTGAGAGTCGTCACCAGGACGCGCTCGTTCGCTGCGGCGCGCTCGCGGATTTCACCGAGCAAATTGTCAATCTGGTCGCGCGTGGGCCGGACCTCCACTTCCGGGTCGATCAACCCCGTCGGACGGATGACCTGCTCCACCACCTCGCCGCCCGTTTTGGTCAATTCGTAGGGCCCCGGCGTGGCGGAGACGTAAATCAACTGGCCGACGCGGTGCTCAAACTCCTCGAAGGAAAGCGGGCGATTATCGAGCGCCGAGGGCAGGCGGAAACCGTATTCCACGAGCGTTGACTTGCGCGAGCGGTCACCCGCGTACATGCCGCGAAGTTGCGGAACTGTCTGGTGGCTCTCATCGATAAACATCACCGCGTCTTGGGGGAGATAATCGAGGAGGGTCGGCGGAGGCTCTCCCGGCAACCGGCCGGAGAGGTGCCGCGAATAATTCTCGATTCCGTGGCAGTAGCCCATTTCTTTCATCATTTCCAGGTCGAACATGGTGCGTTGGTGGACGCGTTGCGCTTCCACCAGCTTGCCCTGCTTCTCGAGTTCGCCACGCCACCACTCGAGTTCACTCTTGATTCGCTCGATGGCTTCGTCTTTGCGCTCGGCGGGCAGAACATAATGGGTGCGCGGATAAATCGGCAGGCGATCGAGGGATTGTTTGACCTGTCCGAAGAGAGGGTCGATTTGCGCCAGGGATTCCACCTGCTCGCCCCACATCTCAATCCGGTAGGCGGTGTCTTCGTAGGTCGGATAAACCTCGATCACATCGCCGCGCACGCGGAAGGTCCCGCGGCGGAAATCCACATCGTTGCGCTCATACTGAATCTCCACCAGCCGCCGCAGGATATCTTGCCGTGAAATCTTCTGGCCCTTTTCCAGCATGACGAGCATTCCGTAGTAGGCATCCGGGGAGCCAATGCCGTAAATGCAGGAGACACTGGCCACAATCAAGCAGTCGCGCCGCTCGAAAAGTGATCGCGTGGCTGACATGCGCAGCTTGTCCAACTCGTCGTTGATCGTCGCTTCTTTCTCGATGTAGACGTCGGCTGCGGGAATGTAGGCTTCCGGCTGGTAATAGTCGTAGTAGCTGACAAAGTATTCCACCGCGTTCTGAGGGAAGAAGTGGCGAAACTCGTGGTAAAGCTGGGCGGCCAGGGTTTTGTTGTGAGCCAGCACGAGGACGGGGCGATTGAGGGCTTCCATCACCTTGGCCACGGTAAAGGTTTTGCCCGAACCCGTAACCCCCAGCAGCACCTGATGCTGCTTTCCGTCCTCGACTCCACGAATCAAGTCGCGAATGGCCGCGACCTGGTCACCCCGCGGCTCATAGGCAGAAAAGAGTTTAAAGTCCATTACCCACACTCACTCCGTCGGCTGAAAGTGAATGGACCATTATAGCGCGGGATCGCTGACTCCAGAATTCCTCTCGTGCCGGGAAGAAATGGCACTTCAGAGAGCACAGCGTCAGAAAAACAAGTCAAAAGGCAAAGTGCAAAAGTCAAAAGTGAAAACCCACGCGTAGGGCGCGCTTAACCGCGCGCGGGTGGCTCCCCTCCTTTGGGCAGGGAAAAGCTCTTCTACTTCCATAATGCCTGGCTGTAGATGCTTGCTTCCTTGGCAAAGATATTTGGAGGAAGGTTTTATCATTTTGCCTTTTGCACTTTGCCTTTTGACTTGTTCTTGCGGCCCTGCCGCGCAGTGTGAAAGAGCCGCAGATCCACTCATCCCCGCCGCCCGCCCGGCGAACTGTGTTACGATGGAAGGGTATTTTGGACGTGAAATTCCTGTGTGTGTAAAGGATCAGGCCTCATGGATCAGATTTGTTCGCGTCATACAACGAAATTGCTCGTCGCAATGTTATTGTTCGGATTCGTAACCGGCGTGGCTCGGGCCCAAGCGCCCACGCCCCCTGCGGGGAATCAGGCTCCGGCCGTAACCCCGCCCCCCGCCGCAAACAAACCCGCAGTCCCCACGCTTGAAACTCCGGTGGCGGCCGACAAGGTGGTGCTCAAGATCGGCGATCAACAATTTACTAAGGCAGACATCGATGCCTTGATTGAGAGTTTGCCCCCCCAAGCGCAGCGTTCCATAGCGACCCAGCCCCAGGGAAAGAAATCACTGGCGGATCAATTTTCCATGGTCGTCATGCTCGCTCAGCAGGCGCGCCTCCATCATCTGGACCAGACCCCCGCATTTGTTCACAAGTTGGAATTCCAGAAACAGCAATTGGAGGCGCAGGCTGCCTATGACGAGATCCACCAGCAAGCCAAGGTAACTCCGGAAGAGGTCAATCAGTATTACACCGCACATACCGCCGACTACGACGAGATTATGGTTCGGCAATTTGTCATCCGCAAAAAGGGCGCGGAGCCTAAAGCCGACCCGGCGCACCCAACGGCTGCAACGGGCTCGGGACTTGCGCCGGACGAGGCGAAAGCTCGCGCCGAGGCCATCCGCAAAGAAATGGCCGCGGGTACCGACATCAAGAAGGTCATGGAGGATTTCAAAGCGCCTGGCGATGTGACCATTGAAGCTGAGCCCCGCAAGGTTCGCCGGGGCGGCATGCGCCCGGAAATGGAAAAGGTGGCATTTTCTCTAAAAGACGGCGAGATATCTGAACCTGTCGATATCCCTCAGGCATTGATTATCTTTCAGGTGACGGGGCACAGCCATGTCGACATAAAGGATGTCACCCCGGAAATAGAAAAGAACCTGCAAAAGGAAAAGGTCGACGCAGCATTGGCAGGAGTAAAAAAGAGCGTCACCTTGTGGATGGACGACCAGTACTTCGCCCCCCCACTCAAGCTCACCGAAGGGCCGACGTTGGGCACGCCCACGCTTGGTACACGGCCGAAGCCTTGAGCCCTCACGGTGCAAAGCGCGGAAACCCCTTATGATAATTAGGGGTCCGGAGCGCAGTTAACCATACAGTCAAGTACCGATAATATATATTGCGGCATAACGTACTCCGAGGTATGCGTCCGCCACAAGTGTTCCCATTTCAACAGAGCTGTTCAGCGAGGTTTTCAACAAGTCTGTTGAAAAGTTTGTGGAAAAGCCCACCCTAGATTACGGTAAGGTTAAAACCATGAAGGGGTTTTAACACTTTGCACCAACCTGAAGCATTCGCTGCAACGCAAAAAAAAACGCGCTCTCGCGCGGAATCTATCCCTCTTGGCGATTGAAATGCGCGTGAGCTTTCGGCAAGCCTGCACACATCAAGCGAAGTGGACCTGATTCTCTGAATTCCGTAGGGCCGCCAGTACTTCCTCCTCATGCCAACCGGCGCCAGACGCAAAGGACCACCTCGACC
>JBEKLF010000248.1:0-12609 GCA_050010335.1 Terriglobia bacterium
ACCCCTGAATCTTGACCGCAATGGAGTCGCGACCTCACCCGGATTAACCACGGCTCGCGGCAAACGATCTTTCCACCATCTCAGGAACACCTTACCATCGCTCAATCGCGATTCTTGGGAGACACTTCCTGCCCGTGGATATAATTGACTAAACCATTGCAGCACATCAGGTTGGCAAAACTGCGAATTCACGCGGGCTTGGGAGCCGGGGGCGGTAAGGTCCGCGCCTTCACCTCCGACTCAAAACTGACTTTTCGGTGGGTGCCGTCGCAAAAGGGCTTGTTTTCAGAATGTCCACAGCGGCAAAGACTGATCGCGGTCCGGCCTGACAAGTCAAAAACGCTGCCGCTCGCGTCGCAGATCGTGAAATCTCCCTCTACCCGAATCGAACCGTTATTGTTAATCGTAATTTTCGCCAAATTATACTCCTGTCCTTTTCATTATAAGATCTTTCTCGGGTTGCGACCAGCAACTGCTGATTGCATCACCGTTTCTTTCCATTTGCGCTTGACGCCGGTGCAGACCAAAGGGTTTGGTCAGCACCAAAATCAATATTATAAGGAACACCAGGGAGATAGCACCATGTAAGACCATACATTCACGGCGGCTTAACTCGATTTTGCCCTCCTGAAACGCCCTAGCCCGAAACGTCAGCCGCAAATCCAGCACAATTAAAACTACGACCAATAGCAGTTTGGCGTGCAGCCAGTGCTCCCGGAGATAGTTGGGGTCCTCTGACACCAAGAGGAATCCGGTGATTACCATGATGGCTGCGCCGGGGTGTGCCAGCCCTTTCAACAGCTTCGATTCCAGTCGCCCCAGGGTTTCGCACGTTTCAGGAGAAGGCTCCTCCGTGTGAAGTGCTAGAATCTGAGTAACCACCAGAAGACTTCCCAGCCAGAAAACCAAGCCGACAATGTGAAAAACCAGCGTCCAGGCTACCATAGCGCCTCGCGAAGATTGGAGAAGAACAGTGGTTAGTGGCGAGTGGATAGTGGCTAGTTGACCGCTACTCACCGCCATCCATTGGCTACCGTTCTCGCGCCCTAGCCACTGTTCTTGTGGTTGACGTTCCCGCCTCCTTCTGGGAGAATATCCTTACATTCGGGGCGAGGAGGAACAACTTGTCCGAGTATTACATTCCTGTCGGGGAAGTCGTCAAGAGCGAGCCCAAATCCATCGGCATTGAAACCCCGCGCAAGAAGCGGCCCAAAGAACTCGCGGTCATCACCGAATGTTGCACGGGTTGTTCTGGCTCCCCGGCCTGTGTTCCTTATTGCCCGGTGGCCGACTGTATGTACTGGGTCCCCGACGAGGACCATCCCCCCTTCGGTCGGATTGAAGTCGACCCGGCACTCTGCATCGGCTGCAAGAAGTGTACCAGCAAAGGCCCTGACGGCAGCTTTTTGGACGGCTGCCCGTGGGATGCCATCGAGATGGTGCCGACGGAAGAAGTCGAATCTCATCTCGGAATCAAGTTTTCGGTCTAACCTCTGACACGCCCTCTCCTGCTACGATTGGAAAAGGCATTTGTAGCGCCTACCTTCAGGTCGGCAAATGCCGGGGCTAAAGCCCGGCGCTACTTTTCCCTTTTGCTGACCGTTCCCGGATGGCGCGGTCGGTAACTTCCGCTTGCTCGCGTACTCGCTCCGACATATTGGGCGCCCCGCGGGCGAAGCGCCCGACGTCGTCGAGATCCTGTGGTTGGCCCACCAAATAGAGCGCGCGCAGGGACTCCACCACCTGGCTTTCGTCCGGGTCGATGACCGCCACCGCATCACCCGCCGCCACGGTTGCGCCATCCTTGGCGAGCAAACGTGCAATCGTCCCCCCCACCGTAGATAGGACATCCCTTTGCTGTTCACTCTCCACCGGGTGGATGCGGGCAATGATGCTGCCGTTGCGGACGTCGTCCTGCTCCTTCATGCGGAACTTAATGGTGCCCCCGTCCGAGGCGTTGAGGGTAAAGGGTTGAAGCATGGCCCGCAACTGCGGCTCCCCTCCCCCGTCGCTAAATCGTACCAGAGCCAACGCGGCATTCCATCGCACCATGGGCACCGGATCGTCAATCAGCTTCCGTAACGCTTGGTGAAATTCCTCGGAGTGATTATCCTGACCCATTGCCCACGCGGCTTCCAGGCGCAGTTGCGATTCCTTGTTCTGCGCCAAGGCCAGCAGTTGCGGATACCAACGTTTGACGGTCGGGTCGCCCCGCGCGATCCGGTCGGAAAGCTGAGCCAGGGCGTGTTGCGTCTTGTGCGGCACGGAGGTATCGGCCAGAACCTGTGCCATCTCATGGTCGGAGAGCCCCCGCCCAAACCAGGTTTGATACCAGAAAAGGAAAGTGATCAAAACCAGGAGAATGGGAACGATCACAATCGCTGTATTGCGCGGCGAGCCCCATGCACGACTCTCCCGTGCGGGCGTGGATACCTGCTGCCCGCCTAAAGGGGAGGTCTCGGTTCCCAGGGAAGCTGGCGTAGATGGCAAATCAGTTCGTTGTTCCACCGCAGATTACTGAAGCCTTGTAAGTGCAGGTTTTCCGTCTGACCAGTAATCATTATATGAGAAACAGGCGTTCCGCTGCGAAAAATCCCTCTGAGATTCCGATTTGGAATGTCAAAGTTAAGCGGCAGTCGGGGTTTCTCTGGGACTAACTGATGACCAATCCCCTCAAACCTCTTATGTGAACAGTATTGAGATTAGCCCTCGAGAAGCGATGCGGAGTCGGTGTCGAGGTAAATGGTCGCGTGCGGATGCGTTCGCACCACCGAGCCGGGAGATCGTGTTGTGACCGGTCCCTCCAACGCATTCTTTACGGCTTCCGCTTTGCGGATTTCAGGAACACAACAGATCAGGTTCTTGGAGTTCATCAGCATCGGGCAGGTCAGGGTGAGGGCTTCAGCGGGAACGCTCGCAAAATCCGGGAAATGCCCCTCGCCCGCCTGTTGCTTCCGGCAACGCTCGTCCAGACTTACTCGCTTGATGGCCATCGGATCGTCGAAGTCGGCGACGTGGGGATCGTTGAAAGCAATGTGACCATTTTCGCCAATCCCCAGCATGCATAGAGTGATCGGCGCCGTCCGCAATGCTTGCTCATAACGGCGGCATTCGGCATCGAGGTCGGGAGCGTTCCCATCAAGGTAATGAACTATGCCGGGGTGGACGACCTCTACGAAATGTGTGTTCATCCAACGTTTCAGGCAGCCCCGGTGAGTGTCCGGTAGGTTGACATATTCATCCATGTGAAAAACCTCAAGGCGCGACCAATCGAGGTCTCGGACTTCGACCAAAGCAGCAACCAAATCCTCCTGAGAATTCCCGGTCGCCAAGATCAGGCGAGCGCGGCCTTCCTTCGAAATCGCGGCTTTCAGAATGGCAGAGGCCCGCAGAGCCGCTGCCTTCCCCGCCTCAGCCTTGGATGGGTAAACTTCAACAACGGCACGGTCAACTTGAAAAGTGCGGAGCGCTGACGTTTGCGACACAGTCTTGTTCTCCTGAACGATATTCGGAAACGACCCGTCCCTGCTGGTATTCGGCAAGTTAACGGGAAATGCGAACGGCCCCAGTCCGGCCGCGCGCGATCAGTCGGATAGGACCCGTTAGCCCCGACGGGACCGGCTTTACCAAATTATTCCCTTGATCCTGAAACCTTTCGCCGTAGCGCGCGGTTAGCTCTGTCCGATTCGGCAAGGGGCTCCCCGCCATTTCGTTGACGGCGAGATTGCCCACCACAATCCGCAGTTCGTTTTCGCCCGCGCGGAGAAAGGAAGTTACGTCTATTTCGTAGGGCGGATGCCAGACGGTGCCCACGCGGTGGCCGTTCACAAAGACTTCCGCCGCTTCGCGCACCGGGCCGTCAAGCCAAGCTTGAAAGTAAGCGTTTTGCTTAACCGGAAGGGGAGTCCCCTCACCTAAATTCAGCTCCACCCGGACTCCGTCCTCGAGGAATCCGGCGGGAGCGACAAACTTTTTCTGGTATGCCGCGCGTCCGGAGAAATGCTCCACGCCTGCGAGGTCAGTCCAGGAATGCAACGTGTCCATGGAGACTTCATTTCCCGTGCCCTCGAAGGTGACTTGCCATCCGCGACTGAGGTCAACGGGCTCGGGAAGTTGAACCACCACTGCGGCCGGCGCTTGCGGTGCTTGCCGGTCGCTAAAGACCACGAGCCGCGAACCGTAAGGTTCCATGTCGAGTTTCAAGACAGTGCCACCCTCGGAACCGGTCGTGGTTTCCGCCGCGGCCGCGTCACCCGTGAAGAGGTCCCACCATTCCGCGTTTTGCCGCTTGACACGGAAGGTGGCTGTGCCTTCAAAGCGCCGGTTGGAGGTGTTGGCGATGAAATAAATCTCCGACGTATCCGTATGGCGGTGGATGAACCCTAACTCTCGCGACTGAGGAGAAATGGCAACGTCAGGAGGATAGAGTCGAGGCAATTCATCTTCAAGGAACTTATTCTCATCGGCAACGAAGTGCCCCGGGGCGGTGTCCTTTTTGAAAAGGTTTTCCACTTGCCGCGCCACTTCCGCGCTCTCCGTATCCTGATGGAGAAGGCCCGGCCCGAGAAAAGGCAGTCGCCGCGTGGCAATCAAAACTCCGCCGCTTTGGGCAAACTCATCAAGCTTGGCCAGCGTCGCGGGCGGGATACGTTCGATTCCCGGCAGAACCACGATGGAGAATTCCTGGCCGGCAAAAATCAGCTTGCCCTTTTCCACGCGACCCTGCTGCGCCAATGTTTCGTCATCGATAAAATCCAAATTGTATCCCGCCTCCAGCAGGCTGGGCACAAGGGTGGGGCCGAGTCTCTTCCAGATCGACTCCCACAGGTTCACCTCGCCAACGGGTAAATGCGCCCAAGCGTCGTGGGTGGGCAGATAAACCGCAATGTCGTTGGCGGGCCGGCCCTGACGCAGCATGAAGCTGCCGCGCTGCAAATAGCTCGCGAGATCCGGCATGGCGAACCACCAGGGATTATGCGGGCCGAGCGCCCCCGCGGCGTAGAAATGCCAGCCGGGTTCCGGCACACCGGGCGGCGAATAGGGATACCCGTGCGCCACGAATTGATTGATTCCCTCGAGAAAATACTCGTCAGCAGTGGCCTTGAAATCGAGCGGCGTGGCGCGGAACGGTAGCCAGTGAATCCACGTCCAAGCCTCGGCGGAAATTACCGGCACTCCATAAAGATGTCCGGCCGAAGACGCCCAACGTGAAGCTGTGAAGTGGTTCCAATGGCCTGCCTCATCCCCCTGCTCGCCTTCCGGAAGGTCGACGTACCGATAGCTCGAAAGCTGCGCGGGCGGCTGGCCATAGGCCTGCACCCTTGCCAGCACATGATGCTGGTGGCACCACGCCTGAAAGGGCGCGAGGAAATTCTGATCCAACAACTCGGTTAGCGTTTGGCCCCAGTCGTGACGCACGGCCGCGATGTCGGGTCCGCTGTCGGCAATGAGTGCGGGAAGGTGAGGCGTCAAATCATATCCGCGCCGGTGTTTGAACTCTTCGAGAAAGCCTGCGGTCCAGTTCGAGTCGTACACCTCCAGGCTATCGCAGAACATGGCGCGGATATTCCCGCCGCCCGCTGCCTCCAGCGGTGCGCCGACGGCCTCCAAGTGCTTTTGCATCGCGGCGCGGCTGTAATGGTCAAGAACGTTTCCTTCCGCTCCCAATGCGGCACGCTTCACTTGCTGCGCCGTCAATCCCGCCATAAAGAACAGCAGAACGCGCGGACCGGCGGGAGAGGCGGGGAGATCGAAGCTCCCATCTTCCTGCGGAGCGATCTGATGCGCGGAACTCGCGTCGAAGTGTTTCTCATCTCCCGAGGCCACAAACGCCGCAAGAAATCGCTGGCCCTCATGCAATGGCGGCCCAGGTATCGACTGCGCGCCTTCCTGGATGGGAAACCGCAGGCAGTGTAAACCTTCAGCGGCGAGTTCCGGCGTAATGTGCGGCCCACCGTACGGCCAGCCGCTGCCCATCGTCATGTCCATGCGCAGGCCAAGCTCGTGCGCCGTGCGTGCCGTGGAACTGACTGCGGCGAGAAATTCCGGGGAGAGGTAGCGAAGATTGTGCAGGCCTTTGCCGGAATCGTCGAGCGTGAGGGGGTATACCGGCTGGACTTCAAACCCACCGATGCCGGCATCTTTCATTTGGTGCAATTCTCGATCGAGTTCCGCGTTCGTCACCGCTGGCCCAAACCACCACCAGCGCACCATGATCTTGGAGTCTTCCGGCGGATGGCGAAAGCTGTCCTGAAGCGCAGCGATTTCCAAGTCTCCGGGAGACGGCGGCAACCCGGATGCGGGTCCGCCCCATCCGAGGTGGCAAATGACGGCGCCAGCCAAAACCAGCAAACCCAGTGCTGCAAACTCAGGACGCTTCAATTTTCGAAGCTGCATGGCGCCCTCATTAGTTCCACCTGTTCCGCAGAAGGAAAGTCGTCAGTTGCCAGTAAAATCCACAGCGACCACCCAAGTTCGACCGATTCCAGTCCGGCGTACCGCCTCCGCCACGATGGCATGATTCTATGCCAAACCTCATTGCCGCACACTGGGGAAAATGTATTTGATATAATCCCCACCCATTCGTGGACAAGACGGAGTGAATCATGGCTAATGAACGGCGTACAAGACGTCCGTGGTCCGATGTCTTTTGTCCGTTTTCTATTCCCAGAAGAATCGGTGACCATCGGCCGCTTTGTCTCTCGCGACGGACAACGCACGAAGGACAAACGGCACCTTCACCTTATCGTTTCTTCTGCGCCGCCGTATTCGCAGTCGTTGTCTCGGTTCACTCCATTCCGCTCCGAGCGCAGGGTGAGACGCCCTACGGCATCGTCGCATCGCAAAACGTGATGGTAACGATGCGCGATGGGGTGCGATTGGCCACCAATGTTTACCGGCCCGGGGTTGACGGCGTTCCCGCCTCCGGTAAGTTTCCCGTCATCCTCGAGCGCACTCCCTACGACAAGGACCATTCCGAGTACTGGCCGCGCTTCTTTGTGCCGCGCGGCTACGTGGTGGTTACGCAGGACGTGCGCGGGCGCTACGCCTCGGAAGGCCGCTGGCGTCCCGACCGCGACGATGGGAACGACGGATACGATACCGCCAAGTGGATCGGCGAGCAGGCGTGGTCGGACGGCGGAATCGGCACGGTGGGCACGTCCTACCCCGGTGGGACGCAGCACGCCCTCGCCCTCGCCAATCCGCCCTATCTCAAGGCCATGGTGCCTATCGATGCGATGTCGGACTATGGACACTACGGCGTTCGCCACGATGGGGCCTTCGAGTTGCGCTGGCTGAACTGGATTTTCACCCTGGGAGTACCCAACGGCGGCACGCTGCCGGCTCGCGACCCCGGCGCGCGGGACCAGCTTACCGAGCTCGCCAAGCAGGTGCGCGACTACGCGCGCGAGCTGCCATTGCGCTCCGGCCTCACGCCGCTCAAGCTCGCTCCCGATTACGAATCCTGGCTGGTGGAAGCGATGAGCCACGGCGACTACGACGACTTCTGGAAGAACTGTGGTGTCGATGTGGCGGAGCATGTGGCCGAGTACAAGGACATTCCGGTTTACCTGGTTGGCGGCTGGTATGACTCCTGGGATTTGATGACTTCCAATCTCAACTACGTGACGCTGGCGAAGAACAAGAAAGGACCAATCCGCCTGATCATGGGCCCATGGACGCACGGCGGCCAACAGTCGAGCAATGCCGGCGAAGCGGAGTTCGGACCGGAGGCCAAGCTGGACCTCATGGCATTCCACCAGCGCTGGTTTGACCACTGGCTGAAGGGCATCGACAACGGCGTCGACCGCGAGTCCCCCGTACGCATCTTCGTGATGGGCGGCGGCGACGCGCACAAGACTCCCGAAGGCCGCCTCTTTGTGGGCGGGCATTGGCGCAACGAAAACGAGTGGCCGTTGGCTCGCGCCGTGAGCACACCCTATTACCTGCACGCTGACGGCAGCCTTTCGGCGTCAAAGCCGGCAAGCAATGAAGCAGGCGCCGCCGAGCCCACCCACTACTTGTTCGACCCGCACCACCCGGTGCCAACGCTAGGCGGCAACATCTCTTCGGAAGGAATTCTGATGTTTAGGGGCGCCGCCGATCAGCGCTGCCGAAAGGACTTCTGGTTGTGCGACGATGAGCGCCCGCTCTCGGCTCGCAACGACGTGCTGGTGTTCCAAACCTCACCGCTCACCGAGGACGTGGAAGTGACGGGCCGGCTAATCGTGAAGCTGTGGGCGTCGTCAAGCGCGCCGGATACCGACTTCACGGCCAAGCTGGTGGACGTTTATCCGCCCAATCACGATTTTCCCGGCGGCGTCGACCTGAACGTGGGGGACGGCATCCTGCGGGCGCGCTATCGCGATTCGCTCGCCCACGGCACTTTGATGAAGCCCGGCGAGGTGTATCCCATCACCATCGAGATGTATCCCACATCACTTGTTTTCCAGCCCGGACATCGCATTCGTGTGGATATTTCCAGCAGCAATTTCCCGCGGTTCGACCTCAACCCGAACACCGGCGAGCCGCTTAACAACAACCGGCGGTGGGCCGTGGCGGATAACGCGGTTTATCACGACGCCGCGCATCCGTCGCACATTTTGCTTCCCGTGGTTCCAGCCGATAAGTGACAAGACGCAGGCCAAGCTGCCCGTTCAACGGGGTCTCTGCGCGGTCGTGCTTTCCAGCCCCAAAGGGGCGGCCTAACTCAGCCCAGGCCTGGGTAAGAGGGGCCACCTTGCTTCCAACCCCAAGCCCTGAAGGGGCGCGCTAACACTTGCCTGCGGTCGAATTTGGCGAGGCGAGATCTCTGAATGGCCGCCGATGCCGCGCCGCCACTTCTACTGGTAGGCCATCTATAACAAAAATGACGGGAAGATCCGTCTGAGCCGAGGGCGGCTATGACGGTCTGAACTTGATTCGAGAGGCCGGCAGGTGTAAGGTTTTGCGGAGGGATAGAGTTGAAACTGGAAACTCCGGTGCAGACACATCCGGCGTGATCCGCGCGACCACATGGAAGCGTCCCGCCACTGCTCACCGAGCCACCGGGTGGCTGATAGATCGCGCAAGCTCTATCGATAAGGGTCGGGCAGGTCAAAGAGGGGGTGGACTAGGCCGGGGATCATATGCAGATTGGTTATAGAGTTTTTCCCGAAAGTGCTTCGGGTTGAACCCTTCACACTGGTGGACGAGGGCCGGGCCGTCGAGTAATTCAGCCAGTTCGAGAGTGGGGCAAAACCGCAGGGCCGCAGTGAATTTCCCGATCGAGGTGCGTTCCGGTATGGAAATGGAAACAGAGGGACGACGTGCAAGTGAGCGCATGGAACTCGAAATCCCGATAGAAGTTGCAGGGGCAGATTGCCTGGGCTCCCAGTTTCTCGACCGGACTCGTACTGCGGTAATCGGCCGCCACGGGGGGAAAATTGGCTTGGAGCGCAAGCTGGTGGCGCAACAAGAGATTACGATCCGCTGCCTTGCGACCGGCCGGGAGGCCGAGGCGTGCATAGTAGGATTGCTGGGGAAGAGCAGGGGGACTTATTATTACGGAATCAAATTCATCGGTGGGGAAAACAACATTTGGGGCATCGAATTCCCGCCATTGACCGAATCCGAAGGGGCGATAGGCCGCATATTGCTTGAGTGCATCGGCTGCAAGAATCGAGAGGTGGTTTGTCTTAACGATTTCGAACTGGAAGTCTTGGAGGTGAATAGGCACATTTCTCGCTCCTGCAAACTTTGCCGGGACGTGTCCTTATGGCGAAAGTCGAGTGAGGACACGCGGGAGTCTGAGACAGCCACTCCAGCTTCTTCTCCTCCTGTCCCTGCCCAACTCCAAGACAGGCGACGTGAGCCTCGCCGCGAAATGCGGGTCACTGCGTGTATACGGACAGCGCGCTTCGGCGAGGACTTGGTCAAAACTCGAAGTGTGTCACGGTGTGGGCTTTGCTTCACCAGTCCCTGGGAGTATGTACCGGGCGAGGCAATTGAAGTTGCCGTCCCTTATTCGCCGGGAGGCGGCAATATCTTCTTGCCTGCGAGAATCGTCCGGCTTGAATTCCTGGCTTCCAAGGGGACGAGGATTTACGGCATCGTCTTTCCCAATCTGAAGGGCTAGCTCAAGGAACGCCATAGAGGGCAGCCGTCTCTTCCTCGATGGCGCGTTGGGCATCGGGGGAGATATCAATAAACTCGACGCCGACACCCACACCAGGCAGGCAATAACGGACTTCTCCGCGAGCTTTCACCAGAACATCCAAGCGCGTCAGGCGAAACTCAATGCACAAGACTGCGCCTAGAGGGAAGGGCCGCGGCGTGTTGATGAAGATACCGCGCGTGCTGATGTCGGGAGCGCGCACCGGAATTTCTTCACTGTAACCCTCGTAAGTGAGCGCCAATTCCTTATAGGCTGCGTAGCGTGGTTGGTGGCGAGTGGGCATTCCCCGCTTGCGGCGGGTGGTGGAGCTCATGATTGTGCATCTCCTCAGGCGACGGAATTCTGGCTTAAGGACCCGCGAGCAGTGCTTGGGACACGGCGTGTCCCAGCTCCACAATAGGGGCAGAAGAGGAAAGAGGGCGCCAACGCCTTCCCGCAGTTCCGGCAACGCTGGGCCTGTATATTCTCGAAAGGTACCAATCGAAGGACTTCTTCGAGGGTCGTCAGTCCCAACTTGACCTTTTCCAGAGCGTCTTCCTGCATCAAGCGCATGCCACCGCTGCGAGCCATGTTGCGGATTTCCTCGTCGCGCATCCCGGAACGTACGGCCGCCCGCATTTGTTCGTCAAGAACCAAAACCTCGTAAATGCCCACTCGACCCTTGAAGCCCGAGTTGTCGCAGCGCGCGCAGCCGGCGGGGATGTAGATTTTGTCCCCAAAATCCACAATACCTGCCCCCAGGAAACGGGATGCGTGCTCATTGGTCATGGCCGCCTCATCGCGGCATTGGCAAAGCTTCCGCACGAGCCGTTGGGCGACGATCGCGCTAACAGAAGAGGCCACCATGAAGGCTGGAGTTTTCAGGTCGAGCAACCTGGTGATGGCAGAGACGCTGTCATTGGTGTGAAGCGTGGAAAGCACCAAGTGTCCGGTCTGCGCGGACTGCAGAGCAATCTCGGCCGTTTCGGGATCGCGAATCTCGCCTACCATGATGATGTTGGGGTCTTGCCGAAGGATCGATCGGAGGCAGGTGGCGAACGTCAGACCCGCCTTGGGATTGACTTGGACCTGATTAATGTCTTCGATTTTGTACTCGATGGGATCCTCAACGGTAATAATATTGACGGTAGGTGAGCGTAAGGAGTTTAACGCCGAGTACAATGTGGTGGTCTTTCCCGAGCCCGTCGGTCCGGTCACCAGCACCATGCCCTGCGGACCCGAGAGGGCCGCATTGAGGACCTTTGCGTCCTCCAAGCTAAAGCCCAGGGCGGAAAAGGCGACGCGGGTGGACGCCGGGTCGAGCAGGCGCATGACGACCTTTTCTCCGTAATGAGTGGGCAAGGTGGAGACTCGAAGATCAAGGTTGCTGTCGGAAATTTTGACCAGAAAGCGGCCATCTTGCGGAGTTCGACGCTCGGCGATATCCATGTCGGAAAGAATCTTAACCCGGGAAATAACCGAGGACTGGAGCTCCTTCGGAATGTTGGTGAGCTCGCGCAGGACGCCGTCGACACGGATGCGAACGGTTGTAGATTCACCCTGCGGCTCAATATGGATATCGCTCGCTCGCTTGGTAGCGGCAGCGTAGAGGATGGCTGAGACCAGCCGCACGGCCGGAGTGCGCTCGTGCCGCAGCTCCGCCTCAAACTCTTCTATGGCCGCTTTGCTCTTTTCGCTGGACCCGGCAGTGAAGAACTGCATGGCGGACACGTCAACCTGTTCTATGAAAGGCAGCTTGTCTCTCTCTGCCTTCGTGTCCTCCGCGTTTTGGGCATAACACTTATCGATGGCGGTGAGGATGTCCGAGCGAAAACCCAGGCGAGGAGAGATGTCCATCCCCGTTATGAATCGGAGATTGTCGACCGTGAGGAGGTTCTGGGGCTCCGCCATCACGGTAATGATTCGATTACCCTCGCGAATCAGCGGCAAGACACAGTACCGAATTGCAGCTTCGCGGGGAATGCGTTCCAGCACCGCCTTCTCGACGGTGGCAAAGCGGGGGTCGACAAAACGGAACAGAGTAACTTCCTCAAGGGCAGCGACAAGGTCGTCTCTGGACACCAAACCCCGCTCAAGGAGAAGTTCGCCGAGAAACCCGAGTGGGCCGTCTTTGGCGTCCTGTTCCTTGACTATCTCTTCCAATATCTGATTGGAGATCCGTTTCCGTTCGACGAGTGCTTGGCCAAGGCGCTTCCTCTTCACTGGAGCCCCCCAGACCGCCAAACCTGTATGAGAGAATTAGGGCTTCGACTGCGAATCCTCAATTCGCCTTTGATCAAAGCGGGCGATTATACCTGTGCGGCGCGGTCGATGCAAGCTCAAATGAGTTTTGAACTGCGATTCAGACAGTGGGGGAGGGCGCGAGGCTGGCGGGAGGCAGGAGCGGCGAGACGAGGGGAATTGGGCGCAGGAATGGGGGCGTGTTGAGACGGGTGGCGGCTGTGTCGTAGGGT
>JBEKLF010000249.1:0-12594 GCA_050010335.1 Terriglobia bacterium
TGGCTTGGAAAGAGTATGCCCACTCTCCCGAACCTCTCGAACCGCCACGCTCGCTGCCGGAGCCTTCCACCAGCGTGGTGCTCACCACCCCGAAAAAACCCGTTTCCACCACGGGCTGCTAGTCCACAGTCCAAACGGCAAGCTCAACTGGTCCGGAAAACCGCTGATAAGGTAACGCACCGTCGTGGCAGCTTGATGCGGTGCCAATCGCGAAACGGGAGGCCGTCCTCGACGGCGTGCTTTCAGTGCCCGGCGTCCTGCGCGTTCCACTAGCCTCATCCAGCGGCTCACCGTACCTCGAGCTACCCCGAACACCCGAGCCGCCTCGGTTTGCGAAAGCCCCGCCTGCACAGCCTCTACGACTCGTCGGCGAAGGTCTTCTTGAGCTTTCGCCGGCAGCGAGCGAGCATCACGTTTTCCCATTCCTGACACACAAGTATATTAGCTGTTGCAAGTCATCTATATTATGCTTCGATTAGTAACATAGTAATACTAGGAGCTTACCATCGCAAGCTGGGGGAAGGCGAGCACCAGGGCCAACAAGGGCCATCCCCTTTTGCCAGCAAAGCCGGGCTGATTTTGTCGGATACGAGCAGGGGTAGGAGCGTCGGAGGTACAATAGAGGAAAACACATCCACACTGGCAATAGTTCAATAGAGAAATTTTAAACCGCATATGAAAATTCTGCTTGACAGAGTGGTTTTTCTCGACTATACGAGATTGCTTCCGAGCGGTTTTCGTAAAACCGGGGCCCGCCCCGGGGCCGAGCTCAAGGCGCTGAACCAGCAGAATTTGGGCTACCCCAATGCAGGTTACTGTCTGTCTCCGAATGCCGACGGCTCCACGGACTTGGATCACCAAGCCGGCTGCAGTTTTGGGCGAATCACGAACATCCAAACAGACCCACGTTCGATGCAATTCGCTCTGAAGTTCTACTGGTAGTCCTGAGCCGGCTCGTCAACCCGATTGAGGGTGGCGGGTCGGCTTTTTCCCCTGCTGGGTTTAGAGGGGGGTCCTTATACCTTGCTCGTTCTGGTCTCGCTGGGATCGCGAACGGATACAAAGGCGTAGGTCGGCTGCACTCCACACGACCTTTCCTCCCGCTGTCCGGCGCGGTGGCCCGCGACACAAGGGGAAGGGCAGTCAACTGCCGCGTCTTGATCGTGCTGGTGCGTCGTCGGGAAGGCACGGTATTGTGAATCATAAGCCGACTCTAGTAATGGAAATGCGATGGGCAATCAGCGTGTTCAGAACTTGCTAGATACCAGGGGGAATTGATGCACAACAGAAGACAATTCATAAAGAATGGAACTATGGCTGTAGGCGTTTGGGCGGTCGGAAATACCTGGGGGCGCTGTGCTGTGCCGAGCTCTGACCTTGGCGGAGTGAAACCTCCCGAAGAAAACGCAGAGTGGACTTTTGAAAAGGCAAAGGATCTCTGGAAGCCGATGACGCGGGCCGTGCAGCACGTCGGCGTGCCTGGATACGAGTGGCAGACTGGAGTGCTATGGGACGGTTCGCTCCTATTTGGCCCAATAGGGATGCGGGACAACTCTGCGTTGCAGAAGGAAACTGCGCGCCTAGGGAATAACCTGCTGCATGTCTCGATCGGTTACGGTGACCTGCTGCGATTCCTGGACCGCCGAGGAACAGGAAACCCTGCCATTCAGCGTAAACTGGAAGAAGGCTGCCTCCCGATACCGCACGTTGAAAGCAAAGACGGCAACTTGATCTGGGTCGAGACGGTGTTCGCACACCTGCTTGGCCGCGGCCTTGAAGAAGGCATGAATCCTCGGCCTGAGGACATGCTCATCACTCATGCCCTCTTCAGGGTGCGGAACCCGAGCAGAAGCGCCAAGTTGGCCCGGTTGTGGCTACATTTTGGAGACACGAGTCAGGTGATGTTAGGTTACAAGGCCGCTGAGGGAGACGAGCTGAGTCACGCTCTGGCGCACCGATTCGAGCCGCCTTTCGGCATGTTTGAAGGAAAGGTGCGGTACGTGATCGCGACACCCGCCAAAGGAAAGGTCGTCTGGCACACTGACGGGCCTACCCCGGAAGGAATGAAGAATCCGGCAATGAACCTTATCGAGTGGCAGGTCCCTCTTGCAGCGCACGAAGACGCAGCGTTTCACCTGATAATTCCCTATGGTCCTGTTGATTTAGGGCTGGGTCAGACGCTGTTGAGCCTGGATAGCAAGGCGATCTTTGATGCGGCGCGGGACTTCTGGAAGGCGATCGTAGGGAGGGCGGAAGGAGCTATCACCGTACCGGACGATTTTGTGAACGATTACCTTGCGGCTGTCCCTGGGCAAATGACCGAACAGATCGGATTTCGCCATGAGGGTAAGATCTGGATGTACAAGACAAGTCCCAATTGGTATGAGGCTTATTGGCCGACTAACGCTGCAAAGGCGTTGCCCACTCTGGACCTGCGCGGCCTCACTCGCTACTCCCGGCCCGTGCTGCAAAGCTTTATTGACACACAGACGGATGACGTAGGCAGACTGATCAAGGCGCGCATGGGTCAAGGGAATACTGTGGAGGGCGAAGGCTTCGCCAAGCGGCCAGGATTCATGGGCAATTTTGGGGATTGGACCGCCAACACTATGCTTGCCAGCCCCGGTCTCGAGCTGTGGGCACTGGCATCACATTACAGAATTACTCGCGACCGCAGTTGGCTGGAGAGTGGTCCCGACTCACCTCTTCAGGCCATGCTGGAGGCCTTTGACTGGGTTGCTACACAGCGGAGGCGGACGATGCGGGAAGAGAACGGGCGGAAGGTGGCGCATTGGGGGCTTTTGCCCGCGGCGTCGGCGCATGACTGGCTTTCCGGGTATGTCATGATCAACGACGTCTTCTGCATATTCGGGATGATTGAAGCAGTGCGATTGCTGCGCGAGATCAATCATCCGAGAGCGGAGGATCTGGCTCGGGAGTTGAATGACTACCGGTCCTGTCTTCGCGATCGTTACACAGAAGCCCGCAATAAAGCGCGACGCTTGCCGATGCCTGATGGAACAGAGCTACCTTATGTTCCCAGGGCAGTCTACGAGCTGGATTGGGCAAAGCCTGACTGGACCTACACAGGGTACGGTCCCCTCCGTGCCGGCGCGGTGGGAGCTTTGAATCCAAACGATGAGCTCGTTGACCAAAGCTTGGCGTTCCTGGAAGCGGGCATGCCCAAAGGGGAAGGATTCTACTTTAAGGAGGAAGATTACCGGGACGAATTGGGCCGGTTCGTTGCTGCCCATAATTTCTCGGACGTGAGCCAACCGGATGCGCCGCGGCATTTCATGTGGAGGCATTTCGTCGAGTACGAAACCATGTGGCCCATCGGAATGGACTTGTTTCTCCAACGTGACGACCTCCCCCGCTTCTTCGAGTGGTTCTTCAACAACATGTCGATCGTAGTGCACAAGGAATTCCGTGTCGGCGTCGAGTCTGTGGACGGCGTGCCATCAAACGCGCCAGGAGAGGGCGAACGGTGGCGGGCGGTCCGCAACATGTTTGTGAATGAGCTGGGCGGTTACGACGGTTCGCAGCAATCGCTCTGGCTGCTGCAAGCGATACCGCGCTCGTGGCTCAAGCCAGGGAGCCGCCTCTCGGCGAAACAGATGGGCACTCACTTTGGTGGACAAGTAGATTTGGAGGTTGAGGCAGCCAAAGACGGAAACTCGATTGCGGTTTCCGCCAAGCAGAATCTGGTGGTCTCTCCGACCGAGATCCGAATGCGGCTCCGCTCGGGTAGTGGCCAGCCGCTCGTTTCAGCATCCGTCAATGGTCAAGCCACCCCTGTGCTGGAGAAAGACACAATCAAGCTTCCCATGAACGTCAACGGAGAGTACCGTATCGTGGGCCGCTTCATTTAGTCCGACTGCAGCGAGGGGCGCCGCCTCTTGCACAGCCTCTTTCGAAGCCTGCGGCGATGAGGTTGAATGATGACGAAAATTAGCGATTGGACGATCTACACACCCGACAAGGACTATCACGTCTTCCTGGAGCTCAAGAGCGACACGGGCGTGGTCGGCTGGGGCTCGGCCTACTCGGAGCTAGGGCAGGTGGTGGGAGCGCTCGAATGGCTGAAGCGCTTCGTCATGGGCGAGAACCCGCTGGAGATTGAGCGGGTGACGGAGAAGCTGCACCAGATCACGTTCTGGCTAGGAAGGGGCGGTGCTATGACGCATGCGATCAGCGCCATCAACATCGCCCTGTGGGACCTGGCAGGAAAGATCCTGGGGCAGCCTGTTTCGGTCCTATTGGGAGGGGCGCATCGCGGTGCGGTGCCGACGTATGGTTCCGTGCTGTTCGTTCCTGTCGAGAGCCTTTCGCAGCGGATCGAGCAAATGAAGGAGCGCGGCTTTCGCGCCATCAAGCTGGGTTGGGATCCATTCGGGCAACAGCCGTTGGCGCAGGACGAGGAACTGGTACAAGCCGCACGCAAAGCAGCGGGCGACGATACTACCCTACTTATCGATGCCGGCGGCAGTTACCCGTTCTGGAAGCTTCGCTTAAAAGACGCCCTGGAGCGCGCCAGAATGCTGGCGAATTACGGGGTGTACTGGTTTGAAGAGCCGCTGTCCCCTGATGACCTGGAAGGCTATGCGCGGCTGACGGACCTCTCGCCGGTCAAGATCGCGCATGGTGAGGTGCTGACGCGACGCCAGTCCTTCGCCTCCTATTTCGCGCGCCGGGCCATGGACATCGTCCAGCCGGATGTCTCGAAGGTGGGCGGCCTGTCGGAAATGCGGCGCATCGCGTGGATGGCGGAGGAACACGCAATCGAACTTGTTCCTCATGGCTGGAACACGGCCATCGGCGTGGCCGCCGACGCGCACTTGGTGGCCTCACTCCCGTCGCGTTCCTTCGTGGAATTCAACGTGGGAAACCCGCTGGTGGAAGAACTGATTAGCCCGCCTTTCCGGCTCGATTCTGAAGGATGCTTGCCCGTGCCAGCGGGGCCGGGGTTGGGCATCGAACTTGACCGCGATCGACTTAGGATGTTTGAGGACGAAGGTTTTGCATCTGGCACGTGGACTTGGGATGAGAGAAAGGAGTTTGAAACCTCATGACTAGAAAAAAGGCTGTGAAGGCGCACTCACCCTTGCGGGTACTGGCCCTAGGAGCCCATCCGGACGATGTGGAATTGTGTTGCGCCGGGACGCTGGCGCGGTGTATCGAGCGCGGCGACCAAGTGACCATTGCCTTTGCCTGCAAAGGGGATACCGCTTCCATGGATCTGCCAGGGGAGAAGATCGCCAGAATCCGGAGCCGGGAGGCGAGGAACTCCGCCCGCTTGCTGGGCGCGGAATTGATCGAGATGGGTCTGCTGGACTACCACGTGGACGTAAACCTGGAAACAAAAAAGCTCTTCACGGATGTGATTCGGCAGGCTGCGCCCGACGTCATCGTCACGCACTTTCACACCGAATACGGCAGCGACCACAACAACACATTCATCTTGGTTCGCGACGCGGCGCTCGCAGCTACCGTCGGTAACTTCCGCGCTTCCCGTCCCGCGGTCAGCCGGTCACCAATGATCTACATGTGGGAACCCTTGGGCGGCCTCGGTTTCCAGCCCGAGATCTACGTCGACATTACCAACACGTTTGCGACCAAAGCGCGTATGTTGAACTGCCACCGAAGTCAACGGGAGTGGTTTCGCCGCAAGGGAGGTGTGGACTTCCTGAAGTACATCGAAGTGGCAGCAAGATTTCGGGGATACCAAGCGGGTGTGACGCTGGCCGAGGGCTTCATCGCCTTGAAGAACTGGGCGAATATCGGGACTGGTCAGGTCTTACCGTAGACAACAAGATCCTGCGCAGGCAAGTGGGAGTACTTCGATGGACTCTAAAGGCAACGAACCGGCCAAACGGCTAGTGGGGAAGCGAACTCTCGTTACCGGAGCAGGCACCGGTATCGGCAGGGCCGTGGGTTTGGAATTGGCGCGGGAAGGATCTGTGGTCGCGCTTCTGTATGCTCACAGTGGCACGGGCGCCCTATCGGCTGTCGAGGAAGTCAATCGCCGAGGCGGCAGGGCCAAGGCATTCCAGGCCGATTTCGGCCAACTGGATTCAGTCCGGCGTCTGGCCGGGGAAGTAGTGGAATACCTGGGCGGGCTTGACATTCTGGTGAACAATGCCGGCATTAGCATGAACGAGCCATTCGAGAAGGTTACGCCCGAACAGTTCGATCTACTTTATCACGTAAACGTCCGCGCAATGTTCTTTCTGACGCAAGCCGTATTGCCTACCATGCTGGCACAGGGCCGCGGCGTGGTGATCAATATGACCTCGATCTAGGCGTTTGGAGGCGTCCATGAGAACACGGTCTACGGCAGCACGAAGGGCGCCATCGTATCCTTTACGCGCCACTTGGCAATCGAACTTACCCCCAAGGGCATTCGTGTTAATGCCATCGCCCCGGGGGCCATCGTGGTCGAAAACTACTACAAGGCAGTTCCAGATTTCGACCCTGAAGCCTTTGGCCGCAATATCCCCGCCGGATTCACAGGGCAACCTTGGGATATCGCGCGGGGTGGTTTTCCTGGCATCCGACGACTCCCGCTACATTCTGGGTCAGACCCTGGTAGTGGACGGGGGCACGACGGCTTGGTTTGCATTTTCCGATGATTTCCGGAAGCCCGACACTGCCGTCTGGGGAAAGGGTTATATCCCTGGAAGATAATGACGAAGTCTTGCCTACGAGGGAGGATTGATGTTCGAGAATGACGAAGCGATAATTCAATTCTTACAAGCGAAACTTTACGTGGCAGTCGTATGTGATGTTTTGGACGGGCTTGGCTATCGCCACCAAGCCATGCATCCTCGTCTGAGGCCACTCCTTCCCGACATTCATGCCTGCGGTTTTGTCGGTCGGGCGCGAACCCTACAATGGACGCTAGTCGATGACGCCATTGAGGAGGATCCTTACGGTTTGGAGCTGGAAGCCTTGGATTCGCTGCAACCTGGTGACGCCGTCGTCCACTCGACAGACCTCACCGCAACCTGTGCGCCATGGGGTGAACTGACGTCAACCGTGGCCATCCGCCGTGGGGCAGTGGGTTGCATCTGTGATAGTAACGTCCGTGATTGTGTGAAGATCATCCGGATGGGGTTTCCCGTATATTATGCTGGGATCGGACCACTTGATTCGAAGGGCCGCGGCATCGTGAAGGCATTTGATGTTCCTGTCACTTGTGGTGAAGCGTCTGTGCATCCGGGCGAGCTACTATTTGCCGACTTTGACGGGATTGTGGTGGTCCCTCGGGAAGTCGAACAGGAAGTCTTGAGACTCGCAGTTGAAAAGGCCGGCAAAGAAGATCGGGCGCGGCAAGACCTGAGAAATGGGAAGACGATTCGGGAGACGTACGAAACCTATAAGATTCTGTAGCCTGCCGCATACTTTGCCTCAGTGATTTCCAAGTACGGAGTTCGCCTGATGAAAAAGAGGACGGTCTTAGTCGCGGGCCTTTGTCATGAGACTCATAGCTTTCTGGAGGGCTACACACGGCTGGAGGATTTCGAGGTCCGGCGCGGAGAAGACCTGCTGGATGCTGCTGGTGACATCTCGCCCATGGCCGGTGTGCTCGAGACGGCGCAGGAAGAACATTGGACGCTCGTTCCAGCCATAGATATGCGTGCCATGGCCGGTCCGCTCGTAGAGGATCGAGCCGTTGACTACTTCTGGAACGCGCTCAAGTCTGCGGCCGAGTCACGGAACCACAGTGATCTGGATGGTATTATCCTTGTCCTGCACGGTGCTATGCTGTCTAATTCGATCGATGATGTAGAAGGTGAAATCCTTCGTCGCCTCCGCAGTCTGCCCACTTGCTCGGGGATACCCCTTTGCGGGATCCTGGATCTGCACGCCAACGTGACACCCCAGATGGCTCAACACAGCGATGCGCTTGTCGCTTTCCGCGAGAATCCACATACGGACGCAAAGAGTGCCGCGATAAATGCAGCTCGCCTGTTGGCGCGGCTGATGAGGACCGGCAAGCGGGCCAAGACGGTATGGGAGCACCCCGCGGTCATGTGGCCACCCACGGGCACAGCCACGGCTGAGGAGCCGATGCGGTACCTCGAACGGCTTGCGCGCGAAATTGAGGCATCGAACCCGAATATCCTCGCGGTCAATGTGTTCGCAGGCTTCGCCTTCGCTGACATTCCGGAAACCGGCGTCAGTTTCACGGCGACAACGGTAGGGAATCCTGCGGCGGCGAGGGGTGAACTGCGGCGACTGGTCGAGCACGCCGAGCAGAAGAGAGAAGCCGGCAACGTGGTCGATCCGCCCCTAGCTGATGTCCTTGCAAAATTGTCGAAGGAAGAAACAGGGCCGATCGTTCTCGCCGAACCTTCGGACAACATCGGCGCAGGCGCTCCTGGAAGTGGCACCAGTCTCCTAAAAGGTTTGTTGCAGTATTCCATCGCGAATGCCGCGGTGGTCATCAACGACCCTGAGGCGGTAGCCGTCTTCGCGACCAAACGCGATGGCGAATTCACGACGCTCAGCATCGGTGGCAGGGGATCTTCCTTGTATGCGGGACCAATTGAGCTGAACGTCGAACTGCTCTTAAGGAGTGACGGGCGCTTTGATCTCGAAGACAGTCAGAGCCACTTGGCGTCCATGTTTGGCGCGCACATTGACATGGGCCCTTGCGCGGTCGTGCGTCATCAGGGTGTACGCATTCTTCTGACAAGTCGCAAGACCCCACCCTTTGATTTGGGGCAACTTCGGAGTCAGGGGATCGAACCGACCGAGTTGCGGCTCATCGGCGTCAAGGCTGCGGTGGCTCACCGGAGAGCTTACGACCGGATTGCCGGAGCTAGCTACAGTGTAGACACTCCCGGGCCCTGCTCGAGCAGCCTCCGGTCGTTTCCGTACCGAAAGGTCCAACGGCCGATCTATCCCTTGGATGACCGCGAGTGGATTGCCAGGCTTGGCGGCTGAGCGCCGTGCCGGTGACCATACCATGCAGGACTCGACGCGAGAGGCGTGATGATAAGCGGGGGCATAATTCTGTGTTTTGTGGGAGCGATTTCCTTTGGCGTTGACGCATGTTTCGCGAAGGTGGCCGAAAGACAAAATTGCAGGGCTTCGGCGCTCGTGGCATCCTTGTTCAGCTGGGCTGCGGTATTCATGCTGGTCCGAACGTTCATGCTGGGCGCCCGCTTCCGGCTGCCGGCCAAGGCAGTTGGCGTGGCCGTGGTGCTCGGGATTTGTGCCGCCGTCGCTATCTTGGCGTTTCAAACTTCTATCTCCTTCGGTAAAGTGACCGTGGCATGGCTCGTGATGAATCTGTCCGCGGGCGTGCCGGCTCTAGTCTCCATTTGGGTTTACAGGGAGCGGGTTACTCCTCTCCTCTGCACCGCCTTTGCGGTCGCCTTGGTCGCCCTAGTGTGTTTGTTTCAGGGAAAGAGAATGGAAGGACAGTCGGGAAATCCCGCTGCGGCGGAAAGGAGTGAGCGCCTTATGTGGTTCCTGCTGATGTTGATCATCCTTCTCACGAATGGCATGAGTTCGTTCGGCCTCAAGGTCATCGCGGCATGGGGGCTTCCAGCTTCCGAAACATACCCTTATCTCACGGTATGGTACGCAGCGGGCTTCGCATGCATCACAGTGGCCATGTTGGTGAGGGGAAACAGAGTAAGTTGGAAAGAGCTCGGATGGGGGGCAGCCATGGCAATTCTGAGTATCGGAGGCCAAGTTGCAATGGCCATTGCCTTGGGGTCGAACGTGCCGGGGAACGTCGTCTTCCCCATTACCATCGGGGGCGGTATTCTGGTTGTCGTCGTGGCGGGGCGCCTGTTCTTTGGCGAGCGAATGAATCGAATGAGTGCGGCGGGAGTGACCATGGGATTTGCGGCCGTAATTCTTCTTAGCATGAGTTGAGATTTTCAAGACGCTCGTGCGATATCGAAAGAAGAAGGCCGCCGGATGGCGACCGAAAGGAGAAAACACTAGACCAGCAGGGAAAGGCTCCTGAGGACTTTACGTCACGAGGTAGTGAACCTCATTCCCATATCCCCGTTTCTCTACTATTACATCCAAATTATGCATGGATTGAAGGTGGAACTGGATTCTGAGTTAGCGTCTTGACCCTGATCGTTGCTGCCCTACCTGTTCAATTCCACCCTGATTCTTCTCCTTGTTTTAAGACCTCCGTAACTTGTTGGTTTGCTTGGGCCGCGGATGCATAGGATTTTATGCACGCTAGAAAAGCTCAGGAGCGGAGGGCCACGGCCAGCACCGGCGCGTAGCCCTTCGGGCCGACCGCAATCGCTCGCAGCCGCTGCATCAGCCGTTGGAGAATCCCCTGCTCGGCATAATGGTCGCTGTAGCTGACCCCCACCCGCCCTCCGTGTCGCCAGATCTTTGCCGCCAGGAACAGGAAGCGCAACCGGGTGGTGGCTAAGGTGGTGTGCTTCAGGTCTTCCGCACGAGCCCTTTTTTCCCGATTAAACAGCATCAGCCAGCAGTTCAGGTTGCAGGCCAACATGGCCATCTGGAAGTGGTTGCAGTTCATCGCCCAGCGCGCCGAGGGATAGGCGGCCAGCCCCGCATCATTATTGGCTTCTTTGATCAGGTTCTCGGCTCCCCCCCGCTGGTTGTAGAACCACACCAGTAGTTCCACCGCGTCCTTCAGGTTGGTGACGAAGACGCGATAGGTGTAGTCCGCCGTCGCGAACAATTGGTACTGCTCGGTCTGCCCAGCCTCCAGCGTTTTCGTCTTCACGTAGCGCAACGCCACGAAGCGATAGGCTTGGCCCCATCCCTCCGGCGGATAGCGGAACTCACATTGGCCATCGGCATCGGTACGCGGCGAGGCCTGCCACTCCGCCGCCTTCAACGCGTCGACCAAACGGGCCGTCTTGCGCGCCGAGATGATGAATTGGGCGTGGTACTTCTCAAAGCTCTCCATCGCTTCCCAGCAGTAGAAGCCTGAGTCGGCCCGTGCGTAGACGGTCTCCACCCCCGGTGGCAACGCCGCCCAGGCCCGCTCCAGATGCCGGGCGATCTGATCGCCGCGGGGCAGGTCTCCGTTGTGGAGTTCGCCCATCACGTACTCCCGCGTTAATGCGCTGCGAATTTTCATGCGGAGACGGCAGGCCAGAAGACGCAAGAAAGGTGGCATTCCAGCACCGTTCGCGCTGCCTGCCTGTTGAAGCACTCCGCATAATCGTGATGTCCTTCTTGGTGTGGTGAATCCAAACCACGCCAAGGAGGACATCATGCTGAGACATTTCTTTGCCTATGTTCGGAAGTTACTCGATGGCCCAGCGAGGCCGTATCTGGAAGCTTTCGCTAAGGAACTTTACCGGACAAGTTACGCTCGAATCACCGCTTGCCGACACCTCCGTGCCGCGGCGCATCTGATGCATTGGGCCCGCCGGAAGGGCCTCTCTCCAACCTCTTTCAATGACCGTTGGGTGGAGAGCTTTCGACACTACCTTACCCAGTGCCATTGCCTTGGGTACGGTCGTCGTAGCCATGCCGAGCCCTGGAATGGCGCCCGCCAATTTCTGGCTTACTTGCGCCGAGCGGGGGTCGTTCGGGCGTCGGCCGCGGAAGGTCGATCACCCCGGGTGCCAGTGCTCCTCGACCCCTTCAGTCAATGGATGCGCGAGCAGCGCGGCGCATCCCCGCGCACGCTCGATACCTACAGCTTCTTCATTCGCGACTTCCTGCGAACGGTGGGGCAACAGCCCAGGCGTTATAAGGCTCACCGGTTGCGCCAGTTTGCTTTGGAAGGGAGCCGGCGGTGGGGAAGGGCCAGGGCCCGAAACGCCGTCACCGCTCTCCGAATGTTTATCCGTTTTCTGATCGCCGAGGGGAAATGCTCGGTCGGGTTGGATGCATGCGCCTCTTTATGCGGAGCTAAAGCCCGCAAATAGCGCTCCAAAACGGGAGGCTGAGCAGAAAGGTCCGCATAAAAATTCGCAGCGCATTAACGCGGGAGTATGTGATGGGCGAGCTCCACAACGGAGACCGGCCCCGTGGGGATCAGATTGCCCGGCATCTGGAGCGGGCGTGGGCGGCATTGCCGAAAGGGGTGGAAACCGTCTATGCGCGGGCCGACTCGGGCTTCTACTGCTGGGAAGCGGTGGAGAGCTATGAGAAGCACGGCTGCCAATTCATCATCTCGGCGCGCAAGACGGCGCGTTTAGTAGACGTGTTGAAGGCGCCGGAGTGGCAGCCCTCGCCGCGCACCGATGCCGACGGCCAGTGCGAGTTTCGCTATCAGCCGGAGGGATGGGGCCAGGCTTATCGCTTCGTGGCGCTGCGCTACGTGAAGACGAAGACGCCGGAACCCGGACAGGCCGAGCAATACCAACTGTTCGCGACGGCGGACTGCACCTATCGCGTCTTCCTTACCAACCTGAAGGACGCGGTGGAACTGCGGGTGTGGTTCTACAATCAGCGAGGGGGAGCGGAGAACCTGATCAAAGAAGCCAATAATAATGATGCCGGACTGGCCGCCTATCCCTCGGTGCGGTGGGCGATGAACTGCAACCACTTTCAGATGGCCATGCTGGCCTATAACCTGAACTGCTGGCTGATGCTGTTCCATCGGGAAGAAAAGGCGCGGGC
>JBEKLF010000250.1:0-12499 GCA_050010335.1 Terriglobia bacterium
GATGCCGTCATCCGCCAGTTGCACCAGGGATTGCCCCGGCTCGCTGCAGACCCGCAGCGCTTGCGCAGTCTCACGGCTTGGCCTTGGATTGTTAGTCTCAACTTGAACGCGCATTAGAATTATCAGCGAGAAAAAGGTAAGTGAGGTAATTGAATTCCGACCCTCGACACAGGAACTTGAGGCGTTGGACAATGCGCGAGATGAAGATTGGGAAACGAATCTGCATAATGAGCTGCTGATCAAAGAGTTACTTCGGCGCATGGACGAGTGGACGCGGAGTGTCTGGATTGAACTCCGATACGGCTTTTCCTGGAAGAAGATCGCAAAGCACTTGGGAATGACGGAACAACAGGTTAAAATGCGCTTTCGGCGCAACATTGACAAGCTCCGGCGGGAGATCGAGGGTGAGAACCGGGGGCTCGAACCGCAGAATGGCACCTAGGATAATCGCCGAACGAACGATTCGCCGAGGCCGTCACGTGCATGTTTATTGATACTGAAAGGCTCCACCTCTGACTGACAAACCTTTCTCTCGAAAAGAAGAGGAGAAGTTGCTCGACACGCTGGGCAAGGTGTTGTCGAAAAACTTCCCCAACCCTGAGCGTGTCGGCTGCCCCAGCCGCGATACGCTGAAAGCGCTGGCCTCACGGGAACTCAGCTTGGCAGACGCTGAGCCGTGGATGGACCATTTTGCCCAATGCACGCCATGTTTCCGTGATTACACCGAGTTGCGAAGGTTGGTGGACCGGCGCCGCAAATTGAGCTATTTGGGAATAGCGGCAGTGGTCATTGTGGTTTGTGTCGTCGCTTGGGGGTGGTATGCTCGCCAGCATGGTGTAATCACCGTACATAATTACATTGTTGCGGACATGAGGAACCGGCTGATTCTTCGCGGGGACCAAGGGCCCGGCAAGGGGCCGCTGGTCTTCCAACGTGGATTTGACGATGTTTCGTTTTACATTCCGGAAGGGAGCCGGGCCGGCAATTATGACGTCGCGATCTTCCACGAAGAGCCCACCGAGCCGCTCGTGACCACAACGGGAGCGGCAACAATGGAAAATGACAAGACCATAATTAAGGTCACTCTCGATTTGTCGCGGATCGCTCCTGGAGATTACCTAGTGGGAATTCGCCTGCCGGGGACGGACTGGAGCTATTACCCGGTGGTTCTAAAATAAGCAGTCCTTACAGTACCTTGACCACGCGTATTGCCTCTTGCAATTGATTGTCCCGTCCCTCACGGAGTGCTTCCCGCGAGAGGTCCACTGGATGGTCAGGAATGGTTCCGGTTCCTTCAAGGCTGTTCCCGCCCCAAGTACGGAAGCTCACCACCGGCAGGCGCAGAACGAACCCATGACCCATCTTGAATCCGGTTCCACCTAACACCTGGCCAGCGGTCTTCGTGCCGACGATGGGCGCGAGCTTATTCTCTTTCGCGAACCCGGTGATGGTCTCGCCGGCGCTGGCAGTGTGTTGATTGACCAAAAGGACGATTCGCCCGTGAAATGGCTGCGGGCCAAGCCCCTCCGTAACCATGAGAATCGATTTGTCTCCCAGAGCGAAGCGAAACAGCAACGGAATCAGCGCAATCTTGCGGGAGGGTATTTTGTCGAACCTGGGGAGGTCTTCTCTTTTGTAACCCTTTGCGACCCGCTGCTTACTCAGGCTGTACCCGACAGGGAGCTTGCCTGGCGTGAAATAGCTCATCAGGCGGAGGCCACCAGCCCCGCCGCCGGGGTTTCCTCGAAGGTCGATAATCAATCGCGGGCAGTCTCGTAGATTTGAAATGGCCTGGTCGATTTCGCGGGCCACGTCGATCCCGACTTGGCCCGGAAATCCCGTGGCCTTGAGCACAGCAACACCCGGTTCGGGTTTTGACCATGAAACGAGTTTGGGGCGGACAATTGGATGCCACTTGGATTTCGGCATTGGAATGCCAAGCGGCAGAGGGACCCGTTCCCCGGTCAACCTCTCGATCGTGACATTGGAGAATCCGCCCATGCGGAATGTCGGTATATCCGGTGGTGCTACCGGCATTCCCTCCACGTCAAGCAGCAGGTCGCCAGGCCGCATATTTGACAAGTAAGCCGGCCCCCCCTCGTGCACGTCCTGAAACATCCAATTGCTTTTCCCGTTTGTCCCGTATGCCTGAAACGTTGCGCCGATGGAGTAGTTAGGAGGTATCTTGAGGAAACTTCGGTGAAAAAAAGCCATGTGGCTGATCTTGAGTTCGGTGATCAGCTTTTGAACTTCGCCCTCAAAGGCCTCCACGCTTTCGGCATCCATAATTCGCTGCCAATTGGCTTCGACCAGGGAATTCCACTTCGCGGCGTCAAACGCGGGGGCGAAGATTTTCTTCGGCACAACCTTCTCTACATTGGCGAAGACTTCCATTCGCTGTTTCAGGGTAATTGGGATCATATTCAAAAGCTGACCGGCGACGAGCCGTCTCCTACCAGGACGAATGGCGCCCAATAGATTGGCGCACGATTTCCCATTTTCTCCAGGTAATCAAGCTTGGCGTGCCGCAGGGCCGATGCCTTGTCCTCCTTCTCTGCCAAGTGAGTATAGAACTGCTTCATCAACAGTTGGGTCGATGAGTCATCGGCGCTCCAGACCGAAGCCACCACACTTTTCGCACCCGCAAACAGAAACGCCTGCACAAGCCCGGTGCTGCCTTCCTCGCCTTGAAGTTCCCCGGTAGCGGTGTCGCAGGCCGACAGAGTCACCAGATCAGCGGTGAGAGGCAACTGTGCGATCTCGCGGAATTGCAGAAGACCATCATCGGGCCGGTGCGGGTCGCGGCCCAGCACGAGGGCTGACCTTTCCGGGAAATGCGGGGCCGACATTCCGTGAACGGCAAAATGAATTACCCTGAAATTCGCGAGCGGCTCAGATTCAAATTTGGCTTTGGTCGCATCCCCGCCCAATAGAAGCAGACTATCTTTCGGCCACCCCAGCGCCGCGTCCGCGTCCATCACTTCCTGGCGGGCGGCGGGCAGATGAAACAGGTGGGCACCCGAAATGTCGTAAATTCCTCTCGCGACGAAACGGAGTGCTTCTCGTCCGGCTCCTCCCCCCTCGGTTGGTGGCTGAAGGTCGTAGGGGACATCGCCGACTCCGAGAAATGCCATCTCAGTTCTGATCTTGTCCTGACGATTTCTGAGGAAACAAAGCACCGTGGTTGAAGGCGCGAAACTGACGACGTGGGTTTTGAGAACGTAGTTTCCGTCGGAATCAATCAGCGCATCAAAGGGCAACTGATGCAAGGAGCCGTCCGGCACGATCACCAGATGCTGGAGACGAAACGATTCCGGGATCGGCTCCAGCAGCAGTGAATAGAGCTGTTTGGCGTCCTCCCAGGCGAATTGTCTTTGAGTGACCTTGGTGAGAAAGCTTGATACGAGCTTCTCAATTTGAGCCTGCCCGGCGGGCAACTTCACAATCGCCGCGTGATTGCGCGTGAGAGCAATACAATAAGACGCTGGCTCAGCTAAGACGTATTCAAGTATGGATTCGTCCGGCAAAATGCTTTCCTGGGCAGTCGCAAGTGTGATCGGGTGCGTTTCCACGTGGCGCTGGACTGGATTCAGCATGTCGCTCACGTATCCGAACTGCTCTTCCTCTTGCGTAAGATCGTCTAGTAGTTTGCTCCGCTGGGCCGTATCATCGGTATTGAGTAATTGGGTTTGGATCTGAACAATTTGCCCTTGAATCGAGGCGTCTTTGGATGGCGCGGGTGGATCTCCGGTCCTGCTTCTCAATATGTCAGCAACGGCCCGCCCGCGTGCGCGCTCGATGACGTCGAACGCCGTGGGAATCGCGTTCTGGTCCACCGCCAGTTTGAAGTCACCAAGGTAAATCTCGCTCATCGTGCTGAGTAGCGAACTCTCAAAGTATGCGCCGGAAACGCGAAGCAGCATTCCTTCGATGACATCGGAGGCCTGTTCGTAAAGACGGTGTGCTTCCTGCTTTTGACCCATCTTCACCTTCAACTCGGCGATGGCGTTCAAGGCGCGCGGCAAATAGATCGTATCGCCTGTCGTCCCGCTGATCTGAAGAGCCTGGGCGAGCTCGTCGCCGGCATCTTTCAGCTTGCCCTCTTCCTGAGAAATTTGGGAGAGATAGAGGTACGATTGCTCCACAACCCTGACGAGGCCAACGCGCTTCTCCGAATGGATGGCTTCCTGCAAGTATTCGCGGGCCTCTTCTTTGTTCCCGGAATCCATCGCGAACTCTGCGAGGATCAAGAGGTCTTGGCCCTCGTGCTCCCACATCCTCTCGCTCCGAGCCTCCGCAAGGGTCCGTTCCATCAGCGCCTGCGCTTGATCTTTGTGATTCAACAAAAGGAGTGCTTCGGCCTTGCCTTCGAGGGCCATGAATGGAGTGCCGACATCTTTATCGCGGTCGGCAATAGCAATCGCCCGATTACAAAAAACCATGCCTTCGGAGGGGCGATTGAGCCCGTTCAATCCATTCCCAATGATTTCCAAATAGCGAACCTGGGTTCCAATGTCGCCATCGCTTATTGAGGTCAATAGGGTGTGGCCCACCAAATAGCTTGCCTGGTGGTAGTTGCCTTCAAGAAAATTGACAAGTCCCAGCTCACCCGAGGCGCGGTTTGCCCACTGTTTGTCACCTAACCGTTCGGCCAAACTCTTGGCTTCTTCCCAGTCTTGACGCGCCGGCCCTGCCTTGACCTCAAGGTCAGCGTCGCCCTTGATTCCAAGGCAGAACAAGCGCAGTGCGGGGTCGTCCTGAACCAAAGGTGTCTTGAGTTGGGCCGCGAGGTAGTCGGACATTTCTCCGAACGGCATCTGCAATTGGGAACGAATCAGACCGATTCTCGCATAAAGGGCGTCGCGGTCATTGTGGGACTGCTCAAACAGCTTTTCGGCCCGTTCGTAAAGCGGCGACGCTGCCGGCAAATTATGGGTCCAGTAATACCGATTGGCCTCGGAGAGCATGAGGTGCGGGTCGTTGGAATTGAGGAGAGTCGGGACATTAACAGCGGGAGGAGTCCCGGACACCGGGTACAAGAATCGGTAAGCGACCCAAGCCACAGGGACTAAAACCACCGTGACAAGGGTAACCAGAGCCCAAATTATGAGCTTCCCGGCCCGCATTTTCATATGTCTATGCCCTAATAGTAATCATAGCATAGCTAGGCGCCGGTCAAGTTCAACCACTTAGCATCTTTCCATTCGGAGTCGCGTGTCCGAAGCCGCCGGAACGTACGCATGTTAGAATGCAGGGCCGCGACTAGAATCACCAGCGGTGCTTCCTCGGGTGGGAAATCCAAACTAGGCAGGATCTACTCTTCCCTGGAATCGCGATTGGGCTCAAGGCTCAGTTTCAGGCAAGGCGACTATGCAACCAAGTGATCGCAAGCAGGTACGGCAAGTTCCCAGATGGGGACTTCCGGGGAGTCAGGGGTTGCTCTTCTACGTGTAGGCCGTCAGAACGGCCACGTGGCCCCCAATAGACGTGAAGGCGACTTTCAGGCCGAATAGGTGAGGACTTCGTCCTCCTACGGTTGGAACAGTCCGAAGCGGTGATGCACGACGCGAGTGTTACTTTTCATTCCAAATAGCGAGAGAGAGCGTGCGGTATCGCAGCACCCTAATCGATGTTCTTGAAAGCCATGATGATGTCGCGATCTTTGGAAGCTGCATTCGCGCTCCTCGGCCCAGTGGAGCCTCGATGGCCTGATGGGTCCTTGTCCCCCTCCATCGTCCCTTCAACCCTGTGGATGAACAACTGGGCAATCGTTACCCCCGGCCAAAGATAAACTGGAATCTCGCCTATATTAGATATTTCCAATGTTAGGATGCCTGAGTAGCCCGGATGGACGCCCGTTGCTGTTGCGATCACCAATCCATCCCTTCCCCACGATGATCTTCCGATCACGTAGGCAGACAGATTGTGGGGCAGATGAATCCACTCAAGCGTCTCACCTAGCACAAACTGCCTCGGGTGCAGGACGAAATGGTCTCCGATAGGAACGAAATCCTCGTCCTTGTATTGCTCGATTTTCTCTGAATGCTTCTCCTCCAGATGATCGAGGTAGGATATCTTAGTGCGTTTGGGGATCTGAAACTTCTGACCCAGACGAACGTCGATTGATGAACTACCCTCCGCCATCTGGTTCTCTTGGTCCAAAATTGGCGAGATTATCAGTCTTTCGCGAAACTCAATCCCCGGTTTCGCCTCAAGCAACAGATTCCTCAAAGCCCGCCCGCTAAGGAGCATTCTTTCTCTCCTGCAGTTTTTCTTTTATCTCGTCCCAACGACGTTTCACCTCTATCAATTCAAGGCTCTTGAGGATCAGATTATGCAACTGTCGCTCACTGGCTCGAACATCTTCTCCAACACTCTTAGGCAGATTTGCACGGAACTTATCAAACCTTGCGAGACGCAAGAACCAACCAGCATTCAGGATCTGCGCAATTGCGGGACAGTTCGGTGAATATGGAATCGACCTGACCTCACTGCTCTCTTTGGGTTTCTCTTCGGGCCCGTCAACGCGGGCAGGCATTGTTGTCAGCACATCAATTGCAGGGATGTTCTCCACTAACAGTGGGACGATATCATTCACTTGTTGGACGAACCGCATGTATGTGTAGCGCATAGTCTCGGGGACGGCAGAAGCTGAGCTGTCAGAAATAGCCGATAATACTCCGGGAGTAAAAACCTCAAGAGCGAGCCTAGCTTCCAGCGTGGTGGCTGGAGATACTGCTTCTTTTCCAATATCCTCCCAGGGCTTGAGGAAACCCTCAACCACCCCATCATCCTGGTATCCGAGTTTTTCGCGCATGCACTGACACATAAGCCTAATCCGCAGCCTTGGCGGAGGATGAGAACCTGAGGAGCCATCCAAGGTGGAAATTGTCGAAAAGAAGTTCACAAATCCGAAGAAATAGGCTGGGCCAAAAGTGATTAAGGCAAGAGCATCAGAGCATAACTCGCTGATCCAGCCGCGTATCGTCTTGTTTACGCTTTCTGTGATGAGGCTCCGTAGAGTGGGCTCTTGGAGCGGAAGCCCTATGGTTTTTCCCTTTTCTCCCTTTTCCTTCTCAGTTTCCGCTGCGAGGCGAGATGCCCAAGCGTTGACCAGCTTCTCAGGAACCTTCGGAACGATCTTATCTGAAACCATCTTTTGTTTATCGATGCCATGCCCAGCCTCATGAGCGAGAATGGCGTGCAACAGGATGTCATTCGCTTCCAGCGGAGGCACACTTATCACGAAAAACGCCTTGGGTAGCAGCTTGGTCGAGTCAGCAAAGGGCGTTTCTCCAAACAACCTTCTGATGTCGTCTGCGATTTCAACTATCGAGTAATTAAGTTCTGCACTGGATCTCAATAGAATCTCAGAGCCCGGAAGAATGTCGCGGAGGAATCTCCGCAGAGGCATGACAGCCTCTGCGGGGACATTGTTGATTTCTGCACCAATAAATATGCCGAGTTGTGCGTACAGGAACGGCACAAATCGGCAGGCGCGATGCACCCTGAGTTCTAATTCGCGTGGGGCAAGAAGACTTAGATCGGGGTTCCCAGATTCTGCTTCGAGGTAGCCAAGGATTGCCTCGTTCGCTTGACTTACGAACTTCTGAAGGACAACCGCTCCCGGTGAAGCGAATTGCTTGGTCTCAAGCTTCTTTACTTCAGCTTTGAGAGCGCGACAACGCTTCCGAGCGGCCTCGAATTTTAGGTCTTTTAGGGGATTAGGATTTTCCAAATCCGACTACCTCGCGACTCCCGAATTTCGGCGTCTCAAACAGTTCGTCGGCCCGCTCCATTTCAGCAGCGGAATGGCTTACAAAGAATTCGCGTAGGATAGTCACTTCGTCGTTGCCCGGTTTTTCTCCGTCCGCGAGAGACTCAGCAGTGGACTCCAGCTTTCTTAACTGATTAATGAAATCTTCCGGAGCGGATGCCACCGAGAAGGCCCGCACCACCTGCCCAAATAAGCTCGCGTGTTTAGCTGAGGCAGAATTGAACGAGGGGTTCTCGATCCATTCGTAGCCTGAAATCGCGTCTTTCAAGAAATCCGCAGCCCGCCGAAAGAGTTCTTGGTCGTTTTGAGGAATGACACCATCGCGATCTCGCTGAGCCTTGGCCAACGCCAAGATTACCTTGTCAGCGAACAGACCGTGTTGGAGCGATTTGGAAATCTCCCCAAACCAACTTCCTGACCTCATTTTTCTCTCCTCTCTGTGCATAATTCCCCCAGATACACTAATAGATCTAGGGTAATCCCCTCCCTTTTATCCTCCTCATCCCCTTAATCGTCAAGATTGATCTGGCGCTTTAAACTAACGGAGCGTAACACAACCAGCCCACGACTACAAGTATCGAGGGATCAGCAGAGAAAATAAGGGGGCGACAATATGTCAATATGAATGGTATGAGAGGCACCTCGCGTTGATTACTGGCGAGTATATTATCCGCCTCATTAAACACGCACTCAACTTCCGGCCTTTTCTGCACGCTCGTAGGAACACGCAGACTATCCGCTGATTCCCGTTCGATCGACCCTTCTGGTTTGTGCCTGAAAACGCCCTTCCCACCAGCAATAATGCAAAATCCCCCGAAACGGGGTTCGGGTCCTCGATGGGGACTTCGCGGGAGTCAGGGGGATTCACTTCACGAGTAGCTCCTAATACATCCAAGTGACGCCCACCAGACGTGAAGACGACTTTTCAGGCCGAATCCCCGGCAGCGCCGGAACTGTCTGAGCGGCCGCAACTTGCATTGAGACGAGCGAATAGATTCGTCTGCGGCCACCTCACAGTAATTTCCACTCGGGAGTTATGACGTGGTGGTGCGAATCGAGATGCCGAGTGCGGCCACTTCTATAAGTAACTCGCTGTACGTTAATTAAGGTGGGTTCTTTCCTAGCGGCCGACTGCGGCTGCGGCGCGGTCACTCGTGCATAATTCCCAGGGTGGCAGGGCAAAGCATCTGCGAGCCTGACGCCAACCCGTCTCATAGTCATACGGTGTCCCGTCGGCCGACAGCCAATCTTACGCGGGCATTTCCAGTTGGAGGAGGTAGAGGCGGCCTAATTCGTCGCCGGCAATGACCCTCCTGCTGTTGACAAAGCTGCAGCACGTTACGTTGCTGTCACAAATGAAGGTCGCTAGCGCCTCGCCGCTGTCTAAGTCCGACACCTTCAGCGTCTCGTCCTTCGAGGCGGAAACCGCCCGCCGCCCGTCGGGACTCACCCCAACGGGGTCGACCGCCACGCCATGGGCAGAGCTAGAGTGGCCGGTGAAGGTACGCAGCTCGCGCCCGCTGCCCACATCCCACACCTTCAGCGTCCCATCCGCGGACGTGGAAACCGCCCGCCGCCCGTCGGGGGTCACCGTCACCCGAAAGACATCGCTGGAGTGGCCGGTGAGGGTGCGCAGTTCGCGCCCGCTGTCCAGCTCCCACACCTTCAGCGTGTGGTCTCGGGACGCGGAAACAACCAGCAGCCGCCCGCCGGCGCTCACCGCCACGCAACTGACCCAGTCAGAGTGGCCGGTGAGGGTGCGCAGTTCGCGCCCGCCGTCCAGCTCCCACACCTTCAGCGTGTGGTCTTCGGACGCGGAAACCGCCCGCCGCCCATCGGCGCTCACCGCCACGCAACTGACCCAGTCAGAGTGGCCGGTGAGGGTGTGCAGTTCCCGACCGCTGGCCATATCCCACACCTTCAGCGTGTGGTCTCCGGACGCGGAAACCACCAGCCGCTCGTCGGCGCTCACCGCCACGCCATTGACTTCGGATTTGTGGCGCGTGAGGGTGGACGGTTCGCGCCCGCTGCCCAGCTCCCACACCTTCAGCGTGTGGTCCCAAGAAGTGGAGACTGCCCGCCGCCCATCGGCGCTCACCGCCACGCCATGGACCCGGCCAGAGTGGCCCTTGAGGGTGCGCAGTTCGCGCCCGCTTCCCAGGTCCCAGACCTTCAGCGTTTTGTCCGCAGAAGCGGAAACCGCCAGCCGCCCATCGGCGCTCACCGCCACGCCATGGACTTCGTCAGAGTGGCCAGTGAGGGCACACAGTTCGCGCCCGCTGTCCAGTTCCCACACTTTCAGCCTTACGTCAGCAGAAGCGGAAACCGCCAGCCGCCCGTCGGCGCTCACCGCCACGCCATGGACCTCGCCATTGTGGCCGGTGAGGGTGCACGGTTCGCGCCCGCTGTCCAGCTCCCACACCCTGACACTCCCTTCGGAGCACGCGGAAACCGCCCGCCGCCCGTCGGCGCTCACCGCTACACCATTGACACCGTAGCGGTGCTCGAGGGTGCGCAGCTCTCGCCCGCTGTCCAGCTCCCACACCTTCAATTCCCTGTACGCACCGGAGACCGCAAGCTTGCCGTCCGGCGTCACCGCCACCGCCGTGACAAGACTGGTGTGCCCGCTCAGGGTGCGCAGTTCGCGCCCGCTGTCCAGCTCCCACACCTTCACGGTCTTGTCCCAAGACGCCGATACCGCCAGCCGCCCGTCGGCGCTCACCGCCACGCCAGTGACAGGGCCAGAGTGGCCTTTGAGGGTGCGCAGTTCGCGCCCGCTGTCCAGCTCCCACACCTTCAGTGTCTCGTCGTAATAATGAGACGCGGAAACCGCCAGCCGCCCGTCGGCGCTCACCGCCACGGCAGTGACCGCCTCAGAGTGGCCGGTGAGGGTGCGCACGAACTCGCCTGCTGGACTGTCCAATGACGGCCACAGCGGTCGTAGCCACGGACACGGAGCAGATTCACTGACATCGGTCACAAATCGCCTGACGGCAGGCTCGCTTGCATAACACAGCAGCCGGCCCACCACCTGCGGCGTAAACTGAAACGAGTCTTTAGCAATCACACCAGAAGATAGCCGGACAGCTTCATGGATCACGTCCAGAACTCCCCTGTCCGGATATTGAGTGCGCACATAGTCCAATTGCAGATCATGCAGCCGAATGCCTCCATCCGTACCGTCGCGTTGCGCCAACGACAAATTGACAAGTCGCCCGGCGATTTCGGCTGCCTCATACTCGTCAACTTTCCAGAGGCATCGCTGAATGGCCGGAGACGCAGACATGTCCTCAATAAGCACAGCCAGAGCCACGTAGCGCTCGCGAGTTGTGGCATCGAGCTCGTTAATGCTTACCTGGATCGCTGCAAGCAAACTGGGATACGGGTAATCCGGGAACTGCGCACTGATCTTCCCGAGATCGGCGTTACGGAGAAGATCGTGAATGCGCTGCCACATCGTGGACGGCTTGCCACGAAGCATCGCCCCCACCATGGAGAGCGCCAGCGGGAGTCGGCCGCACTCCTGAATCAGGTCGTCTGCCAATGGCGGCAGTTGCGCGGTTTCTATTCCTGACCATCGGGCGAGGACCTCGCGGGACTGCCCGAAAGTCAGCAGGTCTGCGACATGCTCGCGAGCGCCCACCGCCGCCGCTATGTTTGCATCGCGGGTGGTGAACAGCAGCCGAGAACGCACTGACTCGGCCAGCAAGGGTTCTACGTCGCTGGCCTTCCAGACGTCATCAATCACGATCAGCGCAGCTTTATTCCGGATCGTGGACCGGTACTGGTTCTTGCATCCTAGTTCATTGTCATAGCGGTCGAGGTCGTCCTTTAGGGCCTTGCCCACTTCGCGCAAGCGCGTAACCACATCAAAGGCAGACTCTTTGCCGACCGTGATCCAGATAACACCATCGGGAAAAGCCTGCTGTACGACCTCATCATGGCAGAGCGCTTTGGCGAGGACTGTTTTACCAATGCCCCCCATCCCTTCCAGTGCAGTCAGCGCGATGTGGCGTCCACTGCCATCGGTAATCAGCGTATCACGCAGGGCGCGAAGCGCCTCTGGGCGCACTACGTAGTTCATCGGCAACGGAGGCGCTGTGACGTAGGTCTGTCGGAATGCTTCTTTGAGCAAGATTCCGCTGCGTGCGTAAATATCTTCGAGTAGCTGGCGGAAGGCTTCTGTGTAAGTGTTGTCTGCCGTAAAATCGCGGTAGTTTTTGGTTTCGAGATGTAGCGGAATCTCGGTGCCACGTTGCGCCTTGAGCGGGATGACGCACTTGCCCTTGCGCAATGAGCGAAGCTGTTCGGCGCGGCAAATCTCCGAGGCGTAAGAACCAGGAGTCAATAACGCGAGGACGAAGTCGGCCTCGTCAAGGGCGGTCTCGATCTCCTTGGACCACGTTGAGCCGCCGCGAATCCGCTGCGTATCGAGCCATGCATCGTACCCTTTGTTGCGTAAGTCTCCCTGGAGGCGCTGGGCGAGTTCTGCGCCATCTATCCTCGCGTACGAGATAAAGACTCTTTGTCCAGGGGAGCCAGGCATTTGCGCAACAACTTTAGCACACAGTGCGGAGAGCGAGAAGCCTCCTCTATAATCGGCCCTGCGATTCAGACAGTGGGGGAGGGCGCGAGGCTGGCGGGAGGCAGGAGCGGCGAGACGAGGGGAATTGGGCGCAGGAATGGGGGCGTGTTGAGACGGGTGGCGGCTGTGTCGTAGGG
>JBEKLF010000251.1:0-14269 GCA_050010335.1 Terriglobia bacterium
CCCAAGTTCGTCACGAGAGCATCGAAGAATTAGCTAAGTGTATTGGAATCAGTTCAGGCTGTTGCCAAGTCTACACTACATTCGCGATCAAGACTGAGCCGATCCGGGACGGTGATTCCGAGTTGGTCCAGGAGTTCTTTCTGTTCGGCATTGGGCGTGGTGACTCGCCGCAAGCGGATCTCCCGCCCGTCCGTGGTGGGCAGCACGATGTCGGCGCTGACCAAGGTGCTCAGCAATGCCAGCGCCTTGCTCGGTGACAGCAGGGAACCCTTCCGCCGCAACAGGTGTTTCAGCGTGACCCACAGCGCATAACCGAGAAACGCTACCAGAATATGGGCTTTGGCCCGCCGCTCCAGTTGGTGGAAAATGGTCCGGATCGACAGCGGGCTCTTCAACACCCGGAACGCTGCTTCCGCCTCGGTGAGCTGGATGTAACTCTTCCAAAGTTCTTCCGGCTTCCCCGGCGGCAGATTGCTCCGCAACAGGTAGGCGCCCTCGCGGGCCTGTTGCCCGTTCTGCCGGTCCTTTCGGGCTTGCCATTCCAGCGCCACGGCGTCGTTCTTCTCGGTCACCTGCACGTCATACAGATCGGCGACTTGCGGGTGCCGGGCCTGAATTTTCCCCAGGCAGCGCTCAATCTTGGGGCGGTCTTGCAACTGCCCCGCCGCCACCCGTTTCTGCAGGGCGGTGAGTGCTTTTCCCATGCGCATAGAAAAGCGGCTACGAATCGCCTGTTCTTTCGCTCGCCGCGCCTGCGAGCGACAGAGGATGTAGATCTCCTCCCCCTGCGGTGTCGGCACCAGTTTCACTTCCACATCGGGCCGCACCCGCTCCCAACCCTCGGCCAACAACGGCTGCTCAAATTGCTTCAGCTTCGCCCGCGGCGTGCCCACCAGATACTGACCGCCGCGCCGCCGCCGCGCCTCCAGGTTTTCTTCGCTCACGATGCCGCGGTCAAAAACCCACACCCGTCGCGCCTTCCCATATTTGCGCTCCACCATGCGCAGCACCGCTTCCACCGTCGTCACGTCGCTGCGGTTGCCAGCGAAGGTTTCGTAGCTGAGCGGGAAACCCTCTCCGTTGACGATCAGCGCAATCACCACCTGCTTGCAGTCGGGCCGATGATCGCGCGAGTAGCCCCTCTGCATCCGGGGATCTTTCGCCGCCTCCCCCTCCACGTAACTGCTGGTCAAATCGTAAAGCAGCACGTCGAACTCCGCCGCGAACAGCTCCCCGTAGCGATGCGCCAGATGCCGCTCGAGTTCCGTCTTGTGCGGCAGCAGGCGGTCCAAACACCGGTACAGGCGCGTGTCGTTGATCTTGCCGGCCTCGATCCCTAGCAGGTCATCCAGCGCCGTGGCCGGATACCAGCGCTCTTCGATCGCCAACTCGCTGCCCGGCGCACACAGGCGGTTGATCGCCAACAGCGCCGCGATCCGCGACCAAGGCACGTCGGCGGCATTTTCCGGCCCGTCCAGCAGCCCCTCCCAGAAACGGTCCAACTCCAAACGCTTCCACAACTCCAGCGCCAGAAAACAGCCTCCAAATCGACGCGACCGCTCCAAGCGCACCTTGTCGAGCCGCACGCGAGCCACCGACGCATCATCTTCGGGGGGGTCGACATCCGCGGGAAACAACTTCAGTTGCTGACTCTCCCCCTGAGCGTTGAAGACCTCGATCGTCTTCAGCCAGCGCGCCTGCGCCGAACCATTCAACTCGCCCAAGTAGCACAGCGTGCGCTGGCGCGGCCCGTCCGGCGTCCGTACGGTTTCGACTAAAGACCAATACGTGTGATCCTTGCCGTCCTTGTGCCGAAGAGTGGGTCGCAAAAACATTGGCGCGATGGTGCCATGTTGTCTGCGACCACCGCAAGGGGGTAGGTCTACACTACATCGACTTTTGAAAGAGGTCGGACTGAAAACAAAACCCTTGCCCCATCACTTGGGCGCGAAAATCATCAAAACCGCCCCCACCGTGACGAACTTGGGCTAGACTGTTCACGTAAGTAAATTTGGTGTATTCTCTTCTCATTAACTTTGAGAGGAGGATTTCCATGGCCCGGACTATCGCTGAACTTCCCAAGGGGACCCGCATTAGCGATTACATCAGTCTCGGGGTATTGGCCACGACGTTTCCGTTGCCGCAGGTGGAAGGCGTGCTGGCGAGCCAGAAGAAGGCGAGTCGGCGGCAACGCGATCTGCCCGCGCACGTGGTCGTATACTATGTCATTGCTCTGGCGTTGTTCATGCAAGTGTCCTATCGTGAGGTGCTGCGCTGTCTGTTGGAAGGCTTGGCCTGGTTGCTGGGGCCGAACCAGGCGGTGAAGATCACGGGAAAATCGGGGATCTCGCAAGCGCGCACCCGGCTGGGCTGGGCGGTTCTGCAGCAGTTGTATGACGAGCTGGTGAAGCCGGTGGCGGTGAAAAACACCCGCGGGGCCTGGTACCGGCACTGGCATCTGGTGAGCTTGGACGGCAGCACGCTGGACGTGGCGGACGAGAAAGAAAACGTGGAAGCCTTCGGTCGCCCCGGGGTGAGTCGTGGCGCCAGCGCCTACCCGCAGATCCGCTTCGTCGCGCTGGTGGAGAACGGAACGCACGTGCTGTTTGGCGCCCGTCTGGGGGGCTGCGCGACGGGTGAAATCACCCTCGCCGCCGACGTGACGAGGACTCTCCAGAAGGGGATGCTGTGCTTGGCCGACCGCAACCTTTTTGGTTTTCGCTTGTGGAATCAGGCCGCTGCTAGCGGTGCCGATCTGCTCTGGCGGGT
This sequence comes from Terriglobia bacterium, assembly GCA_050010335.1. Lineage (GTDB taxonomy): Bacteria > Acidobacteriota > Terriglobia > UBA7540 > UBA7540 > Bog-366. The sequence continues at coordinate 2,770 of JBEKLF010000251.1, forward strand.
GAAAAAGAATATGCGCATGCGGGTGGAGAAGCGCCTGCCGGATGGTTCCTACTGGAGCCGGATCTATGCCTCGGAGCGGGACTGGCGGCATCAAACGAACGGTGTGGTGGTGCGGGTGATCGATTACCGGCTGGACGGGGTGGCCGACGCCGAACCGCTTTATCGCTTGGTGACGACCATCCTCGACCCAGGCGCCGCGCCCGCCGAGGAATTGGCCGCGCTCTATCAGGAACGCTGGGAAATCGAAGGAGCCCTGGACGAACTGAAGACGCATCTGCGCGGAGCCCAAATCATTCTGCGCAGCAAGACTCCCGACTTGGTGCGGCAGGAATTTTATGGTCTGCTGATGGCGCATTTCGCCATCCGCGGCTTGATGCATGAGGCGGCCTTGAAGGGGGGAGAAGATCCCGACCGGCTCTCTTTTGTGCACGCCGTGCGCGTCGTTCGTCGCAAACTGTCTCTCTCTGCTGCTGTTCCCCCCTCGGGAGAGGAAGGCGTTCCATGCGGCGGTGTTGGATGAAATCCTGCAAGAGCGAGTCGTTTCGAGTCGCGGCCAGCGACGCCCGCGCGGGGTCAAGCGCAAAATGAGCAATTTCCCGCTGCGTCCTCGTGGGGCCGTTTGTAGTGTGCGAATTGAATTCGCAAAATGCATCAGAATCGTTAAGTGAACAGTATTGGGGCTAGAAGCGTCGAATCCAGGCACGTGGCGAGGATTGCAGGGAAAGCTCGTCACGCCTGCGGTGCCGTCTGCAACTTGCCGAAGCGGGATTCGTTTCGACCTTGGGTTAAACGTTCTTGATCCGGATGGGTTTCCCCTTTTTCGCTGGGCATGAACGCAGAAGAGCCAGACGAGGGCACCGCCAGCGGCGATAATGACGACGCCAATGTAAAGCCAACCTGTGTGCCCGGGGAGGGTGAGGTAAACCGAGGGGCCAGAAAACCCAATGAGCAGAAGCACCAGGGTGACGGCCAGCAAAACAGTCGCTATAACTGCCCGGTCTGCGCCCCGATCGAGGCATCGGGGCCTTTTGCGACGTGATCTTCTCGTCTTCATGCACTTCCTCATCCTCAACTTCAGGCTTCTTCAAAGTGCTGGGAATCAACTGCGGGAAGCACATCGCCGTCCCCCGCTATCCAGACATACAGAGTGGGAAGCAAGAAGACACTCATGACCAGGCCCGAAATCAAGCCCCCCACGATGACTATCGCGAACGGTCGTTGGGAGTCGGAGCCGATGGCGTGCGACAAGGCGGCGGGCAGCAACCCCAGTGTCGCAACCAACATGGTCATCATGATGGGGCGGAGGCGCAGAACCGCGCCCTCCACCGCCGACTCCTCAATCCCGTGGCCCCTCACGCGCCGTTGGTTGATATACTCGAGCATAATCACCCCGGTCTGAACCGACACACCGAACAGAGCCAGGAATCCAATGCCCGAGGAAACGCTGAAGTGTGTTCCTGTGACCAACAGAGCGAGTAGGCCGCCGATGGGCGCCATCATGACGTTGGCGAGGACCAGCAACGCCCACTTGAACGATTTGAACATCGTGTAGAGGATGATAAAAATTAGCAGGACCGTGAGCGGTACGATGACGAAAAGGCGCGCTTCGGCGCGCTTTTCGCTCTCGTACTCGCCCTCCCAATCAATGTGATACCCGCGCGGGAGTTGCATCTGCGCGTCGACTTTCTTGATTGCTTCCTCGACGGCGCTGCCGAGGTCGCGGCCGCGCACGCTGTACTTTATGGCGATATAGCGCTCGTTCCCTTCGCGATAGATCTCGGAAGCCCCGTCCCGTTCTTCAATCTTACAGAGCTGCTTAAGTGAGACTCTTTCGCCCGTTGGAGACAGCAAGCGAATATCCTCAAGGGCTTCCTTGTTGTTACGGTACTGGGGGAGATACCGCAATACGAGGTCGTAGCGCTGCTCGCCTTGGAGCACTTGGGTTAGAGCGCTTCCGCCGGCGGCCGTTTGGATTGCATCCTGCACGTCCGCGACGTTGATTTGATAGCGTGCGGCCTGCTGGCGGTCCACTTCGAAGTTTTCATTGGGTTGTCCGAGGACGCGAAAGACCCCAAGGTCCTCAATTCCCCTTACCGTGCGCATGATCGTGACAATCTGGTCGGCCTTCGACTCGAGCACCTTAAGATCGTCACCGTAAACCTTGGTAGCAAGTTCACCCTTTACACCACTGACCGCCTCTTCCATGTTGTCTTCAATGGGCTGAGAGAAACCCCAGACGACGCCGGGGAATATTTCCAGTTGGTGGTTCATGGCGGCGATCAATTCCTCTTTGTTCTGGTGAAACGACGGACGCCATTGTTCCTTGGGTTTCAGGCCGACAAAAAACTCCGTGTTGAAGAAGCCCGTCGTGTCCGTTCCATCATCCGGCCGCCCCACCTGGCTGGTGGTCTCCGTAACCTCAGGGAAGGCGGCCAACAAGATACGGGCATCGTTCGCCACCCGGATCCCCTCGCTCGGTCCGGTGCTGGGCGCCAGGGTGCCGCGCACCCAGAGCGAACCCTCATCAAGGTGTGGCAGAAACTCCGACCCGATCACCCCGCCGACGGCCAGATAAGTCGCGGCAACCATGCTCAACCCAACTAGTCCAAGGGTCAGGGCTGGCCGCCGAATGGCACTTCGCACGGCGATGCGGTAGCGGCCTGTCAGGAACGTAACCAGAGGGTTGTGCCACTCGCGCGCCCCTTTCCGGAAGAGGAAACTGGCCAGCACCGGCGCCACTACGATGGAGAAAAACAGGGCGCCCAGCAGCGCGAAGGCCACGGTCCATGCCATCGGCTTGAACAGCCGTCCCTCGACTCGCTGCAAGGTAAAAATGGGGATGTAAGCCGTGATGATGATTGCGATCGCAAAGAAGACCGGCCGCTGAACTTCGTGGGCGGCGGCCCGAATGCGGTCCTCTATGGTTCCTACCTCATTTCGGTTCAAATGGCGAACAATGTTCTCAATCATCACCACGGCGCCGTCCACAACCATGCCGAAATCCAATGCGCCAAGCGACAGTAGATTTGCGGGAATATGCTTGAGGTCCAGACAGATCGACGCGAACAGCAAGGAAAACGGAATGGTGAGTGCGACGATGAGCGCGCCCCGGGCATTCCCGAGGAAGAGAAACAACACGATGACAACGAGGATCATGCCCTCCGTCATATTGTGCAGCACGGTGTGGGTTGTGAAGTTAATAAGATCGGTCCGGTCGATAAACGGTACGATCTTCACGCCGGGAGGCAAAATACGATCGTTCAACTCTTTCACTTTTGCTTCGAGCCCCGCGAGCGCGGTTTGCGTGTCGGCGCCTTTCCGCATGGGGACCCACGCTGAAACGACATCATCGTTGTCGATGATCTTTCCGTCCTCACGGTGAATCGCTCGGGCGAACTGGCCGAGGCGGATCTTCGGGCCTTGCGCTACCACAGCGATATCCTTCATCCGCAGCGGCGTGCCGGCCTTGGTCACGATGACCGTCTTTTCGATGTCTTGCACGTTCCTGACTAGCCCCACTTCGCGGATATTGATCTGTTGCAGACCAGCCTCGATGAAGCTGCCGCCAGCGTTGACATTGTTGTTGGTCAGCTGTTGCTCCACTTGGCTAAGGCTCAGGCCGTAATCAATCAGCTTGTTAGGATCGACGCGAACCTGATACTCGCGCGTAGGACCGCCGAAGCTGGAAACGTCCACGATGTCGGGAACGGCCTTGAGGTTTTTTTCCACCACCCAGTCTTCGAGCGATTTTAAGTCCATGACGTCGTATTGAGGATTGGTGCTGTGTAGTGTGAAGAAGTAGATTTGGCCGACCGGGCTCCAGTCGGTGCCCATTTGGGGTGTCACGCCCGGCGGTAGCGTCGCTTGGGAGAGCCGCTCCAGAACCCTCTCGCGATTCCAGGAATTCTCCGATTCGTCATCAAAGAGCAACTTCAGGTCGGAGAGGCCGAAGAGAGAGAAGGACCGCAAATTCACCACCTGAGGGATTCCATTCATCGCGGTTTCCAGCGGAATCGTTACTTGTTGCTCAATCTGCTCGGCGGAGATTCCCGGCCACTGGGTAATGATTTCAACATAGTTGTTTGCCACATCCGGATAAGCCTCGATGGGAAGCCTGTGGAATGAGACCATGCCCCAGATGAACAGCAGAACCGCAAAGCCAAGCACAAGGAGGCGGTTGTTTAGGGCGTAGTCGACGATGCGGCGTATCATTTACTGCTCCACCGTGGCCTGAAGATCCAGGGCTTTCACGACCACCTGCTGACCCGGTTCAAGGCCCGAGATGATCTCCTGCTCTTCGTTCGGGGCAGCCGGAAGCATCTTGCCGGCTACAACTTCGGCGCGTCGGAAGCGGGTGCCTCCCATAGGGATATAAACCCAGTTGCGGTCGTGCAAGTGCAGCACCGCGGTTGCCGGAACAGTGGCGTGGGCTTCTTTCTTAGGGCCATAGAAGGTTGCGGTGGCAAACATGCCGAGTCGCAACATTCCGGGATTCTGGACTTCCAGGCGGACCTTCGCCGTGCGGAGATTGGGGTCGAGGCTGGGACCGATATTGCCGATCCGGCCCCTAAGAACCTCGTCCGGGTAAGCGTTCAAATGAACGTCCGCGTACTCGCCGAGACGAACAAAGTGAAGGTCGTTCTCGTAAACGTCGCACAGAATCCAGACATTAGAGAGGTCGGAAATCGTGAACGCATTCGGCGAAGCCAGGCCTTGCGTACCCGCGGCGGCTGTCACTTGTTGGTCGGTGATAACGCCCGACGCAGGCGCGTGGATATCAACAATCGCAGAAGGGTTATTGGGGTCCGCACCGAGGACATGAAGGTGATCCAGCGCGGTTTCAACGGTGACCTTGGCCTTGGCTTCGGTGTCCTCGGCAACCTGAAGATCGTTTAACGCGATAGCGCCGTGTTCGTACAGGAGTTTGGAGCGATCGAGTTGCGTGCGGGCTAAAGTTTCATCTGCAGCCGCCTGCCGGTAATCGGAAAATGCCTGCGAAATGTCCTGGCTTTGCACACGCATCAGGAGCTGCCCTTTACTCACGGTGTCGCCGAGGCGGGCGTGAATATCCACCACGCGCCCAGAGGCGAGCGAAACCACCGGGATGTTTCTTGAAACGTCGGGGCTGACGGTGCCGGTTACATTCAACTCAGGGGCGGCCTCGTGCTCACCCGCCGTGGCCAAGGGAAACTGCTCGGGATGATCTACGCTGAAGGCGCCGCCATCCTGTTCATGCTCGACTTGCACAGGCGGCGGCGCTTCAGATCTTGGATCAGCCTTGCCGCTGCTGCAACCCGGCGACAGAAACGCGAGGCAAGCCCCCACAGCGAGCGTTGCGATGGAGTAGCAGTAATGTTTCATGATTCACCTTCCTGAACTTGCGAATGTGTGCCCCTCGGAACCACGGCACTTTGCGGCTACACCGCCTCTAGACGGGTCAGGGGCCGAGGCTTCTCGTTCCCGCGGATTGCTTCAGTTGCTCGACCGCGAGCAGGTAGTTAGCCTGGGCCTGGCGATAGGCGAGTTGGGTGGCGCGGTAGCTGCGCTCGGCATCCAGAAAGTCGAGCAAGCTCGCCGCTCCGCGCCGATAGGCATACTCACTGATGTCCCGTGAATCCTGTGCCTGCTTTAGATAGCCCGACTCGTAAAGTTTGGCCACTTCGTCCGCACTGTAGAATGCGCCGTAGGCGTTATCGATGTCATTTATCACAGTGTCCTCGGCCGCTTTTTCACTCTCCTGTGCTCCGCCGATGGCGTAATGGGCGCGGGCGATTTCGCCTTGGTTGCGGTCCCAAACCGGAATTTCGATGCTGGCCGTTAAGCCTGCAGAGTTCATGGCCGAAACATGGCTGTACGTGAAGGCCGTGGTCAGATCGCGCTTCCCGTTCGCCTTCGCCAGCTTGTACTGGCTGTTGGCAGCGATCACGCCTTGCTGCGTCGCCCGCAAGTCAGGACGATGCTGAAGAGCCATCAGCTCCAGATCCTCTTTGTTGACGTGCAACGGCGTGTAGGCAAGGTCTCCCACCACGTCGTAGTTTTCGGGCACGGTTCCATAGCCGAAAAGCTGCCGCAAACCCGCTCGCGCTTGAACCAGCGAGAGCTGGGCCGAAGAAACATCCTGCTGGAACTGGAGAAGCTGCAGGTGGATCTTAAGGTAATCGACCTCGCTCATCCGGCCCGCGTGGTATTGAGCCTCAGAGATGCCCACTGTCTTCTGAAAGCTGTCCAAGTCCTGCTTGGCGAAGTCGAGCGTCGACTTGGCCAGCAACAGGTTGATGAACTGCTGAGCCACGTCGAAGGTCAGCGTGCGCTCATTGTCGTATACCTGAGACCGCGTCACCATCGTTTCGTCCTTGGCGGCTTCGACCCGAGCGGCGCGTTTATGGCCTCGTTCCCACGTGAAGGCCGCACTCACGTCGAATTCAGTGATGTTATTGAGTGTGGTGGAGTTGAGATCACCTGGCGTAATGGGCAGAAAGAGGTCATCGTAAGTAAAGACCGGGTTGGGCCGGATGGCCGCTGTAATCTCTTCGGCCTGGCTCTGCTGAATTTGGGATTGGGCGGCTTTCAGAGCGTGATTGTGGGCCAGCGCGAGCCGAATCGCCTGATCGAGATCGATCCTGACGGCCGATGCGGACTGCCCGTAAGCGGCTGAGGCCAGGGCGAGGATGCCTAAGAAGGCACTGCATACGGCGGATCTAGGCACAATCTCAATCAGGCGGCGAGTTGGAGCACACAGGTGTTTGAGCATAATGGTCTGGGCCCCTGAGACGGCGTTGCCGTGGGACGAAGCTACAAGATTAAGGCCCCGGTTCGGCGACGTTCCAGTTATCCTCCGGGCAGCCCGGCCTATCTCTTGGACATTATCTTCTGGACAGATTGAGCCTATCTTTTGGCCACGGGGGCAGCGGTGGGCGGGTGTTTTGGTAGAATTACCAGCAGGGTTGGGTGTGTTTCGCGCGAAGGCGTTGTCGGGCATCACGGGGGCGGTAGCGAAATGCTTTCGTTCTTACTACGGCTAAGCCGGACCAAGCTTCTTTTCGTCGCCGCGACCTTGATATTGATCGTGGCCCTGATCGATTGGCGCGTCGATCTAAACGTCTCATTTGGCTTTCTATATCTTTTCCCCATGCTGATTGTGGGAAGCTGCCTGCCGCGCTGGCAGGTCGCCGTGGTGGGAGGACTGTGCACTGTTCTGGCTGAAGCATTTGACCCGTTTGGGTGGGAGGCCGCCGCAGGGGTTCCCCGCGACATCTTTATGTTCGCCGCGTTTTACGGGACAGGCTTGTTTGCCCACGAGTCGGCCAAAAACCGGCGGCTCGCCGAGCAGCATGTCCGGGAGGTCGAGCAAGAGGCAGAGTTGCGGCGCGACGCTGAGCAGCAACTTCAGGCTCTCATCGAAAGCAGCCCCGCTGCTATCCTGACCGTCGATTCAGCAGGTAAGATCCTGATGGCCAATCAGGCCGCCCATCGCTTACTGGGTTTTGAGCCGGGAACCCTGCCGGGCGAATTCATCAAGGACTTCCTACCGCCCTTGGCCAGAGTCCCGCCCGCCGACGAATCAACGCCAAGCTTCCGCACTGCGATGCAATGCAGTGGACGGCGCCAGAATGGGGATGTGTTTCTCGCGGACGTTTGGTTCTCGACTTACAGGACAAGCGTCGGACCCAGGCTCGCGGCCATGCTCGTCGATGGCTCCGAGGATCTTCGCGACAAGGAGGAATCCAGCCTCCATCACCTTATGGTCGCGTCACGCCTGGCAGTCGGTGCCGTATCGCATGAAATCCGTAACGTCTGCGGGGCCATCTCCGTCGTTTACGAAAACCTGTCGCGCCAGCACGAGCTGGCACAGAGCGAGGACTTCCGCGCCCTGGGAAATCTCGTGGAAGGTCTGGGGAAAATCGCAACCCTTGAGCTTCGGCAAAGCGCCGGAAGTGATGACATGGCTCCGGTGGACCTTGGCTCAATACTTGACGAATTGCGCATTGTGACCGAGCCTTCGTTGCAGGAGGCCGGTGTGCTCGTCCACTGGCACGTCCCCAAAACATTACCGCGGGTTTGGGCGGAGCGTCATAATCTCTTGCAAGTGCTCTTGAACCTTACCAAGAACAGCCAGCGTGCCATGCAGGACCAGGAGGTGAAAGAGTTCAGGGTCAGTGCGTGCGTGGAAGATGAGCGGATTGTGGTGCGCGTCCGCGATACCGGTCACGGCATTTCCAACCCTGAACGTCTGTTTCGACCATTTCAGGAAGGGGCGGACGCCACCGGGCTGGGGCTGTACCTCTCGCGGGCCCTGGTGAGGACATTTAATGGTGACCTCCGATATGAGCCAGGCCCACCCGGGTGCTGCTTCGCTTTGGACCTCTTACCTTTCGCGGACCAGAGCGACAAGGAGGAAGCGGCAGAAACGAATGGATAAAATCAGGATCCTGCTACTGGACGATCACTCTCTCTTCCGCGAGGGCCTGAGCCGGCTGCTCGAAGGCGAGCCCGATTTGGAGATGGCAGCTTGTTGCGCCTCAGTCGGAGAAGCCACGGAGGCCCTGCGCCAGAAGCCCATTGATCTCGTCTTGTTGGACTATGACCTCGGGAAAGAACGGGGTTTCGAGTTCATTACCCAAGCCCGAGAGTGGGGCTTTAAGGGACGATTCCTCATGGTCACGGCCGGAATGAGTGACGCCGAATCCGTACAGGCACTCGATCTGGGCGTCCGCGGGATTTTTCCCAAACACAATTCGCCCGCCCTCCTCACGCAAGCAATCCGCAAGGTTATGGCGGGGGAAACCTGGCTGGATGAAAATGCGATTCAGGCCTTGGTCAGGGTGTCAAAACACTCGGGAGGGGCCAACCAAACCAAACCGTTTACGGAACGGGAGGCTCAGGTGTTGCAAGGGGTGTTTGAGGGACTCAGTAACAAGGAGATCGGGGGGCGTCTCAATATCTCGGAGAGTTCGGTTAAAGCTGCACTACAACAACTCTTCCAGAAGACCGGCGTGCGAACCCGCAGCCAGCTCGTGCGGATTGCGCTGGAGGAACATGGTGCCCGTTGGAAATAGAACCGCAACCGTAAGGTATATGATTGCAGTGACTCATAGCCGTGATTCCCGGCTCACATCAACCCCTTGTCAAACCAGACTTTGGTCACGGCGCACTTGGGAAGTGCTTCGATTCCGCCACCCCCCCGTTCAGTCGCGGTTCCGATTTTCGCCTCTCGGCTGCATTGAAGAGTCAGTGAGGCCAGAGGCAATTTCTGCGTTTGGGGAAGGTGAAAGCACGCCTTTCCGCAACCCAAATCAGATTGAGCCCGAAACGCCATTCCCGGAGAATAAGGTGACGCCGCTTTGAAAGCGGACTGGACTCTTATCGGCCTGACATTAGTAATACAGGCAGCCATCTCTGAAGTGGCGATGCCTCGCTAGCGCCAGGGCCGAACGGGGTTCGGCCGCTGACGTAGGGCCGAATGGCATTCGGCCACTTGGGCCGGCACCGCTGGCCCCTACGATTCCTCGTCGGCGAGAAAGCCGAACGGCGTTCGGCCTTGCGGCGAGGATCGCCCGCCCTTGTCATTGGCCCATCGCCGCTTGCCACTGGACGTGAAATTGCCGCGGTCATAAAGGAACAGACACGGGGAGCTGAACATGAGATCAATGGAATTGCGGCGCCGGACAGAGGCATTCCTGAGCCGAGCCGACAAGCGCTGGCAGTCTCGAAAACCCACGGACCCCACAGAGCGGGAGCCGGCGCTAAGCTTGCGGGGGGAGCAGCAGGAATAAATGTGAGGATCTGCACCGCCAGGCTATTTGAGGCATCAAACACTATGAGGCTTGCTCCTCTACTCGCTGGTTTGAGGGAGGGGCCAAAACCCATGTCGATACTTTATCGGTGCGTTGCCGCCCTGTTTCTTCTTAGCTTGCCTGCGTTTGCCGGCTCCTCCGTGCAAGGAATCGACAATTTCTATCAGCTCGATAACCACGTCTACCGCGGAGCGCAACCGACGACCGAAGGCTTTAAGTATCTGGCAACAATCGGCATTAAGACCATCTTGGACTTGCGCGAAGACGGTGAACGGTCCTCCGGGGAAAAACAGCTTGTCACTTCCTTGGGCATGCAGTACGTGAACGTTCCCATGACCCGCCTGACCCCACCTACAGAGGCCGAGATTGCTAAAATCCTGGCCCTGCTGGAAGACGCGACAACCGGGCCCGTATTTGTGCACTGCCTGCGCGGAGCGGACCGCACGGGCGCCGTCATTGCCGCTTACCGCATCGATCATGATCGCTGGGATAATTCTCGGGCTCTGGAAGAGGCGATGTCGTTCGGCATGAGCTTCTTTCAATTGCCGCGGCAGAACTTCATCCGCAAGTTCCGGCCGCTGATGAGTAAGGAAGACCCGAAATCTTCCATAGCATTCCGGGTCGAACAGAACTCCAACCAAATGGCACTCGCCGTCTCGGGGTAGAACTCCCAAACCGTGGGCCTTGCTCATGCCCGCTATCCCGGCGGCAAGCGCATAAAGGTCATCTGAGGAAACCTCCCTGCACTTTTCTCGATGAGAACGTAATCTCGTCTTTCCCTCAGAGGAACGATATTTATCCGGGCTCGGCCGGATGGGGAAACGCCCTTTCACGCCGAGGTTCGGCTGCGGCAAGGCACGGGGCCAGTTGACGAGAAGGCGACATTTCAAGCCTCATCCCTAGCAGCGCCGGGACTACCTAATCGGCTTGCCGTCAGATTTCAAAATACTTTCGTGCTGTCTGCACTGCGTGGAGGACGCCACTTCCGAATACAATATCTCGCGGTCCTCCATCGATTTCTCCCTCAACGAGATTCTCGTCCCTGACGGCAGAGATTCCCAATCCTCCCGACAGGGAGAGTGTTCCTTGGCCATGCGTTCACTCAAACCGTATTAACTGGGTCGCGTTTTTCGACGGCGCGGAAGCTCTCAAGCGTGGTCAGCCAGCGACAGCCTACAGGGGATCTCCGTATGGGGCTGTCATTCGGGTCCGCCATAGACCGACGCTGTCAGCGCAATCAGGTTAGGTCACGCACGCTCACCGATAGCTTACAATCAGCCGGAGCGATGTTAGTTCGCCGGCGGTTTGTCGGTGTCTTTCGTTCCTGGCTGCGCTTCTTCCTTGTCGTCGACGGGCTTGGAGAGATGAAGTTTGGCCATCTCTTTGGCTCCCTTCTCGGGATCCACAGGCGTGACCTTAATCCCAGTTGCAGCGGCTCCGGCGGTCCATTTGTAGTAATAGGTTTTGCCCGCCTCCGCCTCAAACCGGGCCCGCTCGTGTTCTTTTTGCCTGGCTTGATTGGCGGCCGCCATGGCGGACATGACGATGCTTCCGTAGTACTCCTTGGGCAATCCGGAGATCACCACAGTACCCGGCGGCACTTCCATGAATGCGTATTCGCTGTTGAGGAGTTTGGCGAGGTGAGTGCCGTTGATATAAAGCTCGTCGTGTGAGGACGAGCCGGTAAATCTGTACGTGCGGTAGAT
>JBEKLF010000252.1:0-12374 GCA_050010335.1 Terriglobia bacterium
TCGACGCGTTCCTTCAGCAGCGTGCGGACCAGGTCGCCTTTGTCATTGGGGTCCTGGCGCATGGACTGAAAGGCTGCCGGGAAACTGGTTATTTCCTTGTACAGGTCCGCCACATCATAGATAAAGGGCAACGTGCCGGCGTCGTGAACGAATCCCAGAGACGGCAGGTAACCCAGCGAGCAGAGTACGGCGGCGCACAAGGCGTAAAGGCTGGCATTGGCCGTCGAGAGGGCGCGATTGATGTTGTCCGCCAGATTCCAGTTGGATTTGTCGTAGTTGCGCCCCTTCCAGGTGACTCCGTACTGCTCGCCGAGTTCCGCGTATTTGGCGGGCACGCGCAAGCCCTCCATTCCCCGCAATTCGGTGACGGAATACGCCTGCACATCCACACCGGGAAAGCGCTGCACAAACATGCGGCGGGCGATCTCGGCGCGCTGCTTCGGGGCTCGCTTTGGCGTCAGAACTCTCACGTTGCCTCTGCCGGGAGTGGTGTGCGAGGGGCTACGGAAAGAAGCCCGAAGCCGAAGGCTTTGCCGTGCCCGATGCCGCCCACGATGGTTTCTCTGAAGCTATCCGCGTCTTTAACCGTAAGCGTCCCCTCCAATAAGGCTGAGCGAAATTTCATGCGATCGCCCGCCGGCCTCGGGTCCGATCGGTTTCCTGCGCCCCACCCGATTTGCAAGACGCGGAAAGTTTCCACCTGGAAGCCACCTTGGTCGCCCTTGGCGGCGAACCATTTTCGTATCACATCGTCGGGGTTCTGGTCCTTATCCCAGGTCAGCGCTACGCGTTTGCTTTGGGCCTTCGGGCGGCCTTGGCGATCTGTTCCCTCGCCCGCCTTGGTAAGATCGACGCCCTTTGCGCTCGTTTTTAACTTCTTGCTTAGATTGATGCGGATGCGGAACCGAAGCTGTTGGCCCTTGGCGAAGCGAGGGTCGAATTCCTCTACCTGCGGGGGAGCAGCCAGAGGATTCAAAAGAAAACGGGCGTTGTGGAAGGCGTAGTCCCAATCCGGCTTCACGGCGGAGTTGGACTGGACGAGAATCACGACCCGCCCGGCGGGCTGCGGCTCAATGCGAAAAAGAAAGCCGGAACCCGCCCCGCGTTCTACCTGAACCGGCTTCTCGCCAAAGTCCGCGGGTTTGAAAGGCTTAAGAAAATCGCGATCATGGGATTTTCGGTTCTCGGAGGGAAACGCCATCCAAAGGCGCTGGTGGACGTGATAGAGATTCCGAAGCCACAGCCTTCCGGGCCGAGGCCGGTCGGGGTTACTCCCGACGTCAATCAAAAGGCAGGACCGGTACATGGCTACTCCACCTCCTCGGCGACCAGGCGCCTGCGGCGAGTCTCCAGGGAGCGGAACGTGATGATTTCGTTCCGCTTTTGGATAATCAAGTCGCGCCAACGCGGCTCTTCCGGGTTGATGCGGTCCATGCCCATGCCTAGGCCATATTCGATCATGGTGACGGCATCGTGGCAGAGGCGACAGAGAGAGCGCAAGTCATCCGCGAGTTCATTGCCACCCGCGCGGCGATAGGTGATGTGCTGGACGGTGGTGGCGGGCGACTTGCAAAAGACGCACAAGTGATAGTCGTCGTCGAGCCGCTTTTCCCGTCGGATTCTGTACTCGGTATTAGTGTAATCCGCTCTTGGGCGGGGAGGCGCTGGCGTGTAGCTCTGTGCTGGCTGAGTTGCAAGCGTTACTTCGCCGTCGAGTCCAACGCGCAGTTGCTTGCGAATGACAAATCGGGGCTGGTGGGAGGGCGGGTCGAAGGTCACGGGCACGTCGTACCAGACGAGCGCATCATCGGGAGCCTCCGGCTGCTCTTCGGTTGACTTCCAATCAAGCAGGCAATCCAGCGCTTCGGGCTGATCGTCTCCCTCCAACCTCTTGCGCCAGGGAACCGATTTGAGGGCAGAAAGCAAGTCAGGAAATTCACCCCCCGGATGCTCCAGTAAAGGGCGCGAGGGAGGGCAGCACTTTCTGCCCAGATAGAGCGTCCATTTGGGCGCTTTAATTGCGGACTCCAGTTCGGCAATGAGGTCCGACTCTCCCTGAAAAGCGACGAGAAACGAGGCGTCGCAAAGGTATTCGCGGCGGGTCAGCACGGCCCCTGGCTTGGTTCCACCTTCGGCAGTGCGCATCGGCATCCCGGCGCCCACCGTGTGATAATCCCACCAGCGGACCCCCGGCACATCGATGCGGACGCCCATGCGCAGGCGGCTAAGCCTTGGAAGCCAGCCTTCCGGCGCCGCCGAGCGGGAGACGCCCAACGCCGCGCAAAGCATCCCCATGACGCCAGACCTGGTTGGGGCGTCAGCCGTCCGCCGAATCACAAACTTCGACTGCTGATCGCCCCATGCCTGAAGGGGGGCTTCGAGGCGGAGAAAGAGGGTATTTGCGCTCATCAGGCCACCTCCGAGTTCACAACCACTTTCTGAACCTCCTCCCAATCATGGCCGATTCCCTTGATGACTGCCTCGATCAATTCCTCGAGCGACTTGATATTGTTTTCGGCCAAGGCGTTTTCCTTATCCCCCTCCGTAACGGTCAAGGGATAGCGAAGATTGGGCGAGAACCAGAACCGCCTCGTTGGTTTGCCGTATCCGGTGTCGATATCGTGAACGTACTGGCCGAGTTGCGCGACGCTCTGGGATATGATGTCTCGTTCGCCCTGGGCTATGGCTGGTCGGGCAAAAGCGTTGGCATAGCTGAGAGGTGAGTTTCTGATTTCGACCAGCATTCCGTCGGGTGGGTTGTGCGCGGCGAAACTATTCTGTTTGCCCGTGGGATTCACCAACGCCGCTCCCCGGATGAACGCGCCGACAGTATGAGCGGCCAGTTCCTTGTTGCCCTTCAGATTGTTGATGAGGGTTTCGAAGTCAATCGAAAAATACTTGTAGAAGCAGGCGGAGCCGAACATTGCTTCATCTACAAAGCCTGCTCCCGCGTCTTCACCGGGCACATCATCAGCGGCCACATAGTAGTCAATCTCCGGGCGAGCCGCGTGAGTAGAAATTGCGTGGGCAACTTGCAGCGCCGCCTCAACGGTTGTGTCAAGTCCCTTCCAGACGTCGCCGCCCTTGGGCTTCGCGCCGCCTTCCTCCGACGCCTGCTTTTTCGCTTTCTTTGGTTCCAGCATTCTGCCACAGAGTGCCATGTCCGGGGTGCTCGTATGGCGAGCGATTATCTGGGCAAATTCCTTGGCGAGCTCGTTATCGGTCTTGGCCGACTTGGTTTTCAGAAGCTCAGACATCTCGTTGACCGCTTGTTTGCTCACATAAACCACTCCGGCGCTTTTTTCGTCGGGCGTAGATTCCTCGTCGTCGCCTTTCTTCCCTTTCTTCTCTTTTGCCGCGATGCCGCAGATTTCTAAAACCGCGATCGCCTTTTTAAACTCGGCGGTATCCGGGCCGCCTGGAGCGATCAATTGCGCCAGTCGCCGTGTGCGAACGCCGCCGAGCAACTGCTTGAATTCGTCACTCATGCGGATGCTCCGCTTGAGGCACTGACTGGAAATACGGGAGCGCAGTACTCCGCCGAAGTAGCAGGTCTTGGGAGCGCCCAAGTCGTCCCGGTTCAGGTTGGCCGGGCTGTGATTTTGAATGGCATGAATTTCAATTAACATGACGGTCCTCCTTCGAAGACTTCAAGAATTCCTCGGCCCACTTGAGCCGGGTGGTTTCGCGTTCCCAAATGGAAAGATCGTTTGTCAGCGTCACCCAGTCGAGCTTCGGGTTTTTGGAGGCGATGAGGTTAAGCGACCATTGCAAGGCCGGCTCGAGTATATCAACCGGCAAGGTCAGCATCCTGTCGAACCTTTCCGCGACAGGGTCTTTCTCGGGGTCATTGTCGTTCCGGTACCGCCCAAGCTGCCACGCAAGCGTCTGCCCGGGTGAATGCTCGATCGGCCGGAAGGCATAGAGTTTTGCGATAAGCCACGCCACCGCACGGCGGGGCGCGCGCTGATTCCTCTCCCGCAACGGCCACCAGAGCCCCGCGAAGAGGTCAAAGGCATCGACCGATTGGTCGAGCCCTTGCCCGGCATGCTCGCGCAGGAGTCCGAGATCACCGGACTTCAGATGTGTCAGGACGTCGACGTATTGCTCCGTTGGAGTCATTTGTCGCCTCCCTTCTTCCGTCCGGCCCTCCCGGCCGGTGGGGTGCCTGGCTGCATGTTCGGCCTTACATTGACAATCTGGCGTCGCCGCCGGAGCGCAGCGGTGGTATAGCCCGGGGAAAGCGATTTGGCGACGGCGGCCATCATCGGCCTATATTCCCGGGCTGCCTGCTCCCACGCATCGCGGCCTCGCGAAATCAACTCGCCGACCTTCCCGGAGACCTTTGCTTCTACGTGCGGGCGAACTGCGGCGACCATGGGAGGAATTTCAAGATGTCTTCGGGAAGTCCCTCTCGGTTTGGCTTTGCCGGCAAGCTTCCGGCCCTCCTTTTGCCACATGTCAATCGTTTCGACACTCTCCGCGACCTGCCGATCATCTAGCGTGCTCGGGAGAGGAATCTCATATTCCATCGCTTCCAGGTACTTGTCGTTCTGCACCGTCGCAAAGCTGACGACCCACAAGCCTCTTTTGCCATTGGGCTTTTTCTCCCGAAGAATTCCCGCCGCTATCCTTGCCCATTGCCCAGCCGCCGCGTCGGTTGCACCAAGGGCATTGCTGGGTTTAATGACATCCTCGCCGTCAGTGATGGTGTGCGGGTCGCTCCATACGCGGCCCAGGCCATTTTCATCCGTTTTTGCGCTGCCGACACCAGCAAACACACATTGGCGTATTAGAGGCGCTTTACGTCCGCACGAGATGCAGTTGGCGTCGGGTTCCTGCGGATTGTCCAGCCACACGCGCCGGGGCAGCGACGTCAATCCCACAAGCAGCGGAACATTGCCATGTCGAGGAAGGCTAAGATCGGGCTCTTCCCAAGCCGGCGTTCCGAAGTCCGTGTCCGATACCTTGCGCCAGGAGAGACGCAGGGTTTCCGCAAGTGAACCGCCGACCGGTACGACATAAACCGGCGGTTTCTGGTTGACCCCTGGCGGCTTGCCGCGCCCCCCTGACGTAGCAAATAGCGGTAAACGCAATAACCCCGCGGCGCAGCACGCCGGACATAATCCGTCCTCTTTATCTGTCGAATGCCGGAAGTGCCAAGAGTTTGTGCCAGTGGGCACCTCTTGCATCAGGTAGTTGGCGGAAAGCTTTCCCTCTGTTCCAGACTTGGCATTGCACTGATAGAACCGCTTGCCATCTCCCAGAAGGTTGAAACAGTCCTTATTGTCATCAAGTTTCCTGAACCAATCCGAGGGAAACGAAGAGACCGAGTCTTCATCGTCCGGCGGATTCCCCTTGCACCAATAGAGAAGCGCGAGGAGGAAACGCAGGATGGCCAAACGGTCCATGGGATTGCTGGCGGCGACTTGACGAATCCGGCCTGCTTGCCTAAGAGCTTCAGTAATGCCCACGCGATTGCTATTCCCGTCTTTCCATAGAACTGGAATCCAGTTTTCTTCGAGCAGGTTATAGCTCATAACTTCCTCCTTGCCTTGGCAAGAGGCTGGTGGGCGGCCCGTTGCGCTCCTGGCGGCCCGATTGTCGGGTGGCTGTCTACCAAATGATTAACGCGATGAAGGTATACACCCGGCACGCGAGAAAGGCAAGGCCCGAAGACCAC
The DNA here is from genome assembly GCA_050010335.1 of Terriglobia bacterium. GTDB lineage: Bacteria > Acidobacteriota > Terriglobia > UBA7540 > UBA7540 > Bog-366. Next base: position 5,684 of record JBEKLF010000252.1, read on the forward strand.
AAGAACGGTTATCGCCTCTGCTTAGCAGACGCGAACCAGGAGCCACCTGCTCGCCACCCTTTCGGCCGCTGACCCAGGAAGAAAAGGTGGAAGTGGAGCTACGAATCCAGGCGGCGGCGCCGGATGTCGTCTGGGTAGGCTTGAGCACTCCCAAACAGGAACGCTCGATGTTCGAGCACCGCTCACGGCTAGGCGTGCCGGCGATGGCCGGGGTGGGAGCGGCCTTCGACTTCATCGCCGGGACTGCCAAGCAAGCATGGATGCAGGAGAACGGCCTCGAGTGGTTCTTCCGCCTCACGCAAGAGCCCCAGCGGCTCTGCCACCGCAAGGCAGGGGACAGGTTACAGGTTACAGGGGAAAGAAGGGAAAACAGGGGTTAGGGAACAGGGGAAAACAGGTGTCAGGTATCAGGTGTCAGGCAGCAGGCTGACCTTGGGCGCCGGACGGCGCTGCCTCTTGGCCTGTCACCTGTAACCTGTGCCCTCTGCCTGTCGCCCATAGCCTTAGGTGAAACCCACGGAAAGGAAACGCGGAAAATTAGGTTCCTTTCGTCGCCGTCTCGGTCCGTAGGTTTCACCTACGGCTAATGATATTCCTCCCCTTCGGGGAGGCAGGTAGCGTCCTAAACGTGTGTTGGTGGGGTTTTGGAATTCCAATCAAACACTGGAAGGGTGTGCCATGGAGTGCATTTTCTAACCTTCCGGGGTGTTTAAGAACTCAAGCCCCGCGAAGGTCCAATGGCTGAACTCATCCTCCCGCACCCAAATCGTGCGAGTGGGGATGGCATACGGGTATCCTCCCTTGGGAACGACACCCACCCACTCTCCTGGATCTAACTCCAGCTTGGTTCGAACACAGGCGCCGCGCGGAGAAATGTCGACCGCGAGAGCTGAATCGTCTGCATTGAAGAGGTCGGCCTTCACCACAAGTTTGATTGGAATTGTTGCTATTTTGCGCTCACACCGGCGCGAATTAACGGAGGCATTTGTTTGCATCGGCAGCCCCTCCCCTTTTGGCTAGACTACCGGAAACCTATATTAACCCATCCAATGGGGTTTTGTCAAGTCAGTCCAGGGGTATTGGCTGAGAAGTTACATTGACGGCCGAAAGGAAATCTGTGCAACTTGGCGAGCTGAACCGAGTGCCGAAGAAAAAAGGAGTCAGTAGAGGGGACGGCGGAAGGAGTAAAAACGGGTATTACAGTCCATGCAGCGAATGGGCACGATACCAAAAAAGCTAAGAATCCACCGCTCGATCCAACCTCGCCGATGGGAGTCGGCGAGATTCATACTCTCGCATTTGGGGCATACGTCGCTGGTCATGGCTTTTACCAATATAGGCACTCAACGCGCGTGCTGATCGGCCAAGAGGTTCTGGCAGAGATGAAGATTGTGGTGAGTGCTGTTAATAAACCCTGATGAAGCCCAGAGCTGCCATGAGTCCGAAGATGCCAAGTACAGCCAGCAGCGCTCCCACGATTTTAAGTTTAGGTACACGACGAAGATGCACTCCGCTTACGATTAGGCCAACGGATATCAAAATCGCGGTCAACATCCCGAGTGAGTCAGGTGCCATTTTCAAACACGTTTTCACTATTTAGACTTCGGTCTTCCTCCCTTACGGGTCAACCGCTAAGACTGAAGCCACTTGAGATAAGCAGGGCCGCACCTAGCGATCGCTTCGCCGCCCCTCCGTCCAAGTTCGACAGCAGCGGGGTCCTTACCTTGTTTTTCGCTGCTGGAAAGATGCTACGTGCGATCGCAGTTTGTCAAGAGGGAGGGGACCAACACAGAATTAGGGCGCTACCCCAAGTTGGCCATGCCACAACACCCTCCGACAGTCAGAGACCGCCACTACAGCGCGCCAGGGAAGGGCTGACTCTCCAACGGGTGAGTAGCTTGGTCATCAGACTTAAGGTGTCATGAGCGGGCTGGACAAAATGGCTGTAGCGTAGGGCTCTGAGCGGTCAGGACAGGGGATAGGTTACAGGGGACAGGGTACAGCAGGAAGAGAGGTGACAGGTTACAGGTCACAGGGGACAGGGGAAGACAGGGAACCCGAAGGCAGAGGACCGTGGACAGGGAACAGGGGAAAACAGGTGTCAGGCGTCAGGGAACAGGCTCACCTTTGGCGCCGCAGGGCGCAGCCTCTTTCCCTGTCACCTGTAACCTGTCACCTATTGCCTATTCTCTCCTCTTTCCCTGTCACCTTTGGCCTCGCAGGGCGCGGCTTTGGCCACCGTCCTGCTGCATAGTTTCCCTATCGAGCAGCGCACGAATATGAGAAGACAGCGGACAGGTTACAGGGAACAGTGGACAGTGGACAGGGAACAGGAAGACAGGGAACAGAAAGACAGGGAACAGAAAGACAGGGAACAGAAAGACAGGGAACAGAAAGACAGGGAACAGGTTACAGGGAACAGGTCATAGGGTAGAGAAGAGAGAACAGGGTACAGGTGACAGGTCACAAGGTACAGGGGACGGAGGAAGGCAGGGAACGGAAAGACAGGGGGACAGGGCGCAGCCTCTTTTTCTGTCACCTGACACCTGACACCTGTGACCTGTAACCTGTAACCTCTGGCTGTCACCTATAACCTGCTCGCCGGACAGGAGATCGAAATGATTCTTGCCTTACCTAATAATTCCTGGGTGGGCTGCGCAATGTGCCTGCTCATCGCCGTGCTCGTTGGCGCGTATCGCCAATGGTGCATTTATTTTTGGGAAAGGATCGAACTCCTGCCGATCGCAGATGACGGAGACAATAAGTCCGAGGATTTTCACCTGAACGCCTACGTGCCGGGTTGGAAGTCCAACAAGTTCCGGATCGGATCGTGGCTCTTGGTAGCGGCGTGCAGCACCTTGGGCGCGGCTTGGGGAACCGTCCTCCTGCGGGGTTTCAATTTCGAACATCGCATCATCTACTTCTTGGGAATTCTGCTCACCCGGTGGCTGCTGTCCGCCCTCCTCGGCATGAGCGTCGCGAACCATACCCTCCGAGGGGGCCATAGCGTTCCGCAATGAGGGGGAAATAGGGAATAGGTTACAGGGCACAGGGTACAGGAAGACAGGGAACAAGTAGGCAGGGAATAGGTTATAGGTTACAGGGTACAGCAGGGAAAACAGGGAACAGGAGGACAGGGAATAGGTTATAGGTCACAGGGCTCAGCTTCCCTCCCGGGTCGCGTGCCACCTATGGCGCCGCAAGGCGCACACTCGTTCCCTGTCCCCTGTCCCCTATGAGCTTGCTTGAGGCTCCTTCACTGTCACCTGTGACCTCTAACCTGTCTGCTGACACCTACTGCGCCAGGGCGCAGCCTCCTTTCCTGTCACCTGTCACCTGTCACCTGTCACCCATGACCCAGGTTTACTTTCTAGCCTATTAGCGGTACGGTGATGCTCCCAATCCAGTCCATGCGCCTCCAGTCCCACCCCGAAAAGCCAACGCGAGAGTCTCTAAGAATAGCGGACATCGGCGCTTTATCCACAATGGGATTGGTGCTCGCCTACGCTGTCTTCGAGTGGGGCGGAGCGCTCCGAATCGACCAGTACCACTACCTCCTGGTGCTGTGCCTGCTGGCGGTGGTGCTGAGCCTTGCCCGCCCCCGCCACCAGTGGGCGCCACTACCCGGCCGCGTGGTGCGCTGGACCCTGGCTCTCTTGCCCGTCTACATCCTGATGCAGGTGGTGCCGCTGCCGGTGTACCTGGTGCGCGTGCTGTCACCCGCCCGCACCGCGGCGATGCCTCCAGCAGCACTCATCGGACGCCCAGCCAACTTTGTACCCCTGAGCGTTTCACCCATCGCGACTTTTCAATTTTTCCTGCTCGTCTGCGGGTACGTGATCATCTTCCTGCTGGTGCGCGAGCTGACTTGGCGATTTGCGGATAACCGCTGGCTGGCGATGTGGCCCATCGTCGCCATCGGCGCTCTGGAAGCCGGTCTGGGCCTCTCGCAGAACTTCGGCCGAGGCGTGGACCAACTCCGGTGGGGGACGTACGTCAACCATAACCACTACGCAGGCTTCCTGGAGATGGCGCTGCCGTTCGCAGTGGTGTACCCCGTGGCGCTTTGGCGGCGCACGCGCTCGCGAGGGCACTCGGCGGTGACTCCGGCGCTGGGGGCTTGCGGCGTGTGGGCGCTGGCGGGATTGATGTTTGCCGCAATCGTCTTTTCCTTTTCACGGATGGGGTTCTTCGCGACACTTGCTTCCCTGTTCGTGATGGGGGCGCTGGCACTCGGAACCCGGCAACTGAGCTGGGCCGCGCGCTCCCGGAAACGGCAAACAGCCACGGTCGGCCTGGTCGCCGCACTGGTGCTGGCGGGCTTCGTGTTTCTGCCGCCGGACAAGCTGATCGCGCGATTCGTCCAGCTCGTTTCGACCGATCCCACCGGAGAAGGCCGCGCGCAGCTTTGGGCCGAGACGATTCCGTTGATCAGAGCTTACCCCGTCTTCGGGTGCGGGCTGGGCGGATATGAGACAGCGTTCTTAAGATTCAAGGTTTCCTCGCCGCTCGTCACGGACGATTTCGCGCATAACGATTACCTTCAGTTGCTGGCGGAACTGGGGCTGGTGGGTTTCGCCATCGTGGCCGCGCTGGCGTTCTTCGTGGTGAGGACGGCGGTGCGGAAAGCCGTCGGATCGCGAGACCCGGGGGCGCGGTATCTTGCCGTGGCGTGCGCGGGTGCGCTGGCCGCGATTCTGGTGCATAGCCTGGCGGATTTCAACTTCTATATTCCGGCCAATGCCATGCTCCTGGCGTGGGTTGCGGGAATGTCCGCGGGGCTCGGGAATGGCCTATTTCCGACTGGCGATTGACGACAGAGGACGTCGCCATACCCGTTTTCCCATCGCCCATCGCCAATCAGCAATCACAGGAGGTAGCCGTGAAATATTTGCGTCTGCTTATCGTCATGATGACGACCGTAGTCCTGATGGCCGCCGATCCGGTGGGCAGGGTCACCAGTTCGGGGGCGCTGACGCTCAACGGCAAGGCCGCGCTGGCAACCGCCGTATCATCCTTGCCGGTGGTGGCGGGCGACGAGATCGCCACCGCGGGTTCGTCGGCCATGATCTATTTGGCCGACCGGAGCCGCGCCACGCTCGATCCGAATTCGCGGGTCAAGCTGGAGGCGGGCAGCTCTTCAGTGGCGCTGCGCGTTCTGTCTGGGTCGGTCGACTTGAAGCCGGCGGAAGGCTCGCGAGTGAGCTTGGTCCCGCTAGTTCATCCGGTGGCGCGGAACTCCGCCGCGGGGCCAGCTTCGGCTCAGCCCGCCACCCCACTTGCCAGAGGCGGAAATCCTCCACGGCCGCACGACCCACCCCGACCGCCCTCGCCACCGCGGCCACCCTTCCCACCTCCACCTCCGCCGCCGCCACCCCCGCGTAGCCTTCATTGCCCACCGGATCATCCGCATTGCGATTAGGGCCGTCCCGGCATGTGGCTGTAATGTTCGGCAGTGGGTCAGATTGATGTAGAGGCGGCTTTGCGCCGCCATATGGCTAGGTAAATTCGCCGTTACATCAGCGGGCTTTCGAAAAGGTCCGTCGTCGGGAGAGTGTGCTGGATTGAAAGTGCTGACGTTCATCCTCGGGGTGGTTTTGGCTGCCTACTGCGAGGCGGGCATTCTCTCGGAGACGTTGGGGCAGAACAACGCGGAGGTTGACCGCGTTCTGTGCCGCATCTTTGTTTGCACCAACGCGCCCTTGGAGTTGCGAGCGCGGTAGCAATTGACGGGGATGAGCGAAGAGGACGTCCAAAAGGCCATTGTCCTATTCCGCGAGGTTCTCCAGCGAGACCCGCAAAATCCCTATCGATGGGCCGACCTCGGGGAGGCGTTTCTCGATGCCGGACAGAAGGGAGAGGCGCGCGAGTGCTTCGGCCAGGTGCTGGCCCTCGCCCCGCGGTCTGCGCCCCTTCTCCTGCGCGCGGCGAACTTCTATTTCCAAGTCGGCGAGAACCACCAAGCCCTCCCCGCCACGGCGCGTATCCTGACGCTCACTCCGGATTACGATTCGATCATCTTCAGCGAGTACACGCGCCTGGTAGATCACGCTGATGATGTTTTGCTGTACGGCCTTCCGGAAGATCGGCGGGCGGTACAATCCTGGCTCCAATACCTGATGCAAGCCGGGCGCCTGGATGATGCGCAACGCACTTGGGATTGGATCGCTCGACATGGGTATAACGATGATAGTACGGCAGGGGAGTATGCCGGTTTTCTCGTGCAGCAAGGCCATCCCGAAGCGGCGGTGTCCGCATGGGCGCAGCACCTGGGCGCGCGCGCGGGCGACTACCGGAAGTCGAACGACCTCTTTAATGGAAACTTCCAATTCGAGCCCACGCCATCACCGTTCGATTGGAACTTCGGACACGCTCAGGGCGTTGAAGTCGCCCGTGACTGCGCGACCGCCGGGGCAGGGAAGTGCTCGCTTCGCATCAGCTTCGCGGGGACGCAGAATCTCGACTTCGCGGCCGCATCCCAGCTCGCTTTTGTGACGCCGGGCCCTTACCGCTTGCAGGCGTCCATCCGAACAGAGGGCTTGACCACCGACCAGGGTGTTCGATTTCGAATACTGCGATTCAGACAGTAAGAAACCAGGCTGGGCGGCCGACCAGCGCTCGGTCTGTCAACAGGTCTATCCGATCCGCCCGCACGGCTCTTGACGGCCTTTCCGACGGCCAGTTGTCCACC
>JBEKLF010000253.1:0-12321 GCA_050010335.1 Terriglobia bacterium
CAGCGTCTCCATGATTTCGCAAAGCCACTCAGGAAGGAATGGCAGCGAGGTAAGGTGCGGGCACTCCTGTTGCTTCAGGGGGGAATGTCAGGCTGCACCTACCGCGCAGCGGTTTAGTACAAGACACGTAATGGAGAGCTCTCCATTACGTGTCGCAATCGGCACTGCCCCAAGTGCCAGGCCCAGGCGCGCGAGCGTTGGCTTGCCGCGCGGGAACAGGAACTGCTGCCCACCTCTTACTTTCACGTGGTCTTCACCGTTCCCCACGAACTCAACCTCCTGGCGCAGGACAACCCCCGGCAGTTTTACCATCTCTTATTCACCGCCAGTGCCGCCACCCTGCTGGAAATCGCCGCCGATCCTAAGCATCTGGGCGCGGAGATCGGCATCCTCAGCATTCTCCACACTTGGGGTCAGAACCTACTCGCCCATCCGCATATTCACTGCGTCATCCCGGCCGGAGGCATCTCACGCGACCACACCCGTTGGGTACATCCTCGCTATCCCGGCTTTTTTCTCCCCGTAAAGGTGCTGAGCCGAGTCTTCCGCGGCAAGTTCATCGGCGGCCTCAAACGCCTTTACCGCCGTAAGCAATTACGCTGCGCCGGACCTTCCGCCGCCCTGGCCGACGAAAAGCAGTATCGCCAACTGCTGCGCCGTCTCCACCGGCAGGATTGGGTGGTCTATGCCAAGCCGGCTTTCGGCGGGCCCCGGCAGGTGCTCCGTTATCTCGGCCGTTACACCCACCGCGTGGCTATTTCCAACCATCGACTCGTATCCTTTGACGGGGACCGTGTCACTTTTCGCTGGAAGGATTACGCGCACCGGAGCAAGACACGCCCCATGACGCTCGCCGCCACGGAGTTCTTACGCCGCTTCTTCCTGCATATCTTGCCCAAAGGCTTCGTGCGCATCCGGCACTTGGGCTTTTTGGCTAATCGTTTTCGTGCCGCACGGGTCAAGCTCTGCCGGCAACTACTGGCCAACGCCCCCTTGCCACCCGCCCCCGTACAAGCTCCCCAAACCGACACCGCGATCTGGCATTGTCCCTACTGTGGCACCTTGATGATCGTCATCCAGCGATTCGCCAGCCCAGAATCGCTCTCAAGGTTTAGTTACTTTGACTCGTCCTAAAACTGCGTACCAAATCGGACCACCGACGTGCACCCCGCACGCCCGCTCCTTGGTGTGCCCATCTTCCATTCACCCCTACATCTGGAGGTCCACGCCAGCCCTCACTCCTAACCCCCGCTACTTCCATACCGCCCAACTTGCCGGCGCTTCCACCTTCTCTGCCTTCTTCTACGTCCTCGCAACGCCCAACTTAAGAGCCAAAAAAGCATTCAATCTCCATAGAATGTCGTGCGCGCCAGCGGCTTCCTTCTAGTCTCCTTATCGAAAATGCCCCGGCCCGTCACCATCCTGCCGACGCCAAAAGTCCCGCGTTTGGGCCGAGGCATTTCCGATCAAGGCTAGCGACTTGATCGGCATAGGGGCGGCGGTCACCCGCCGACCCCTGCCACACCACCGTGCGTACGGGTCCGTACACGGCGGTTCGAGTTGGTTAGCCTTGACACCATCTTCACTGATTGTCGTTCCACAGTTCACGCAGAAGGCCAAGGTGCGGAAATGAAGAAGGTTTGGCGAGCGATAATCGAGGTGGGTTTCATAATATTCCTATTCTATTCCAACCTTTTGATGGGGGAGTTTGAGCGCTCAGGCACGGGGAAGACCAAGGGTTTGGTTTGGGCCATTGGAGATATTTTCACGGCGGAAAACTTTACCATTGCCCTTATAGCTTCATTAATCGGATATGCCCTTGTAGAATTCCTTCGAAAGAAACTCTGGGGCAGAAATTCAAACTGACCCGTTACCCGCAGGTGGAAGCCCCGCAAGCAGAAGCCCTTCTGTTTCAGGTCCACCGATGTTAATCTGTCTCACGCGAGGCAGGAGTTATTGTCGAGCCACTTCTAGTCGAGGATCCACGCGTTGGAACTTTCTCGGGCGCTTCCATACCTAGTGCCCTCCAGTGTGTTCCAATGCTGCGAAATCCCGTTGAGGAATTGACTTGATTGAACGTTCCAACCAACCGTTGGACCGATTGACTGCAAGTTACCCGAGGTGTTTCCGAGTTGTGCTTGCTGGTTTGTTGAGGCAAACACCCGTCCCGCGGTCTGCTTCCATTATGCTTCCAATAAACGGGCTAAAAATGGTGAGTAAAACCAAGCTAAGATGCTTTGAATCAATGCGTTGACCTCGGGTGACTCCAGCCCTGAAAAGGCTGGCGTCGGCGGTTCAACTCCGTCCCGCGGCACCATAAAAACAACCCCTTACATCCGCAATAAAGACCTCTCTGCCACCACTTGGCACTTGAATGACGCCATTGTCCCAGCGATCCAATCCCAAAGCGAATCTTGAGATTTTGCCCATGACTGGCGTATGATTGCGGCCCCAGCGAGATGACGAGAGGTTCGGGAAACTCAGATCCAGATTGTGAGCCCGGGGGACCAGCGGCGGATGAAAGCTGATGTCCGAGTTTCGGCTTTAGAGCTTTGAGGCGGCGGTAAGGAGAGCGCGATGAGTTTCGAGACGAACGAGGATCAAAGTGAGGGTCGCCAGGCCCTTATGGGTGATGCTGATGGCGGCGCTGGCACTCTATGCGGCGGGCGCGGCGCGGGCGGAGGAGCCGCGCTATTTTGCCATTCGCAATGCGCACATCGTGCCGGTTTCCGCCCCGGAGATCAAACGCGGGACCGTGGTGATCGCCAAAGGGCTGATTGTGGCGGTGGGCGAAAAGGTGACGATTCCGGCGGAAGCCTGGGTGATCGAGGGCCGCGGCCTAACCGTATACCCCGGCTTCATCGACGCGCTCAGCGACCTCGGCCTGGGCGGCGGCGCGCCAACTGGTCCGGGCGGTGGCGGCGGGGGCGGCGGACCGGGTCGCGGTCAGGCGCAAACGCAGACCGTCTCGCAGGGGCCGCAGGACCGTCCGGCCACCAATCCGTGGGTGAATGCCGCCGACGAACTCAAGCCCGACGACAAGCGCCTGGAAACATGGCGCAACGCGGGTTTCACTTCCGCACTGGCCACTCCTCTCGCGGGCATCTTCGCGGGCCAGGGGGCTCTGATAAACTTGGCGGGAAACCGCGCCGGCGAGATGGTAGTGGCTGCGCCCGTTGCCCTAATGGTTACGCTCCAGCCCGTGCGAGGCTTTGGGAGTTTTCCCGACTCACTGATGGGAGTGCTCTCCTACGTACACCAGGTGTACCTCGATGCCAATTGGTACCAGCAGGCGGAGGCCGTTTACAACGCGCATCCGCAGGGACTGGAACGTGCCGCTTATGACCGCGCGGAGATCGTGATCGACGATGCTTTGCGCGCTGGGCGCCCAGTGCTTTTGCCGGCCAATACCGCGCAGGAAGTACACAGGGCGCTGGTGTTGGCGGATCGAATCGGAGCGCGCGCGGTGATCTACGGCGCCCAGCAGGGTTACGCTGCCGCCGAGGATTTGGCCGCAGCGAAGACTCCGGTGCTTGTAAACGTGAAGTGGCCGGAGAAGGAGAAGGATTCCGATCCGGAAGCGGAGGAAACATTGCGAGTGCTGCGCTTCCGCGATCGCGCGCCATCTTCGCCGGCGGCGCTGCAAAAGGCGGGCGCGAAGTTCGCCTTCTATCTTGAGGGCACGGGCTCGCCCAAGGACGCGCTGAAGAACGCCAAGAAGGCTATCGAAGCCGGACTTGCTCCGGACGCCGCCGTGCGCGCTTTCACACTCAGTGCCGCGGAGATCCTTGGCGTGGGCGACCGTCTGGGCTCGATTGAGGTGGGCAAGATCGCTAACCTGGTGGTGGCTGACGGCGATCTGTTCAACGAAAAGACCAAGGTGAAGATGACCTTTGTCGACGGCCGCCGCTACGAAGTATTCGAGCCCGGCCGCCCCACCGAACCGCCCACCATCAAGTTGACGGGTAAATGGAAGCTCACTGTGAACACACCACACGGGGTGCAGGAAGGGACCGCCGACCTAACCATGGCACCCGACGGGACGCTGACCGGATCGGTCACCGGAGGCTCGGGCGAGATCATGGGATCGATGGGCACCGTCTCCATTTCTGACGGCTGGGTGAGCGGTGGGAAGTTCAGCTTCACCATCAACGTGACGATCGAAGACAGTCCGATAGATGTGACTTTCAGCGGCACGCTGGAAGGGGAACAGATGAAAGGCACGGCGAGCGGCGGCGGGATGTCGGTGGATTTCACGGGCGTGCACCCGGGCGGAGCCGGCGCCGGAGCTGCTGCTCAGGAGGTGGAATAAATGAAGCGCGCTTCCAAGTGGGTGGCGGCGTTGGCTCTCCTAGCCGTGTGTGCTCTTCGCGCAACGGCCGCCGATGTCACGCTGATCAAGAATGGCACCATCCTGACCATTACCCAAGGGACGATTGAGAACGGCGACGTCCTGATCCGCGACGGCAAGATCGCCGAAGTGGGTAAAAGCCTGACAGCGCCCGAGGGCGCCAAGGTGATCGATGCGAAGGGGCAATACGTGATGCCGGGCATCATCGATTGCCACTCCCACATTGCCGTGGCGGGCAGCGTGAACGAGGGCAGCGTCAGCGTATCATCGATGGCGAATATCGCCGACGTGCTGAACCCCGAGGACATTGATATTTATCGCGACCTCGCCGGCGGGGTCACGGCAGCCAACGTCCTGCATGGCAGTGCCAATTCCATTGGCGGGCAGACCGAAGTCATCAAGCTGCGCTGGGGCAAACCGGCCAAAGACCTGCCATTCGAGGGCGCGCTGCCGGGCATCAAGTTCGCGCTGGGTGAGAACCCCAAGCGTTCGGGGTTCAGTATTCGCGGCACGCCGCGTCGCTATCCGGCCACGCGCATGGGTGTAATGGACGTGATCCGTGAAGCCTTCAGTGAGGCGCTGGACTACAAGAAAGCCTGGGACGAGTACAATCGCCGGAAAGCGGCAGGTGAGCCGAACCTGATTCCTCCCCGGCGTGACCTGAAATTGGAACCGTTGCTGGAGGTACTGGAAGGCAAGCGGCTGGTGCACATCCACTGCTACCGCGAGGACGAAATCCTGCAAATGATCCGCGTGGCCGAGGAGTTCAACTTCAAGGTCGCTACCTTCCAGCATGTACTCGAAGGCTATAAAGTGGCGGACGAGATCGCCAAGCACGGCGCCGGCGGGTCCACCTTTTCCGACTGGTGGGCGTACAAGATGGAAGCTTTCGACGCGATTCCTTACAACGCAGCGTTGATGACCGAGCGTGGCGTCGTGGTTTCCATCAATTCCGACGACGCCTCGGAAGCCACGCACCTGAACCAGGAGGCCGCCAAGACCATGAAGTGGGGCGGCCTCTCGCACGAAGAGGCGCTGAAACTCGTGACCCTGAATCCGGCCATTCAGTTGCACATCGCTGATCGGGTGGGTTCGCTCGAGACGGGTAAAGACGCGGACATCGACATCTACGACAAGGACCCGCTCAGTGTTTACGCTGTGGCGCAGAAGGTCCTGATCGACGGGCAGGTCTATTTCGATCGGCAGCAGGACATTGGTCAGCGTGCGAGCCTGGAAAAGGAAAAGAAAGCCTTGATGGAAAAAGAAAAGAAAGCGGCCGCGGCGGCGAAGCCTCAAGGCCCCAAGGGTAGCGCGCGTAAACCCGCTGCGGCGGAAACGGCTAAGCCACCGGTCGCAGCGCCGAAACCACAGGAAATCTAGGACTTGAAAGGGACCGACGAAGATGAAACCTCGACTCATACCCTTTGCAGTGGCAGCATTGCTGATGCTGGCCCTAACGCCCTCGTTTCACACGCGCGCGGCGGCGGGCGCGGGCGCAGCGCCCACCCCGCACGTCTATGCCATTCGCGACGTCAAGGTGGTAACACTGGCCGGCTCGCCGGTGGAGCACGGCACGGTGGTCATCCGTGACGGCAAGATCGCCGCCGTCGGCGCCAGTGTTGACGTGCCAGCCGACGCGCAGATCATCGACGGCAAGGGTCTCGAGGTGTGTCCCGGCCTCTTCGATGCGGTAACGGACCTGGGATTGACGGAAGTGGAAGCCGTGAACGCCACCGTGGATACCACCGACGTCGGCACTTACAACCCGCAGTTGGTGGCGATGACGGCCGTCCACCCGGCGAGCGAGTTGATTCCGGTGGCGCGCGCGAATGGCATCACGCATGCCCTCGCGGCGCCTCTCGGTGGAGGTGGCTTCGGCGGCGAAGGGGAAGTTATCTCCGGACAGGCGTCGGCCATTAACCTCGCCGGCTGGACCATCGAGGAAATGCTCATCCGCCGCTCGGTGGCCATGGTGGTGAACTGGCCGACAATGGAGACTCGGTCCTTCGACTTCGCGACCTTCAGCTTCCGGGAGCGCCCCTTTACCGAGGTGAAGCAGGAGTACGACAAGCGGATCAATGAACTAGTAACGTTGATCGAACGGGCGCGACATTACTCGCAGGTGATGGATAAGGGTTCAGTGGCGAACTACGACCGCGACCTTAAACTCGAGGCCCTGGCACCGGTGGTGCGAGGCCAATTACCCCTGCTGGTTGTGGCAGAGGGCAGACGCGAGATTCGCAGCGCCGTCGATTTCTGCGACAAGCAGAAACTTAAGATGATTCTGGCCGGCGGCTCGGAATCGTACAAGGTGAAGGACCTGCTGGCTTCAAAACACATTCCCGTGATTCTGGGCCCGACCCAATCCCTGCTCGAGGACGAAGACGCGTCATACGATCAAGCCTACGTCACGGCGGGCCAACTCGCCGCCGCCGGACTCAAGATTGCTTTCGCCAGCTTCAACGCCTCCCGCGCGCGCCGCCTGCCCTATCAAGCCGCCAATTGCGTCCCCTACGGCCTGCCATACGAGGATGCGTTAAAGGCCGTGACGCTTTATCCAGCCCAGATCCTCGGCCTCGCCGATCAACTCGGCACAATTGAGCAGGGCAAGATGGCCGACCTCATCGTCACGGACGGCGACCCCCTCGCGATCCCAACGCAGGTTCGTTATCTCTTCATCAACGGCGAGTTGACTTCCACGGATAACAAGCATCTTCAGCTCTACGAGGAGTACCGCAAACGGCCTCACGAGACAAAGTGACGAGTGTGTGCCGCAGCGATTGCCGCAGCAGCAAGTTTAGCGGTTAGGCGCCCGTGTGTCGTCACCGTGGTTGCGGTCGTTTTCCTTGTTGGGCGATCGACATGAAGCGTAACCGTTACTTCCTGCCCGGGCTCGAGGGTGATGCGAGGGGGCCCTGCCTTCACGATGGTGTCCGGCGGGGGTATGACCGATGCGAGCTTCCGAGGCGAATCCTCGCTCGCGACTCTTGCCAAATCGTGCCCGTTAATTTTGGCATGCCCCACAACCTTGAAAGCCGCCGAGAGGGCATCTCCGGACGCGCTCGGGGCCGCCGACAGCAGCATGACCGTGGAATCTTCTCCCGCGGGAATGGTGGTGGGACTTGCCGTTACTCCCGCGGGGAGCCCTTCCGCGCTAATCTCAATTGGCCCTTCATAGCCCTGCACGCGGCTGGCGCTTACGGTGACATACGTCGATCCACCCTTGGAAATATTGGGATTTTCCGGCTCCGCGCGAACTTGGCAATCAGGGCTGGCATCGTGAAGGGACAGTCGGTAGGAAAAGTCATCCCCTTCCAGGCCGCGAACGTCCTTGAGGTGCAGTGATAAGTGACAAGTGACGAGTGACAAACAAGGCTCAATTGGCTCGTTACTCGTCACTGCCTTTCGTCACTACCTTTCAGACGAGCAGTTCGTCAATGGGATCAAAACGTTGGGAGGCATGTCGCCGCGCGGGCCGCAGGCAAACCTGAGCACCGAACCGTAGTTGGGCGATTCCAGGCCCCCCTGGAACAACCTTCCGGTCTGCATCATTTGGCAGCCCGTGTCGTGGACCGCCGCCGCCGTGTGGTAACAGGACCGCAGCAAGGCGAACTTGTCCGCGTGCTTGGCCATGCGCGGAAAAATTTCGCAGATTTCGATGCCGGGAACGTTGGTCTTGATGGGTTTGTAGGGGCCGCGAATCGAGGCGGGCGCGTCCGGCTTCATGTCCCAGGTATCAAGCTGGCTCGGCCCGCCGACCAGCATCAACTGGATGCAGTTGATGTCCTTGTCGGCCTTGACCGCGCCGGAGGCCTTGAGCGCGAGGAACTCGGGCAGAGTCAGACCCATCAACCCGAGCGCGCCGGCGTGCAGGAAGTCACGGCGTGTGACTCCATCGCAGAAATGAACTTTCTTGTCTGCGTCCAGCCTGAACATCGACAGGACTTTCCCGATCCTAGAGTGATACGTTCGGAAAATGCCTTGCACTGTAGCGTCGGCCTTGAGATCGCCAAATGCCGGGAAAAAGCCTGACGCTACGCTCGCCCTGAGCGGCTAACATTATAGCGCATCCGATTGGCGCGGGCGCGAGGAATTTAGCGCGGAATTTAGCGGGGAATCGAGTGCGGAGCGCCCGGTTATCGCCTGGCAAGAGGAATGATGTTTCCATTGTTGCCTGCGCGGATGGAACAGGCCTGGGTTTTGATATCATCCCCATTCAACTTCGTGAGCCCCAAAGGGGCGAAATAACGAAGCCCAGGCCAACGGCCTGGGTTAAGATTATTCCCCAATTTTACCGCCAGCCCTGAAGGGGCGAGATAGGTGTTCCCCCATGCCGCAATCGCTTTCGCAACTCTACGTTCACCTGATCTTTAGCACCAAACATCGCGAGCCGATGTTATTGTCGCCGGTGCGGGAAGACCTCCACGCCTACCTGGCGGCGGTTTTCAATAACCAGGATTCCCCGGCGCTGAAAGTCGGAGGCATGAGCGACCACGTTCATGCGCTGTTTCGATTATCGAAGAACCTCGCCCTGGCAAAGATCGTGGAGGAAGTGAAGACCAGTTCTTCGAAATGGGTCAAGACGCAAGGGCGCGGCTTGGCGAACTTCCATTGGCAGAGCGGCTACGGCGCGTTTTCGGTGAGTGCGGCGGACGTGGAAGAAGTCGTGGAGTACATCACGCAACAAGAAAGCCACCACCGCGTGGTCAGCTTTCAAGAGGAATTCCGGAAGCTGCTGGACGCGCACGGAATTGCCTACGATGAGCGGTACGTGTGGGATTGAAGAGGATTGTTCCGCCCCTGATTTAGCCCCAAAGGGGCGAAATAACGAAGCCCAGGCTGAAGGCCTGGATTTAGATTACCCCCAAATTTTGCCCCCAGCCCTGAAAGGGCGAAATAGGTCTTCCCCCATTCCGGCATTGCCTACAACGACCGGTACGTGTGGGATTGAAAGGAATGTTCCGCCCCTTCAGGGCTCGGGTATCGGTTTGGGTCCTGCTGACCCAGGCCTTCAGCCTGGGGTTCGTTATTTCGCCCCTTTGGGGCTCACGTGCCCACACCCTCTCCCCTGCGGAGAGGGAAAACCGATTACGCGCGCAGGCGCGTAGAAACTGTGTTTTCCTTCTCCCGAAGGTGGACCGAGACTGGCGTTCTCACCAGTCTGTCAGCCGACGGAGCCGGATGAGGGGTCACTTCCCGAGCGGCCTCGCCACCAACAAACAATATTCCTTCATCCTCTTCCACACGTCCGCCGATAAACGAAGCGGGGGAGTCTCGGGGGCACTGCGAGGGGGCCAAGGACGGGAAACGGGACACGGGGCTCGGGCTATCGACTCGTCACTCCCCACTCGTCACCTGTCAGTGCCTTCTTCGTGTCCGGCTGCTGGTTCGCGTGAGCGCGCGGGGATGAACCGCACCGGAATGGACAGACCGGGTCCAAGTGCGCCGCCCGCTCCGAAAGGGTACCTGACACCCTTTCCCCCGGGTCCCTCCTCCCTGAAGAAAAAAGGTTCCTGACACCGTTTCTCCTGACACCGTTTCTCCACCGTTTCTCCGCCGCCCGCTCCGAAAGGGTACCTGACACCCTTTCCCCCCGGGTCCCTCCTCCCTGAAGAAAAAAGGTTCCTGACACCGTTTCTGAGAAAAAATTGGAAATATGGTGCCTGTCCCGGACTCCACCGAAAAGGTAATAGCCCTAATCTTCGTGCGCTAGCCCTTCCTCAGCACAAACATGTCCGCTTCGGTCAACCCGCATTTCTGGGCCATCTGGTAGCAGTAATAGAAATGGGCAGCGTTTTGGTTGCGCGCATCGGTGCCGAAGGTAAACTTCAAGCCGGCTCGTTTGGCTTGCAGGATAAAGCTTTCGTCAGGGACATGCGCTACCTCGTTGATTTCGATCGCAATCTTTCTGTCGCGAGGTCCCTGGGCGCGATCCCTACACAGGCTGATGATGCGCTGCACCCGCTGGGGTGTCCAAAGTTCTTTGTACAGGCGCGCGATCGGGACCGGGAGGAAGGTTGGCCAGGCGAAGATGTCGATGGGCTCGGTGGTCAGCACTTGCTCGATGAAGCGCATATAGCGCGCCATGAATTCCTCTTCGTCGTCGACCATGGTATCGATTTGCCAGATCGCCAGCCAGCCTCCCTCGGGACGAGGCAGCGTGAGCGCGTCCATTAGAACGTAGTCCAGTTCGTCCAGAGCACTTTTCGAGAAGCCTTTCGACCAGCCCGCATACACCGGCTGCAATCCGATTCGGACGGGGTATCTGCGCAGGCCGTCGATGTATTGCTTGAGGTCGGCGTCGGTGTTGATCGGGAAGCCCGGGCCGGGATGCTCCAGGATCCCGATCTGCACCTGCCGTTGTTTGCCTAAAGCGATGGCCTCTTCGATCGATAATGTGGGGCTCAGGTGGACATGATAGTCGGCCACCGGGAAGCCGGGCTTTGCGGGTGAATGTGTCCCCCCTTCCCGCGCAACGGGCACACCAGAAATGGGGCGCCCGGCGAGCGCGGCCCCGGCCATGAGCGAGGTTTCGAGGAAACTTCTGCGGGAATAGGGACGGGTCATGATTTATTTCTCCGTTCGGTGGTGGCTCACGGGCAGCATAAAAGAGCCATAGTCCTTTGAATCGCGCCTCTCAATCTAAAATCTCTCCTGTCACGAGTCAAGCGAAGCTGTAGCTCTAATCCTATGCGTGAAGCATATCGGCACTGTTGCTCTTGCCCGCAACTCAAGCAGCTTTGAGGGGCGAAATACCCGAATATGCTTGCCGGCACTGCGCGGCCGACGTCCTCGAGAGGAAATGAGGTCAGGAACCATTTCCAGTGCGCCCGCGGCTCCGCAGCATGTTTTCCGGATAATAAAATGGTTCCTGACACCATTTCCCCCACTGACACCATTTCCCCTCACCATTTCCCCTTCATCCTCCTCCACACGTCCGCCGATAAACGAAGCGGGGGAGTGTCGGGGGCACTGCGAGGGGGCCAAGGACGGGAAACGGGACACGGGCTGTCGACTCGTCACTCGTTACTCGTCACTTGCCACTCGTCACTTGGCACTGGCTCTTCGTGTCCGGCTGCCGGTCCGAGTGAGCGCGCGGGGAAGAGCCGCACCGGAATCCGTCGGCCGCTAGGCCCGGCAACCGATGGGTCCCGAGACCCGTCCTCTGACGGACTGTTAGATACTCGTGCGCTAACCGCTCGGGAAAAACCCATGACAGGTTGTTTACGCCTCGCGCACCAGATATACTGGCGCCATGGGATCACGGGTCGTAGAGGCTGAATACGAGAAGGGCATGCTCAAGCCGGGCACGCCGTTGACGCTTCGCCCGGGAGAGCGTGTCCATCTGATCGTGATGCGGCAGCCGGATCCGAAGCGCTGGGACCTGTCCCGTCTGGCCGAGAGCCCCGCGGCCGATGAAGCGGTTCTCGCCGAGCAGGGCCTGGAGGGCTGGGCGGCGAACCTCGATGCCGAGGATCGCTAATCAGTTACGTGCAATTCCCCAGTCGGCTCTCCAGAAAAAAATCTGGGACTTAACCGAAGAGGAAACGGCTGAACTCGAACTGGCTACCGACGAGGCTCTCGGTAGGGTCGAGCCGCCGCCCAAGTAGCAGCACCTAAACCCCGGGGAGGAGAAAGGGTACCTGACACCCTTTTCCCCCCAAGTGAAGCCGGGCCGTGACCCGGTGCCGGGGAGGCAAGGGACGACGCCGCATGAAGCCCAGAACCCGGAAGGATGGCCACAAGAAATAGGAAATATCGTGCCCGCTTTCTCCCGTGATGGCCGGACTGGGCTCAAAAACCCGTAGCCTTGACCCATGAAGTGGCGTAGAATCCTTGGTGGGTGATGGAACATGAGCAACATCGAGGAAATTGAGCAGGCGGTGGAAAAACTCCCCATCCAGGACTTCGTTAGACTGGCTGCCTGGGTTGACCAGCGCCGCCAGCAGCTTGAAGTTGTTCCTTCGGCG
>JBEKLF010000254.1:0-12301 GCA_050010335.1 Terriglobia bacterium
TTGGTCGCCACTTTGACCCGGGTCTTCGAGGATATGCAATCCTACCCGGAGCTGATCCGACCCCGGCTGCTACCTTTTTGCTAGCCATCATGTCCCTTTATTTATGCGCGGATGTATAGCAAGATCAGATCTGCCGACTCCTTGGCGATGTCCGTGGCGGTGTCCACCGAGATGCCGACGTCCGCTGCTCGCAGGGCAGGAGCGTCGTTGATTCCGTCTCCCATGCATCCGACCACGTGCCCCTTGGCGCGGAGAACACGGATGACCCGCTCTTTGTGCGCGGGAGAGAGGCGGGCGAACAGCGCCGTCTTCGCTGTGGCCTCGCCGAGTTCGGCGAAGGCACGTGTTACGCCACAAATCGGAGGGCCACGAAGCAGGAGTCGAAGAAGTCGAAGGAGTTGAAGCATCTTCTCTCCCGACTTTCTTAACTGCGTCAACTTTTCGACCTCGTGCTTAAGCTCAGCGCCGGCCGAATTGCCTGGAATTTCCCAAGATCGGCCCGCGCTACCTACAGTACTCGCTACAGGGGAAGAAGGCAAAGTTGACGGTGCAAGAGAAGTTGTTTAGTATCAATGCGGAAGTGCATGTGGGCTGGTGTTCACCCAGGACTTCAAATCCTGTGGGCCTGCCTATGGTGGGCCGGTCGGTTCGATTCCGACACACTTCCGCCAAAAGCTAAAAGGCAGTGGATAGTGGTTAGTCGGTTGTTGTTTGTTTCAAGCCACTAGCCACTTTGCTCATGAGCCGCAAAAAGCCCAAGCCGTTCGAGAGCACCAACGAGGTCAAACGCCAGGCAAGATTGCGCGTGGGTTCTCCTCCTGCGTCGCAAACCCACCAGGACCGGCGGAAGAAACTGCCCAAACACAAGAAGCTTGTGCAACTAGTAGAGACAGAACTTTCCTGATCGCGCCAAGGCGCTTGAATTCCTCCTCTATGAGGGTGGTTGGTAAGTTGAGCAAAGGACCCATCATGCGGGAGGGGGTTATTTGCTTACACGATCACCCGATTGCTCTCAGGCTTGGACCAAGCCTAACTTTTCGACCCTCACCCAGGCTTATATTCCGGGATGCGCTCGGTAGGAAGGAAAAGTGCCGGTGGCGTGGCGGAAAGCAATTGGGCCAGTGACCTTTGGATAGCCAGCAAGTCACCTTTCGCGAAGCCTTCGCTGGAGATTTCCACATGGCCGTCCGGCTTAACGAGGAAAAGTGACGGCACCTGCGCGAGGCCATAAGCCCGGGAAACCTTGTAGGGGGAGTCGTCAACCAATATGGGGAAGGTCACGCCGAAGGTGGCGGCAAACCGGGCGGCGTCCTGGGCCTTGTCCTGCACGACTCCCCAAATCTGTACGCCTTGTTCCCGCAGTTGCTGATAGATGCGTTCGAGGAAAGGGAAGGTGAACTGGCAGGTGGGGCAAGAGACCTTGAAAAATGCCAGTAAAACAGGGCCGCCGGCAAGAGCCTCCGGCAACGAGAGCCGCTCGCCCGTGGTCGTGGCGAGCTGAAAATGTGGTGCGGTCATTCCCGTGCTCAAAGTCGGCATCGATTTCTTCCCGAGCAAATTGGAGAAGTATTGTACCAGAACTCGAAGTGTCATGGTGCGCAGCAAAAGATCGGGAAAATGGGTAATCAGATGACCCAAGGAAACTAAGTTGTTTCCTGCTCATCCGATCACCGGATCAACCCATCACCCGATCCCCCTAATGGATGTGCTTGACTTTCTTCTTCATATAATCCATCAGCAGGTATTGCCCAAGGGTATAAGGAGTGGTGAAGTAAGCCTTGCCGCGGCAGATCTCCGTCACCTTCTGGACGAAGTTAATCAGACCATAATCCTGCGCAAGCATGAAGGTGTTGATCAAGATTCCGTTGCGGCGGCATCGAGCTACCTCGTGCAGGGTTTCCGAGACCACCAGGGGGTCAAGCCCAAAGGCGTTCTTGTAAATCCGCCCGTCTTCGAGCGTCAGGGCGGAAGGTTTGCCGTCGGTGATCATCACGATCTGGCGCATATCTTTCTTCTGCCGGGATAGCAGGCGCTGCGCCAGCCGCAGGCCCTCGCGCGTATTGGTGTAGTAAGGTCCTACGCGAACGCGCGCCAACTCGGAAAGGGGCATCTCTTCCGCCGAGTCGTGGAAGAGGACGAGGTGCAGCGTGTCGCCAGGGTATTGGCTGCGAATGAGGTGGGAGAGGGCCATCGCAACTTTCTTCGCGGGGGTAAAGCGATCCTCCCCGTACAGAATCATGCTGTGGCTGCAATCGAGCATCAGCACCGTGGCGCAGGAGCTTTGGTATTCGCACTGGTGAACCTGCAAATCCTGGTAATCGAGATCGAGTGGGGTTTTCAGGCCGTTGCGCTGGATCGAAGAGAGGAGGGTGGCATTGACGTCCAGATTGAGGGTGTCCCCAAACTCATAGCGGCGGCTGGAGCTCTCGGACTCGACGCCGGTCGCGAGCTCGCGGGTATCATGCCGTCCAAAGCTGGATTTTCCGAGCGACCCCAACAGGTCGCGCAAAGTCTTGAATCCCAGAAAATCGAGGGCCTTATCGGTGACCTCGAACTTGGCCTTGCTTTCCTGCGGCCCGCTGGAAGGATTTCCCTCCCGCTCCAGGATCTGACCCTGTGTGGGGTTGGGCTGCTCGACAGAGACGTAACCTTCTTCTGAGAGGCGTTCCAGCAGCTTGTTGATTTTCTCCGCCAACTCAGAGTTCTGATAGTCCTCCCAATTCTGAAGCATTTGTTGCAGCAAATCGTCGGGAATCTTTCCCTGGTCGCGCAGAGCCTCGAGCAGCGCCTGGTGGAGTTGCTCCATGGTCCGCTCGGGGTCCATATCGTAGACGTTTTGAAACTGGTTGTAGAATCCGCTATCGAGCAGGAAATCCCCGAGCATCTGGAGCAGATCTTCGGCGCTGAGATCGTCGAAGGGGTCCGCGACGTATTTGGAGTACTTGACGAATTTCATAATCGAAACACGAAAGGCGAAAATCGAAACTCGAAGATCGAAACTCGCCAAGGGATATTCGAGCTTCTGATTTCGATTTTCGAATTTCCAGTTTCGGCCCTTCCTACCTAGTTCAGCGGCCGGCGTCGCGGCGCGAGTGGAGCGGGTTCCTCATCCGGCCGCTCGGCGGGGCGGTGTTCGGTGTGGTAACCCAATTCCTCATTGCGGCTGAGGCGCTTCAGCGCGTACAGCCCTTCCAAAATGAACTCGCCGCCCGCGGCTAGCAGACCAGGGTCGTCCTTGGCCTTCAAACCCAGGCTTTGAGTTTTTTCCAGCAAGTTCTGAATCTTCTTGAACTGCTGGAAAAGCTCCTCGGACGATGCGTTGGGGGAATACCGCAAGGTGCCGCCAAGCTCGAACCACTGCACGACCGATTGCAGAGGCACATTATCGAAGTACTTTTTGAAAACTTTGGCGATGGCCTGGCGAATGACTTCGCGCGCGACAGTGTCGGCGCCGCGCAATTCGCCCTCATACTCGAGTCCCAGCTTGCCGGTCAGTGAGGGGAGAGAAGCATAAATATCAGATGGGCGGGGAACGATCTTGCCGTCATGGTGCTTGAGCGCGCGGCACTCGGCGCTGCTGATCGTGTTCTCGAGGCACGTAATGGGCATGCGCTGGCTGACGCCGCTGCGTTTGTCCACGCGCTTGTCCGCCCGCGCTTCGAAGGCAATTGCTTCAATAACCTCGCGTATGAACTGCGGGATCACCAGAGGCTTCTCACCCATGCGGTCGGTCCAGGCTTCCTGCGCCGTAATCGCGAGGCCTTCGTCGAGCGTGGCGGGGTAATGGGTGCGGATTTCCGAGCCGATGCGATCCTTCAGCGGAGTGATGATCTTACCGCGCGCGGTATAGTCTTCCGGATTGGCCGTGAACACCAGCGCCACGTCGAGTGGCAAGCGCACGGGGTACCCTTTAATCTGGACGTCCCCTTCCTGCATGATGTTGAAAAGTCCCACTTGAATTTTGCCGGAGAGATCCGGCAGCTCATTGATGGCAAAAATCCCGCGGTTCGCGCGCGGCAAGAGGCCGTAGTGAATGGTAAGTTCGCTGGCCAGGGTGTGCCCGCCGCGAGCAGCTTTAATGGGATCGAGGTCGCCGATGATGTCAGCGATAGTCACGTCGGGCGTGGCCAACTTCTCAATGTACCTTTGCTCGGGCTCGAGATAATCCAGGGGGGTCGCGTCGCCCATCTGTTCCAAGCGTTCGTGGCATGCCCGGCAAAGGGGATGGAAGGGGTCGTCGTTGATTTCACACCCCGCGACGATGGGGATTGCCGCATCCAGCAGAGAGCCGAGCGAGCGCAGAATGCGGCTTTTGGCTTGGCCCCGAAGCCCTAGCAGGATGAAGTTGTGTTTCGAGAGGATGGCGTTGACGATTTGCGGCGTCACCGTGTCGTCAAAGCCAATGATGCCAGGAAAAATGGTTTCGCCCGCCGCGAGCTTGCGGAGAAGATTGGCACGCATTTCGTCCTTGATGCTGACACTCTGATAAGGAGACTTCTTCAGCTCGCCCAGCGTTTTTGGTTTTTGCATTTTGCCCCAACCCCGAAATCATTATAAGCCAGTATGCAAGCGAACTCAATCCGCGTCCCGTGCCCAGAAATTTATCCGTGGCGGCCGTGGCCGTTTCCACCGGCTTTCTTTTGGGATTCTTGCACGCGATCAAGCTGATCCAGGAGGATGTCAAGTGCGCGCAGGACCAGCATGAGGCGCTCGGGTTCGTCGCGGAGGGTCAGGAGCCGCTGTTTGAATTCGAGGTCGAGCGGCAACGCGGCGGCGAGTCGAAAGGAAAGATATCGGTAGGGGCGGGGAACGAGGACCGGCATTTCCGCGGCCTGGCGCATCTTCCTCATGGCCTCGCGAAAACGCGCAATCGCCAGTTCTGCCGCTGCGTCGCTGGTGGAGTCCGGACCCTCGTCGTCGAAGTAATCGACCCCGCCTCGCAGGTAGGATCGCTCGTCGTTGGTCATCAGTATTTCGAAACGCCGCTTGCCAACGGTGAGGATATCCATGCGGCCATCTTCATACCGGCGCGTCAGATTGACGATGTGCGCGGTGCAGCCCACGGCGCTCACCGCTTGCCCATTCAGCAGCACCACTCCAAATTCCTGCTGGCCCTTGCCTGCGGCCTTTGCCTCGAGGCACTCCGCAATCATCGTCTTGTAGCGGTCTTCAAAAATGTGGAGGGGCAGGGGTTCTTCCGGCAGGAGTACAACCTCGAGGGGAAACAGGGGCAGCAGGTTTTCCACCATGGGCATGCTCCGTGTTGATGGGTTGCCGCGTGTTTGGCCGGCGCGGCGCATCGCCGGCAGAAGAGGATACGACGCGATGACAATATACTTACCCGGCTAAGTAATGGCGCCGCACACTGACTGCCGAGGATTCACCGAAGGGGCGCGAATTCCTGGCCATTCCAAGGGCACGCTTTCTCGATGCTAACAGAATCGACCGCTTTATCACGGCCGATAACAAAGAACTCCACTTTTCCTTTCCACACCGGCTCCTGCCCCTTGCCGCTGGCGCGAAACGTCACCTCCCCGGTGGTGACCGTTCCCGGCGCCCCAATGTTTTTCTCCGGCGGTTGGAGGATTTGCATTTTGGGGGTATATTGCGAAAGGTTTCGGAACTGAACGGGCGCCTGCCACAAGGTTTGAAACTGGCCAGCCAAGAGCTTTCTGATGAGCATGTGGGCCCCAAAGGTTTCCGCTTGCTCGCGGAAGGGTTCTTTGGTCACGACACAATCGCTTCCATCTCCCAACAAATCGCGAATTTCCAAAGAGGTCATTCCCCCCTGCATTTCACTAATGGGAATGTTCAATGCCGCACCGGGTAGGAACTTCCCCTGGCTGGGCGTGAAGATGACGAGTTTCGCCATCGACAGCGGCATCGTAACCACGTAGCAGAGCAGCAACTGGGGGCCCTCCGTCTGCCGTACCAGGAATCTCGAAATATCCGTATGCTCGGCGGTGAAATCTTCAAGGTAGGGGTCGCCGAGCGACCGCAACAATTCACTATCCACAGGGTAGGAATCCGGGGGCTTCAGCTCAGACGATTGGATTTCCACCCATCCTAACTCAGAGCTGCCGCTATTCAAATTGAACGCTCCCACCTGGGCAAGCTCTGTGCCATGACTTTCCTTGGTCTTGAAGACGGGGAGCAACAATCCCTGGGTCAGCTTGCGCTTAACCTTTTGCAAATCGCTCCCAGAAACCATCAGATTACGGGAACCGCTTTGGAGATTGAGCCAGCCGATCACGGGGCGGGGGCCGGTCGGGTTCTTTTCCTTCGCTGCTGCGGCCCATGGCAGGGCAATAGCCACGACGAGCAAAGCTACGAGCATTCGGGTTTTCATGACATTGCCTATTGTTGACGAGGCGGGGAGGTTTGACAAACACATTTTCGCGACATAGACTGAACCCCGAGGAATCAGCTCCGCCCTCGTCGAGAGTTCGCGGAGCTTTTGTTTTTGTGGCGCGAGAGGAATGCGGAGATATTCCATCAGAAATCGTAGCCGGCTTCCGGCGCCCTTCCGGTCCTGCGGGTCGAGACCGCTTGTCAAAATCAGGCCTCTTGGGACTCTTGCCATGGCGTTCCTCCTCTCCGCGAGTGCGATCTCCGCGCACGTCGTGACGGATCAGACGGGCCGCCAGGTGAATGTGCCGGATCATCCCGTCCGCTTGGTTTCGATTGCCCCCAGCATTACCGAAACCTTGTACGAGTTAGGGTTGGGGGACCGCTTGGTGGGTGACACCGACTATTGTGACTACCCGCCGCAGGCAAAGTCCCTACCGCACGTGGGCGCCCTGCTCAATCCCAGTTTGGAGAAAATCGTGGCGCTCAAGCCCGATTTGGTCTTGGGCACCGATGAAGCCAACCGGCGCGAAACCGCTGACCAACTCGAGCGCCTCGGCATTCCTCTTTACGGAGTGACGGCGCACACAGTGCAAGGCACGCTTCAATCTCTGGAAGATTTGGGACACATTCTGGATTGGGACCAGCCCACCCAAAAGCTGGTCGCGAGGCTGCGGGCCAGGGTGGCGGCTATCGAAAAGCAGGTTCAAGGGGAACCCCGGCCGAAAGTCCTCTTTGTGGTTTGGTACCGGCCCCTCATCACGGCGGGCAACCAGACTTTTATTTCGGATGTCATCCGCCGAGCGGGGGGCGAGTCAATTAGCGATGACCTGAAGAGTGAATGGCCGCACATGGGTTTGGAGGAAGTCCTGAAGAGGGCTCCGGACGTCATTCTATTTCCCCTGACGGAGGCTTTTGCCCCCAGTCTCGATGAATTTCAAAAGCTGCCGGGATGGCGAGACCTGACCGCGGTGAAAGACTACCATATCTACTTTGTCGCCGAAACCATTATGCGGCCCAGTCCTCGTTTAATCGATGCGCTGGAAGAAGTAGCGAAGATTCTGCACCCTGGCCCGTAGGTGGAAGCTCGTAGCTGGTAGGTCGTAGGTTAGGATATCGGGAAGAGCCCCTCGTTTGCACAGGGTGCGCCCCACCTACGACCTACCACCTACCTTTAGAAACCATGATGACCCTTTCCCCCACGCGAAGAAACGTGTTGTGGCTGCTGCTGGCGTTGGCCGCTGCGCTCGTGCTGATCGACTTCGGCGCCTTGGCCCTGGGGGGGGTGCATCTCTCTCTGGGGGAAGTCTGGTCGGGATTACTGGGTGGGCATCCGGGGTCGGAAGCGAGCGTCATCGTGCGCGACATCCGCCTTCCGCGGATCCTTCTGGCCATGCTCGTGGGCGCAGCGCTGGCCGTTTCGGGAACAGGGCTGCAAGCCCTGTTGCGCAATCCCCTGGCAGACCCTTATGTCCTGGGAATATCGAGCGGTGCGGCGTTGGGCGCGATTGTGGCTCTGTGGATTGGCGGCCGCTTGGCGTCTGCAACTCCGCTCACCGCATTTGGGGGCGCGGTTTTGACCATGTCGTGGGTTTACCTTCTGGGGCGGCGTGCGGGGCGCCTGTCGAGCTACACACTCTTGCTGGCCGGAGTAGTGACCGCATCGTTCCTATCGGCCATGATTCTTTTCGTCTTGACCCTGCTCTCTACCCGTGACGTGCGTGGCACAGCGTTCTGGCTTATGGGCGACCTGAGCGTGGTCACGGATGTCCAGATTCGCTTTCTTACCCCCGCCATCATTCTTGCCATCGTGGCGCTCTATGCGTTCTCCAAGGATTTGAATGTGCTTTTACTTGGGGAAGGCGAGGCGGCGCACCTGGGCGTAAACGTGGCGCGCGTGGAATTCGCGGTCTACCTGCTGACCTCGCTGCTCACGGGCTTGGCCGTTTCGGTAAGCGGAGCAATTGGTTATCTGGGATTGCTGGTGCCGCATTTGGGGCGGATGATTGTGGGCAACGACCACCGCACGCTAATCCCAACCGCGGCGTTTGGCGGCGCCATCATGCTGGTGCTCTCCGACACGCTGGCGCGTACGGTGGTTTCTCCTGCTGAACTACCCGTGGGCGCTGTGACCGCCGTCGCAGGAGCGCCGGTATTTATCTACTTGTTGCGGCGGACCTCGGGATGAGATGGGTAGGAATAAGTCAAAAGTCAAAACGCAAGAGTCAAAAGGCAAAAGTGAAAGGACGAAACTCGAAACTGGAAACTCGAAAATGGAAATTCGAAAGTGGAAACTTGAAAAAGGGAACTCGACAAGCGCGGCGAGTTTCGAGTGGGGAGAAGGACAAATCAAAGGTCAAAACGCAAGGCCGGAAAAGTGAAGAACAAGGCATAACGCGATGTGCAAAAGGCAAAGCCCATGGCCTCATGGCATGCGGTTTTTCACTTTTGCCTTTTGACTTTTGCGTTTTGACTTTTGACTTGCTCTTGTATGCCTGACGCTCAATCCATCACGGTTCCTTCCGCCGCGCACGCTGTGGGCGAACTTATCGCTGATGCCGTGAGCTTTCGCTTTGCGCAATTTGCCCTCGCGCCGATAAGCCTGAAGGCTCGCGCCGGCGAACTGACCGCCATCATCGGGCCCAACGGGTCAGGGAAGTCCACGCTTTTGGAAATCCTCAGCGGATACTTGAAGCCCCTGTCCGGCGGGGTTTTTCTGGACGGCCAAAACCTGCAACACCTTTCCCCTCGAGAGCGGGCCAGAAAAGTCGGCTTGGCGCGGCAGGACACGATTCTCCTGTTTTCGTTTGAGGTGCAGGAATTTGTTCGTCAAGGACGGCATCCCCATCTGGGTAACAGCTTGTTTGAGAGCCCGGAGGACGATCGGTGGGTGGAGTGGGCCCTCGAGAAAACCTGCCTTCAGGAATTTGCTCACCGCCGCGTGATGGAAATGAGTAGTGGGGAATTCCAGCGCGCGGTTTTGGCTCGTACACTGGCGCAGCGGCCACGCCTGGTCTTGCTCGATGAGCCGACTGCGAATTTGGATATCGGCTACCAGGTGGAGATGTTCCGCCTGCTCCGCCAACTGGCGAAATCAGAAAACTTCATCGGCGTCGTCATAACCCACGAACTCAATTTGGCGGCGGAAATGGCGGACTACGTGGTGCTGCTTCAGGGGGGGAACTGCCTCCGCCAGGGGAAGGCGGAAGACGTTTTCCAGGCGGATTTGTTGACCCGCGCCTTCCGCACGCCCGTCCTCGTCGACAAGAATCCCTCCAGCGGCCGCCCACGCGTCACGTGGGTCGCGCCCTAGCCCTTTTCCACTACCGAACGAGCGCCTGTATTGCCCTGATCAATGGCAAGCCTCCCTCCGTCCGCCTCCGATTCCGAACGGCAATTGCTGCGGGTGGCAAAGTGTTTGTTTCTTCGATGGTGGCTTTTGGACTCTGGTACGGTGTTGCCAGGAGTTTGCAGCCGGATGCCAATCGCCATCGCCTTGAAGCATTCTTTGGCGGGCCCATTTCGCTTCTGGCTTTTGACGATGAGGATGCCCAGTCTGCGGGCGCGATTCGGGCGGCATTGGAGGCTTCTGGTAAACCGATTGGCGCCTATGATTTGTTGATTGCAGGTCAGGCGCTCCAGCGCAAGTTTACTTTGGTGACCGCAAATGTTACGGAGTTCGCGAGAGCCAAAGGGCTGGCCTGGCAGGATTGGTCTAAACCGTATTAAGGACGTTTTTCGGCGGGGATAGGTCGTTTGCTAACAACTAAGCGTCGAACCATCTTAAAAGAGAATCTGCTCGTTAAATCGCCCCAAGTTCAGTGAAACACCGCCTCATCAAACAAGGGCTTGAGATCTCGACCGCTGGCATCTTCCATGGCACGCTCGAAGTCTTGCGAATCCACCAAGCGTTGTGCATTTCGGGAGGTATAGAATGCAATTCCACCCCAGAACTTTTCCTCGCCCAGTTCGGTTCGCAATCGGTCGAGGAACAGCGCGCCTTTGACATAGGGAAGCCGCCCGAGCGCGTCGTGAGCATCCTTCCAGGCTTCCCAATGCAAGGGGCGATCCTTCCCTTGCGCACGTAGCTCCCCCATCCGACCCTTTGTTGAGGAGATTTCCTGATCGTATGCCGCCCGCCCATTGTGGTGTTCCAAGTAGGCATCCGCCATGAAGGTTGCCATACCTTCATTGAGCCAGAAATCCGACCATGAACGAATTCCCACCAGCACGCCCCACCACTGGTGCGCCAGTTCGTGCGCCATGTCCATCACTTGATCCTCCCGCTCAAGTTTGGCGAGATATCGGGAGGGCATCAACGCGAGTCCGCCCGCCTCTTGTTCGACGAGTGCTGGCAGGAAGGCCTGCGCGTATTGGCGATTGGCAAAATCTACGCCGGCTTTGTCGCGTAGGAATGCATAGGCATCCGCGGTTTTCGCGAGCGCAACACTGTGTGGCCCACCCTCCGGAGCATAAACAACGAATCTCCCGTCCACCGATCGATTCAGCTTGGCGACTCCGAAGCTGAACAGATAGGTCTGAACAGGCTCTCCCTGTTCGAATACAAAATGCTCCCCCATTTTGTCTCGCCACGGGTTCTTGGGGCGGCCGGGGCCCACCGCAGTCAGGTCACTCGCTCGGGGAATAACGATCTCCAGCGTCAGCGTGGCTCTCTCTGCCGGAGCATTGTCACAGACCATCCACGCTTCACAATAGAACTCGGTATTGAACCCATCCTGACCGGCAAACCAGGAAATGCCGGGAGCCGGAGCAGCCGTGTATTTGACGTGCAGCATGTGCTCGCCGCCGGTACGCAAGCGGACGCCCACAGCCTCATCTTTCAAGGCAGTTTCACCGTCGGCTAAACTTATGCTGGAAATCTGCAAACCGGCTTGCTTTTGCCATTCCACAGCCCCCGCGTCGTGATGAAATTCTATGGTCTCATCGCCTATCAGGAGGTGGTGATCGAGGTCGGGTGTTAACTTTGTCTTGTAATGGGTCACCTGTGCCTGCGCGGTGGTTAGGGGCAACAGAAGAAATAGCCATGCAATGCGCATACCCGCAGTGTAACAGACCCCAATTGAGGAGCCCCTGACTTCCGTAGATTCCCCCTCTTGAACCCGAGGGGAAGCACTTTAGCTTTAGGCGAGCCTTAGAACGAGGCGATTATCGAAGTTCATCCGTTCGAGCACCCGCTGCGCGGAGCCCAGTTCGCCATCATCCACCTTTGACACATCAAGCTCGTACCGTCTGTGTGTCGTCGCAATCGAAACGACTGGCGGCGCCACCCTGATGCGCTGCAAATGTTCCAGCTCATCCCCTTGGGGAAAGGACTCGTGCGACACGCTCACGCCCCGCTCGTCATCCGGCAGGGCGAACTCGAATTTCGGCGTCCGGATCAAGGTGAGGCTGACGACATCGCCGGGCACCTGGGTGGCGATCGCAAACGACACGATGAGGTCATCACCGTCTTCGGTGGTAATGAAATCGACGACTTCGGGAGGTGAGTCGGCGTTCATAATGCCTCCGCGATGTATGCCAAGTATTTGCCTTGGAGTCTCGTGAACGAGTTCCCCATGCGATGGATTGCTCCTGCATTCGGTCCCGATTTTCTCACGCCCGATGCCCCAGCCGCAATCGCCCGTCGTGAATCGGGTTGGGTCACGCCGATTCCGCCGCCTCGTCCAAAGCAAAATAGTCGTAGCTCGACCCTGGCCCATTCTTCGGCCTCTTCGCCAGCCACTACGCACGGGGTTCATGTGCAGCTTGTCATGGAAGAAAGAGCCCGCGCTGACGCGAGCAGTGACCGCGGCCCGCTGTCCACCAACTGCCCTAGCCTGAATTTCCACGGAACGGAATTCGCCTAAGTTTTAGGGTTGTCAGCCGGCCCATTCTAGATGGTCAGCCGCAAAGGCAATCCATTCCACCAAGGGACTGGAACGAGTTTTCCCAT